>JBGAVW010000139.1:0-1071 GCA_044227925.1 Saprospiraceae bacterium | reverse complement strand
ATATGAGGGACCTGCCTTTAGAATGGCACTACAGACCCGGGAACAGCATATAAAAAGGGAAAAAGCAACCAGCAATATTTGTACAGCACAGGCATTATTAGCCATCATGAGTGGTATGTATGCAGTCTACAATGGCCCACAGGGCATCCGATATATTGGTAATGATGTACATCAGAAGGCCAATAAATTAGCGGCCTCTTTGTCTACAGCAGGGTATAAGCTTAAGAGCAATGCTTTTTTTGATACTGTTACAGTAGAAGTGGATACCGTAACTCAAAAGACAATTGCCCAAAAAGCAACCAGTCTTGGAATCAATTTTTATTATCCTACTGGAGCTATCCAGATATCTTTAGATGAAACGGTCACCGATTTAGATTTGAAAGATATTTGTGCTGTATTTGGAATTCCAGAGTCAAATTCTTCAAAAATAAGCTCCATTCCTGCAGTGTTAAAAAGAACCTCGGATTACCTCAGCCACCCGATTTTCAATACCCATCGCTCGGAATCATCTCTTATGAGGTATATAAAAAGCCTGGAAAATAAAGATATTTCGCTGGTACATTCTATGATTTCTTTGGGGTCATGTACAATGAAACTTAATGCGGTTTCGGAATTATTGCCGGTTTCGTTCGATGCTTTCTCAGGATTACATCCATTTGTACCGGCTGACCAGGCAGAAGGGTACAATCAGGTATTTACAACATTGGAAAAATGGTTGTGCACCATTACCGGTATGAAAGCCTGTTCTTTACAGCCAAACAGTGGAGCTCAAGGAGAATATGCCGGGCTGTTAACCATTTCAGCTTATCATGAGCATCATGGTCAGTCTAAAAGAAAAGTTGCTTTAATTCCTGAATCCGCCCATGGTACCAATCCTGCGAGCGCCGTAATGGCAGGTATGAAAGTGGTGGTTACTAAAACCGACAGCAAAGGAAATATAGATATTAATGACTTACAAAAGCTTGCAGACCAATATGCTGATTCGCTATCATGCCTGATGGTAACCTATCCATCGACCCATGGAGTATTTGAAACCAGTATTCGAGAGATATGTAATATTATCCACGAAAG
>JBGAVW010000138.1:0-1137 GCA_044227925.1 Saprospiraceae bacterium | reverse complement strand
TTTCAATTGCAGTATTTTAATTCGTGGCCATTCGTGTAATTCGTGGATAATAAGAAACCAGTATGGCCGGAGGCCAAGATAGAACACGAATTGCACGGATTACACGGATTTACACGAATTGTTTTATAATCTAGTCTTAATTCGTGGCCATTTTTATTTGGTTTGAATTACTCGTTTGTATTCTAAAGAAGGTTTTCCAAAATTAACTATCAGACCGAGATTCATATTGCTTACCTTCAGGTAATTAATTGTTCTCGCATATAATTCATCGGGTATACCAGATATGGCTTTGGCTTCTAAAATTATTGATTCATAAACTGTGAAGTCTGCATAAAACTTGGTTTTAAGAAAGTGGCCAAAATAATCGATTTTAAATTCATGCTCCCTTATATATGGAACTCCGGCTAAATTAAATTCAATTTCTAAAGCATCTTTATATACTGATTCCAAAAATCCATGCCCTAATTTTCTATGAACCTTCATACACAACCCAATTATTTCAAAACATTCAGTTTCGTATAACATAGCAACTATTAAAATCTAAATTTATCACAATTTGTGAATAAAAAATACCACTACGGCTTATGGCCAAGGTAGAACACAGATTGTCTTTTCCTGTTTTTTAATTCGTGGCCATTCGTGTAATTCGTGGTTAATAATTAACTAGTATGGCCTTTGGCCATGTGAGAACACGAATTGACACGGATTTCTCGGATTTACACGAATTATTTTAAACTAGTTTTTAATTCGTGGCCATTCGTGTAATTCGTGGTTAATAATTAACTAGTATGGCCTTCGGCCAGGTTGAACACGAATTGCACGGATTTACACGAATTAAGATTTTCAATTGGGTATTTTAATTCGCGGCCAATTGCGAAAATTCGTGGATAATAAATAACACTATGGCCTTCGGCCATGGTTGAACACGAATTGCACGGATTTACACGAATTATTTTATATCTGGATTTTAATTTGTGGCCATTCGTGTAATTCGTGGATACTAAGAAACCAGATTGGCCTTCGGCCATATATAAACACGAATGAATACAGATTTCGCGGATTTACACGAATTGTCTTCATGTGTAATTTTAATTCGTGGCCATTCGCGTAATTAGTGGATAAAAAGTACCAATATAG
>JBGAVW010000137.1:0-1190 GCA_044227925.1 Saprospiraceae bacterium | reverse complement strand
AAAGGATAATTAAACAACTCGGCAGAGCCGGCTTCAATGGTGGCATAGTCATCATCCAGATTTGTTTTTATCTCTTTGTTGCAAAATATAGCTAGATTAGGCAAGGCAGTAGGATTTGCATACCAATCCCCTCCCCCATTGTATTTTAATAAAGCCAGCTTGATGGTGGGTGGCCTATTTATCCATGCACTATTAGCAAATAAAACAACTATCAGAATAAGGATCAAAGATCTGTACATTTTCATCCTTGCAAAGATATCTGATATATAGATTTATAATGGTACAAAAATCCAGAGGTCGTATTATTTTGGTGGCAATGCCACTCCCATAGTTCCGGCAAGCCTGAGTGGGGCCGACTCTCCTTTCGAATTAAACACAAGGCCATCCATCCTGATTTTCAATTTTCTGGTAGGCTGACTTTTGTCATTCAATTCGTATTGAGCATCTTCTAAAATTTCAAATATAGAATTAGAGGATTGATTTCTGGCTGAAGAGGCCCACACTACTCCATCGGCGTCTATATAAAAAAGTTCGACGGTATTGAACTGAGCTATTTCAAGTATTCTTCCCAAATTATATTCAATCACAAACTGGGACTTTAATTTTATTTTACCCTCCGGGTTTAATGCAACACAATCGGTCGCCATATTACCATTGATATCTATTACAGTCACACATTGACTGGTTTGTTTGCCATCCCACTCCAGAAAAGGTTCGGTGGATTTTGAATTTCCTTCCCAAATGAATTTAAATGGTCCTTTACCTGATACTTTTACTTCCAATCTTTGAATTTTGTTAATCACGACAGATTCTAAATTTACTTTCAGACCGGGCAAAGAATCAAAAGGATTAAAATTCAGAATTTGACAATTAGAAGCTGTGCTTCCGTCAGGATGGAATGCATTCAAGCAAATTTTACTATCCATGCCGTTATTCACAATTTCAATATTTTCATCAGAAGAGTTCTTTTTGTCATTGACAATCCACGTATATTGAATCTTAGCATTGGCGGAACTTGAAAATCGGGAAAGATTGTTAGATCTCAATAAAATACTGTCTCGTTCCAATTTATAGTATGACCAGCGTCCGGTCATGATAGATCTGCTGCCCTGATTATTTAGTTCATTAATGTTCTGCCTGAGATTAAATTTTAATGAAGGTTTGCAGCTCACATCACACAACTTACTTCG
>JBGAVW010000136.1:0-1232 GCA_044227925.1 Saprospiraceae bacterium | reverse complement strand
TAACAGATAGCTCTTTTATATCCCAATAGGCAGATAGGAAAAGTAATGAAGCTTTATATCGCTAATTTTACTAGTATATTAAATTTGCCTACATGTTTTATTGAAATGTAGCATTTGAAAAAAATCAGATGCAAATAATCATCCACATTTTTCTCTTATCTTTACAAAGTCATTACTAAGATCAAATTAGAATGTATACTTTAATAATCGATTATAACTTTCCAAATTAAGTAAATGATGAAAATAATTTTAGACATAAGAGATAATCGCATGCCTTTTTTTATGGAGTTGGTAAAAAGTCTTGATTTTATAAGCGTGGTGAAGGAGGTAAAAGACGAAAAGAAAAGCCAGTTTGTAAGTGAATTAGCAGAAGCATTTAATGATGTAAAACTTTATGAGCAAGGCAAGAAAAAACTAAAATTAGCCAAAGAATTATTAAATGAACTTTAGCATCATTGAGCTGACCATTCGAACGCAAACTTAAAAGATTATCTAAAAAGTATAAATCGCTAAAAGCAGATGTACTTGCCATAGTAGAGCAATTATCTGAAAACCCAAAGCTCGGTACTCCTATTGGTAAAGAATGTTACAAAATTCGTTTCGCCATTTCTAGCAAAGGTAAAGGCAAAAGTAGTGGAGCAAGAATAATTACTTATGTACGTGTCATTAAAGAAACCGTGTTTCTTATGGATATCTATGATAAATCTGAACAAGTAAATATTTCTGACAAAGAACTGCAATTACTTATTGATATTTTATCTCAGCAGTACATACCTGGCACTCGATCCTTCTACTTAAATGACTTTACATTGACCCTACATGATTACGATCTCCATTTATAATGCTCACATGATTTGCGTATGTTCCCTCACAAGTCTGAAACAGATTTGCCTTGCAAGATGATTAAATTTATATATATTGTATCAGGAAAATATGGTCTCAGGAAAAAAGAAGGAAGCTCTAAAAGTATTTACATAAAAATTGGTTCTATTTCGAATCTTTTCCACTATCTGCTTTCTATAGCTACTATTGCCCTATCCGCAACCATTCATCCAAGACCCTTTGGGCAATGTCCTGTGCAGGTCCTGCGGAGGTGATTCAAAATAACCTTTCCAGCATTCCGATCTTTCTGTTAGTATAATTTTAGTATTTCCAAATATAATTATTAAGGAATATAAGTTCTATTTTTGAATGATAAAGTGAATAACTTCGGATTCAAACCCATTTTGTAA
>JBGAVW010000135.1:0-1263 GCA_044227925.1 Saprospiraceae bacterium | reverse complement strand
GTTCGGGTCATATTTTTTTGACGGAATATTTGAAATAGCTCACCATGGCTATCTGTTTGAAAACTTCATCAATAAAAATGTTCGACCCCGACAGGGTTGATTTTTTCGTGTATTTGAATTTATAAATATTTTATCCATTTTAGAATTATAAGTCCTGGTCTTCAGAATCCAAAGGATTCAAATGGTTCTAACAAAATCATCAGTGATCATCCCGACCCCAATGAGGTCGTATGTTTTGAATTAATTTTCGTTTTTATCAATAAAAATTGTCCTAATGAATCAAACACCAGAAGTTATTGGGTTGGAAAAAATATTATTTTAGCACTTCAAAATAAGATTTAGCCCAATTCCATTTTTTTTCTAAAAGGTCTTGATGAAAATAAATAGTCTTTTACCGTTTTAGGCTGGTCCATATCACCTAATCCGACCTTGGGAAACTCATTAAATTTAGGAAAATGAACTGTCTTAAAGAGAATATCCCAAATAGGAAAAAAAGCGGCATAATTTTTATTGTGATGGTGTTCCTCCAGGGAGTGATGTATCCTGTGGTAATAATTATCTGCTAATACAAGCCGCAGAGGACCTAAATTGATTTTTGAATTCATATGGATAAATTGACCATACACGGCGAAGAAGGAAGACAATATTGCAAGCTTAGGTGCATCTATATGAATCAGGGTAGCCAGGGGAATGGTAATGAAGGGAATCCGGAATAACTCTTCCAGTACATGGTGGTATGATACGATCGTATTGAGATTTCTAATGGAATGGTGCGTCTTGTGAAATTCCCAAAAAAAGGAAGAGGTATGCTGCATTCTGTGAAACCAGTAATAAAAAAAATCGAAGGTAAATAAGGAAAGCACTACCAGCAGAAAATTAATTACAACCGGGTATAAAAAGGAGTTTGCACTTAATGATTTGAATGAAAGATCAAAAATCGGCCCCAGCCTGTAATGGTCCAGTATCTCGATAGTGAGGAGGGTAAAAAAATAATTACACTGAATGGATAATACCCAGAAAAACATACCGTGTTTATGGCTTTGATTGTCCTTATCATTAGGCAATAGGAGCTCCACTAACAATAAAGGCAGTACAACAAAAGAAAAACTGATATAGGATGACAGATTCTTTTTTAAGAACGGGGATAAATTCAAACCCGATAACATTCCTAACACAGAAAATTTTAACCGCATACTTAGTTCTATCAATAAAAGCAATAGAATCAACCCAAAAAACAAAAAAACGTAATTTTTTTTAGGAAGT
>JBGAVW010000134.1:0-2068 GCA_044227925.1 Saprospiraceae bacterium | reverse complement strand
ATAGGAAATCTACCTGTTATGACCAGAATATTGGTTGGATTAGCAATAATATTATCAAGACCATAGTTCGGACCTTGTAATAAGTTTAAAACATTAGCATATTGGCCGGCAATCGTGATAATTTCTATATATACTTTGGTATTATTATCATCCAACAGAAAAATTTTCTGCTCTGCATTGAATGGTTTGTTAGCAGCCAAAGCAGATAATTCAGATCCAATAATGGTCTCTACCTTATACGTACCGGAATTATATCCCGGGTCTATGCATGGGTTATAGGACACAAATGCAGTATCCCTGGATTGGCATCCAGAAAACGCATCGGTGACTACAAGTTCATATTTACCTGCTTTAGTCACGGTAGGCGTAGCCGTGTTTGCGCCTGTGGTTATAATACCACCATCAATGGGTGTCCAGGAATAGGTTGCTCCCGCTGTGGCTGATGAACCAGAAAGTTGTATTGAGGATATAACACAAGTAAGCTGTTTGTCAGGGCCGGCATTCACCAGAAATGGCGTACAAGGAGCTAATGGGACAAAAGAGACATTGGCTCCACTATTCAAAATAACATCTTTACCTGACCAATAGGAGCCTATGATCACAGTACTTCCTGTACCGGACCCAATGTTGATAGAGCCATTTTTAGCTCCAACGGTACCAATATATCGCGTAGAGGAACCACCTTGCCCATTTGCAACATCAAATGCAAAACCGGAAGTACCGCCATTACCATTGGCATAGGTAAATACTCTGGAAGCTGCTGCTGAATCTGTCAATGGTGATATTCCCAGATAACTACACGCAATTTTTTCTAAGACAATATTGCCAACAACAATGATTTGAATTTTTCCCGGTAATCCGTTAAAGTCAAAAATAAACGAATTGTTTTTTGACAAGGTAATGGAATTAAATATATAGGTACCTGGCCCTTTAAATGTGATGGTTTTATTTCCGCTTAAAGTCAAATTTCTGTAAGCAACCTGCCCATTTACTGGTGTAAGGGTCGCAGTATTGTTTATATCATTAACACCCGCTACAATCGTAGGTATTATTGGCAACTGGGGCAAAATGGGCATGGAAAGTGGAGGGGGCAAGACTGTCCTTGACCCGGGAGTGGGACCAGAATACACAGCCCCGGTTGGTTGGGTAATGTTTCCAGAAACAGAACCTCCCGAAATGAGTATATTTCCATTTACTTTTAAGTTTGTAAATGAACTACTGCTACCAGCCGTAAAAATATTGCCCGCGGTATTCGTTGTATTGGCAGCGGTAATATTTCCAAGCACTGTACTGCCATTTGCCAATTCAATTTTTCCGCCACTATTAAGATTGCCGTTAATTACAATATTACCCGTGCTTTGAATAAATGAGCCCGAACCCACTGCACCTTTTCCTGAAATCGAATTGGAACTCGAAATAACAACCTTGTTTTGCCCATACATAGCAAATTCAGATAAATTTAATTTCTGGCCCGCCAACCGGAATGTCAGGCAAAAAAGGGCTATAGCCAAATAAACTGGTAATTGGTTTTTAAGGAGATTCATAAAAAGATTTGTTTTTTGGTTTATATTGATTCTAATTTGGAGTGTTCTGTAGAGAGTGACATAAAGATAATGTAATATCACATCGATTCGTTCTAAAAACATTTAATAAATTGATTATAGCTTATTCATATAAATCATCTTATTTTAAATTAAATTCATTCTTTATTGATTGCAGGATCGAAAAAATTAAACATAACATATTGTTATTCAATAAATTAAATCGATCCCAAAATAAAATCCTTCGGTCCATATAATCAATAGTTTAATATTTACTGAAATTAAAAATCACATGAATATGTGATGGCGCATTTTTACACAAATGGATTTAGGATAATCCAATTTCAGCTAGTTTGTTATCTTTATTTTTTGCATAAAATAAAAACGCGAATGAAAAATTCTTTTTTACCTTTTTACTTTTTTTTAACCACCGTAGTTTTTGCTTACGGACAGACAAATACTGCCCTGTTATTATCAGCGCCAAAACAAGTGATCAGTCCGGTTTCAAAACCAGAATTGGCAGGTGT
>JBGAVW010000133.1:0-2400 GCA_044227925.1 Saprospiraceae bacterium | reverse complement strand
AGAGCTAAAGAAAAAACTAAAAAACTCATATATATTCTTAGATATTGCCCAGCAAATAAAAGTGATCTCAATCAGCGTATATTAAATAACGAGTATAGCAATATAAGCAGTTCTAGAGAATTAGCTAAAAAGCTACAATATGATCTACAGGGGGTGAGTAAAGACAAACATCTTAGAATGTATTTTTCTTCCGAACCTTTACCTGCAACTCAACAAATGGAGCCCACTACAGAAGAGAAGAATGTTACTTTCTGGTTTGAAAAACGAAATAATTGGGGTTTTGCTAAATTGGAAAGATTAGAAGGCAATATTGGATTCCTTCAATTAAATTCATTTGAAGAGCCCGACAGGGCGATTGAAACAGTGATGGCAGCTATGAATCTGCTATCGAATACAGATGCTTTGATTCTTGACCTTCGTCAAAATGGTGGTGGCAGCCCTGCCATGGTACCACTGATCAGTTCTTATTTTTTTAATGATTCGATACATTTAAATGATATTTATTGGCGACAGAAAGGGAGGACAGAACAATTTTGGACTAGTCCATCCGTAAAGGGTAAAAAATATATTGATAAACCTGTTTATATTTTAACCAGTAAACACACTTTTTCAGCAGCTGAAGCATTTGCATATAATTTTAATATTCTGAAACGAGCGATAATAGTAGGGGAAACAACCCGTGGTGGAGCAAACCCTGGAGAAAGATTTCGTCTGTCAGACCATTTTGAGGTCTTCATTCCCACCGGACAGGCTATCAATCCTATCTCAAAAGCAAATTGGGAAGGCATTGGTATTAAACCAGATATAATGGTACCAAAGGATCTGGCGCTTAAAACTGCATATATTTTAGCATTAAAGGAAGTAATAGATAAAGTGCCCTATACCTATATTAAAAATGCTATGGAAGAAATCATCAGGGAAAATCAAAAACAGCTTGATGAAATGCAAGCTAAAACAAATTAAGAATTCCATTTTGTCACTATAAGATTCTTAATGAATTTGTTTTACAATTCAATACGCATTTGGTGCAGAAAAAAGTTATCGATGATTTTTTCTGTGCTTGGACTTTGCCTGTGTATGACTTTTGCTTTCCCCTTCAATATCGCGGGAAAATTGCAAACAGGATTTAGCCACAAACTGGTGTATTTTGAAAAAAGCTCTGAAACAATTTTGGTAAATGGTGGCCCGGAAAAATTGATATCAGACCGCAGAATGGAATTGTGGAAATGGGTAGAAAACACATGGGTTAAAGTAGAAACTCCCAATGCCCCGGTGCTAAGAAATGGATTTGCGGTTGCATGTGATTCGAAAAAGGAAATTTTATATTTGTTTGGTGGTGGTGATCAAGATAAAGTATATAGCGATTTCTGGAAATGGGATGGCAAATCATGGATCCAAATAATGGGTACAGGTCCCGGTAAAAGAATTTATGCTCAAATGTGTTATAATGAAGCTACCCAAAAACTGGTCTTGTTTGGTGGGGATAGAAATGAAGGTGATGTTATTGGAGACACCTGGGAGTTTGATGGTAAAAGCTGGAGTCAGGTAAGTATTACCGGGCCAGAGCCGCGACTTCCCGGCCAGATGGAATATTTCGAAAAAAAGCAAAAAGTAGTTTTGTACGGGGGTCTTAATTTTTCTCATAATGGCCTACGTAATGACTTTAATGATTTATGGGAATGGGATGGTAAAGACTGGTTAAAAGTATATGATGGACAAGGAGCACTTAAAACGCTTATTCATCCAGGTATGGTTTTATATCCGGAATCAGAAAAAATGATGATGTTTGGAGGCTCCAAAATAATAAATAGAGATGGTAAATATGAAAATCCATATACCAACGAAATTTGGTTTTGGGACGGTGTAAACTGGCACCCGGGATTGACGACTGCAACCGGATTGCCGGGCGTCAGAAGTGGTACCAGTTTGATTTTTGAAAAAGATAAAAAACGATTACTTCTGCATGGCGGATTTAATGTAGTTGCGGGCGAACCACTGAACGATACTTGGATCTACGAGCATGGTGTATGGAGGTGTGTTTTTTCCTGTAATTAATAATGATCAAATGAAACAGGATATAGAAATAGATAATCTACTGCTATTATAAAATTTTCCTGGTTCTTTAACTTGTTTTATAAGGCTTATTTGCCGATATTAATTCATAACTACCGTCGGCTAAAGTGCGAAATTGGTATGGTTTTTTACCAATGCCGCTTCTTTGAGTATTGGATGTGGCTAAAGCCCAAAATTCTCTTTTTAAAAAACCGTTAGCTAAAGCACGATGGTAGTTTAGTTTTTGCACTGTTTTCTTTTTACAACAAGTTTATTACCGTTACGTTTCAGGTGATGTACCGTTGCGCTTTAGCCAACGGTATATCACACCCAGTATATTTTGGGCTT
>JBGAVW010000132.1:0-2496 GCA_044227925.1 Saprospiraceae bacterium | reverse complement strand
TGTTAAGTTATTGGATAAATACAATATTTTTATCAAAAAAAAAGCCCCATAGCGGGGCTTTCGTGATTCCGTCTGGATTCGAACCAGAGACCTACTGCTTAGAAGGCAGTTGCTCTATCCAGCTGAGCTACGGAACCTTTTAAAATTCAGGCCGCAAATGTACTAATTTTTCTAATTTTCAAAATGATTTTGCAGCACGCATGGATTGGTGTATAAAATCCTACCAGGAAGCTAATCATCCGCCGGAAATCCTATTGAGCCACCCCGAAACGTTCACAGTAAAATCCGGTGAAGGTTTTATGTTGGATGCCTTTAACTCGACTGATCCGGATGGAGATAATCTTAGTTTTTTATGGTTTTACTATCCTGAAGCAGGTACCTATAATAAAAACCTCAGTATAGGTGCAGAGAATGTACACGGTGTGTACGTTACAGCACCCAAGGTTGATAAAAAGGAAGCCTTGCATTTTATACTTAAACTTTCAGACAAAGGAACACCCAGGTTGACAAGATATAAACGGGTAATGGTAACAGTGTTGGCAAATTAAGTTAGTGCACCAGACTACCTTGCAAGAAGCTCAATGCAAATTTTTTTACTTTGAAATCTCAAGAATCTTTCGTATTTAATCCGGTTGTGATATTCAGGTATACTTTAGTACCGATTTAAGCAGTAGATTTATGTAAACTTTAGAAATGAAATTTCGAATGTACAGCATGCGCATAAATTTATTAGTGGCTTCTATTCTGCGTCATCTATCTATTATTGTACTCGAAGCACCTGCAGATATTGTATGAATATTACCTATCCACTCCTTTTAGATGGCGGCCTTTCAAATGAACTAGAAAGACAAGGGTGCGATCTAAATCAAAAACTATGGAGCGCGAAATTGCTTGAATCAAATCCTGAAGCAATCATACTTGCCCATCTTGCTTATCTTGAATCCGGCGCCAGATGCATTATTACTTCCAGTTACCAGGCTACCCTGCCTGGGTTTATGGCGATTGGTATTGACGAGCATTCAGCCAGGGGATTGATTCTTAAATCAGTCCTATTAGCAGAGGAAGCAAGGACTCGTTTTTTATCAGTAAAACCACAGGAATCAAAACCTGTTATTGCTGCCAGCATTGGTCCTTATGGAGCTTACCTGGCCGATGGCTCTGAATATCGCGGTGATTATAAGATCTCAGATCAGGAGTTAATAGAATTCCATACACCAAGAATCAATTTACTCGATGATTCATCTGCAGATATTCTTGTCTGTGAAACCATACCCTGTTTTCAAGAAGCCAGGGTGCTATCAGAAATTTTAGAAAATGCAAAAAAGCCTGCCTGGATATCCTTTTCCTGCAAAGACGGTAAACACATAAGTGATGGAACACCCATTGCCACATGTGCTGCTTATTTTGAACATCACCCGGTTGTATTCGCCATTGGTGTAAATTGTACTTCCCCGGAGTTTATTTCAGAATTAATTCGATCCATCAGTATGAAATCAGGTAATAAGAAGATAGTGGTTTATCCTAATTCAGGAGCTGTGTATCATGCTGAAAGTAAAACATGGTCGGGTCTTACAGATCTGTCTTCCTGCGAATCCATGGTAAAAGAATGGATGGAATCAGGCGCCGATATTATTGGAGGTTGTTGTGGTATTGGTCCACAACAAATTAAAGCCATGAGTAAAATTATTTCCAACATTGAATCTTAAAAGCATCGAACACCTATTTATTTTAGCAATCTCCATTTTTTTATCTTGGTGAAATCGATATAGTACCACAGGACCTGATCCGATGTTTTAATGTACTGTATTATTTTGACAACAACTTTCAGCAACAGGCATTAAAATGGTTTGCCCAGAATTTATCGGAAGGTGGCATTCTAATCATGGGAGGTGATTGGACCTTTTCAACAGAATGCTATTACAATATTTATAAAAAAGAAGACAATCAACTCGTAAGCAAAGAATTCGCATTTGGACTGGATTGCCTTTGTCCAATTAGTATTGTTTCCTGGTATGGCATGCATTCCGATGATCCGCAGAAAGCTCAACTGGCTGGTTGCATCAGCATCCTTCGCAAAGACAAATCTTTCATGGATGATTTTTATACTTTTCATGACGCACAAAGAGTAAAGTATAAAATCTGTCCCCGGGATGATAAAGGCTATTACGGAAGTGTAGACCCTGCCATAGAACCTCACGAGTTATGGATAATTGCCGGTAAAATATATTCCGAATTAAATGATGCGGGGTATAATCAAAAGGCGGCAGATGTGCTCGGGAAAACAGGATTAAAATCAAGGGTAAACGAAGTGGGTCATATTGCGGTGGCATCATAGTATAAATAATCCATTCAAAACACAGCTCTTTTAATTATTTCCATCCTGGGAGTACCCATGCAGGAATCTCTATAATATAACCGGTAGTACAGTTTGACGATGGGAGTGGCGGCTACCACAAAAGGTAGGGCTATTCAAATCATCGGGAAAATATCAAAACC
>JBGAVW010000131.1:0-2620 GCA_044227925.1 Saprospiraceae bacterium | reverse complement strand
CCAAGGTCATGATTGGCTAGGGAGTACCTCAAATTGCACAACATATGTGGTACTACCCCTTACCCTAAAGGAAGAAAATAATTACTGAGGTGCAATTTGTCGTACACCTATTGCCAATAATATAATATGACTTCTAACGAAGTCAGCTTTATTACTGATCTTTTAAAATGTGATCTTTTAGGTTAAGACCGAATCAAGAATGATTTTTATCCCGGGCCAGATCCCAGGGATAAAAGATACCTCGTAGAGGTTAGATTTCATTAAAAAAAGTAAATCGAATAGTAAGGCAAAAGATGAATTCAATTTCCATAATGAAATGTAGAAAATTTAATTCATCTTTTGCAAAACCTAAGGTCATGATTGGCTATTAATGTAATGTGACTTCTGAATAGGGGTCTGATGGTTAATAATAATTTTTTTTAATTTGCCATTCTTTCTTTGTCCGCCAAAGAAAGAAACAAAGAAAGCTCGTCAGAAAATAAGGCATTCCTTCGGATCGACCTCTTCAGCTGCCCTGCGTAACATTCGGATTTTCAGGCTAACTTCAAAGCTTGACGGTGATTTTACTTTTTAGCTTTTAATTGATGTCGGTTGCAGCATGAACAGGTCTATGCTGTATTTTCTGACCTACGCCTTTGCTTGGCCATTGAGCCAATTATTATAAGTGCATGCCTTTTTAGTTTTTTTACCAAATATCCTTGCACTTACTCGATCTATTTCTTTCAATAAATTAAGATGGGTCAATATTTTATGATTTCTCCAGCAGACCCTAAATAGGCAAAGACTGCTTGCAAGGATTCTTTGGTAAGTCGGGGATAATTTTCAAGAATCTGATTTTCACTCCAGCCCTGAGCAAATAAACTCAGAATATGCTCTACTGAAAGCCGGGTACCTTTTATTGTTGGCTTTCCAAGTAATATTTCATTATCAGAAATAATAAAATCTTTCCAATTCATTTTTCAAATTTAATGGAATTTAAACACAATAGGATATAGAAGAATGCAGAAGGGCATACGACAAATTGCACAAAAAAGTGGTGTTACCCCTTACCCTAAAGGGAGAAAATAATTACTGAGGTGCAATTTGTCGTACACCCATTGCCAATAATGTAATATGACTGCCAAGGATTAAATAAATCATAGGAATTTCCCGGTGTATTCTGGACTTCCCCCAGAAAAACGCAATCAGAAATCAAAAAATGATCTTTACCTTTGAAATAAGCGACCGGCAAAATGGGTACACTACTACAAGAACAAACAAATCAACCAAAAGAAGAATATGGCCACCAAAACAAAAACGACAGAAACCGAAGTCAGCGTAATAGACTTTTTAAACCAATTTGTAGACAACGAACAAAAAAAACAAGACAGCTTACAGCTGATAGACCTCATGAAAAAATGGTCCGGCTTCGAACCCAAAATGTGGGGCCCGACCATGATCGGTTTTGAAAGTTATCATTATAAATACGCCAGCGGCCACGAAGGTGACGCCATGCTCATCGGCTTTTCACCCAGAAAAGCAGAGTTCTCCCTGTATGTTTCTGCACCCGGCAATGAGAATAAAACACTGCTTGAAAAATTAGGAAAGTATAAAATGGGAAAATCGTGTATTTATTTCAAAAAATTGGCTGACCTGGACCTTGGCACCCTGGAAAAATTAAGTAAAGAGACTATCAGGTATATAAAGGAGAAATAGGAATGTACGTGTAGGGAGTAAATGAGGGAGGATAAAAATTGCGAAGAAAATTTAATTGTGGAAACAATGCTTGCCCTAATATTGAAGCACGCGAGAAATATTTAAAACTAAAATAAAGCCTTCAATTTTATAAAATATTCGATCAGATGCATAGAATCGTTGAAGCCGATAAAAAACAAGCATTAAAGTGCTCGGGATGAATTAGATATGTGAGAAAAGTTGGATATATTTACTTCCGATAAAAAGTATAAATTTGCTGACACGGCTGCCTCCAGTTTTTATCACTTTGCAAAGCACAAAAATTGATGAAGCCAAGCTTTCATAAATCTAACAATGAATTACTCGCTTCCACCCAGAGTAAGAAGAAAATGGAAAAGCCTAAGTGCAAACAGTATATTACATACTACTAAAATTGCTAATGGCTAGTGTTACAAAAAAAAATATCATAAAATTTCAGAAGATAATTCTCAAATGGTTCGAGACAGAGGGTAGACACTTCCCATGGAGGAGCAAACGGTTATCACAATACCAAATTATTATTGCTGAGATTTTACTCCAAAGAACAAAAGCAGAAACCGTTTCAAAGTTTTATAGCCTATTCATTAAAGACTTTCCAAACTGGGCAAGCCTTGCTGAAGCTGACATATCCACAATAGAGCAATATCTAAAACCAATAGGACTTTACAGGCAAAGAACAAAGCGGTTAAAAAGCCTAGCAGTAGAAATGGTTAAACGAAAAGGTAAATTGCCAAGAGATAGAACAGAACTTGAAACCATTCCTTTTATGGGACAATACATTGCCAATGCAGTCGAATTAATTATTTTCAAAAGACCCTCTCCATTGATTGATGTGAACATGTCAAGGCTATTAGAACGTTATTTTGGCAAACGTAAAATGGCCGACATACACTATGACCCTTATCTT
>JBGAVW010000130.1:0-3075 GCA_044227925.1 Saprospiraceae bacterium | reverse complement strand
TGTAAATTACGGAATTTTTCAAATCTTAATTTAAAAATGAGTACTTCATTTATTTAATACTCTGACTTTTTAAAACGACTTTGCTTTTCTTTCTTCTTTTTTAAGTACGAGTATAAAATAATGTGGAGGTATTTTTAAGGTATTGGTTTTAATCCATCTTGAATTAAAGTTGGTGGTTACATATTGAAGTATTCGATCTGCTTCCAGATTATCACTTTTATTAAAGTAAACGGTGGAAACAGAAAGGCCTGATATTGTTTTTTCATCAATATATTTATTAATCCGGGTTATACGACCAGTATAGTTTTTTCGCATCGAAATATCAGATAGTATTTGATCCGCCTGATACAAACTAATTTTATCAGTTATATCCGGAACTATTTCAAATTTATACTGAATGTCCTTGTTGATCACCAGCTTTTTTGCAGGGATAGAATTAATTTTATTTGGTTTAGTCTGTCGAATTAATTTAAACACCAGTGAATCGATCTTGAACTCCGGATTAAAATGTACATTGACCAAGATAGAATCCATTCTTTCAGAATTTATATAGCTTGAATCAATGGTAAAATAGTAATTAGCCAATTCGGTGTAAACAAAACTAAAGCCATTTGTATCAGCTATAAAATTGGAAATAGATTTGTCAAGTAGAGAATTGTCAAAATTGACGAGTTTTGCTTCCTTAAATTTTGAATCTAATTTATAAGGATCTGTATTTTGGTAAGGACCAAACCTCTTTATCGGATTTGAAAAGTACTGTAAAAAAGGATTTGATGGTACCTTTCCCACATAGGTTTTCTCATTTATTTTGTATGTAGAGTTTTCTTTAACATCGCCATTCACTTCGTATGCTGATTTAATATCCGCATAAATTTCAAGTAATGTAAACTCCATCTCTTTAATTAATTTATTTGAGACAGTTTGCTTGATTTGTTGAACGAGGCTACTGGTATCATTATAATATCCGGAAGAGATCAAGTCTCTGTTTAGTTCAAGTACATTTTCCAATAAGGTTGAATCGAGCTTTACATATTTTGTCTCCAACTCACTGTATTTTAATTTTTGTTCTAATTCGAAGTCAATTACCGCAGGTGTAGTAAGGTAATTGTTTATCTCATTTTTCCTAAAAATCAAATTTTGCGCTAACAATATTATCAACAACAAACCCACAGCCCCGATCAATCCGTACTTGATATATGTATTTGATTTATCAGATGGCTGTAAAGTGGCCGGCAATTCCCGTTCTTTTTTATATGGATCTTCTCCTTTTATGGCTCTTCGTACATATTCCGTCCTGTTTTCTGACAATAGTTTAGCTCCTTCAAGATCATGTACTAAAATAGCGGCCAGGGTTTCATAGGCATAGCCAAGACCCTGAGGATTGGAAGTGCCCTCCTCAATCACAGGAAGCTTTTCACCATAGCTAAAATAGGGAATATAAGGTAGCTTGGTGAGCTCCAATATTTTTCTTAGGTCTATATTGATGGAATCTTCTTTAGGGTATTCAGGCACCCATGTCCGGTATATTTTAGTGAGACCAGTTTCAATTTTTTCAAGCCAATCCCGTTGTAATTTAAATTCAGTACCATCAAACCGGGTAGGCACCGGTAATATTTTTAATGCATATCGGTCATAGATAATATTTTTTTGTGCTTCTATGGCCCTGTCTGCAATTTGGATTGTACCAGCATATCCCTGATCAGTGGCTGTAAACAACATTACCAGGGCATCGGGCATTTGAATGGAGCATACTCCTCCGCTATCTGTAAGGCCGGTACGACTATCGATCAATACAATATCATATTGACTGATCCAATATTCCCGCATAGCTTCAAAATAAGCTCCGCCCTCCTGTTCTTCATAAAAGCTGCCGTAATCCAACTCTCTCACTCGTGCGATATATCCCTGGTCTTTTTTACCGGCATGCAACAGATCTAGTTTTCCTTTTGATGTTTCATGTTGAGAATAATTTAAGAGTTGACTGATATGGTCTTTCCATTGAATAGACTCAACCAAATATTCTTTGTTTTGCTTACGACGAAATATCAGATCTATGAGCCCATCTTTATTTTTTAGCTGATCTAATAGTCTTTCATTACCTGATTTAAAATAGTTTTCAAGCCCTGGTGCTTCGAGATCCCAATCTATCATCAGGACTTTTTTACCCCAAAGTGATAATAAGGTTCCGATATTGGCCAATGCCATGGTACGACCTACGCCTCCTTTATAAGAATAGAATGTATATACTTTACCACTCATTGTATTAAAATCCAGGTTTGGTTTGGATTGGTTTAGTAAATTCAAATGGGATCACAGGAGGTATTAACCATTCAATCTTTTCAAAATCCTCTTTCCATTCAGGAGCGGATTTGATTATTTCGGCAGCGCGTTTGGTATCGTGTTCTATTTTCGCTTGCATATCGAGGTATTCCTGCGTATTGCGAAAAGCTTCACCTACTTTATTGTATCTGCTGTAATCTATGAGTTGAATTCTTTTTATAAATTTTGGAAAGGCTTCGGTAGGTCCTTGCTTAACAAAGGGAAGTACCACCGATATATCTTCATTTATTTGCTTTAATTTTTCAAGCTCCAACTGGCGCGAATACATAGCTACGAACTCCTTCATGCACCATTCGGATGCGAAATAGGAAGGTGATACAATGGCTATTAAACACTTGGATCGGGCAATAGATTTTCCTAAATGCCGAATCCAGTCTACTCCAGCAGGGATATCTTCTTTATCTATAAATATATTCCCTTTTTTACCCAGTGCTTCTTCCAATTGTTCTTCAAACAAAGGCATGAAAATAGTATGAAGCCATTCTTCTCTGATCTTTCCCCTTTTATATGATAAAAAGACATCGTATTCGTACATCTGGTCTTGAGGTTTATATATATAGTGTAAAAGGCTGGCAAAATGTCAGCAGTATAAATAAACCTATTCAACAAAAAGTACCGGTTTGAGTCTTCGTGTGCAGTCAGGAAATGTAATTCCAATGGAATAGAAACAAATTATTTTATAAGTAAATAACCAATATACATTGACCAAAAAAGATAACAAAATACCAATAGCCT
>JBGAVW010000012.1:0-88320 GCA_044227925.1 Saprospiraceae bacterium | reverse complement strand
CCAAAAATGGGCACCTGGTGCTACTAATGGAATCACGGTAGGAGGTGGTGGTGAACAAGGTTCTGATGTATTTCGATTTATTTATATTGCAGATGTCGCAGTCAATGCTAATTTTGAAATTTTTGTGTTAGACGAAAGAGGAACTGTAAAAAAACTTCCTCCCAACTCTACCAAAGGTACCGATGGTGTAATCGTGGTTGAGCCTTGGAGTGAAGAAGTATTATTTATGTGTGTGGATGCAGCTGGTTACATTTATGTGTCTGATCCAATATTTCATAATGTAAAAAGGTTTCCTTCAACCGGAACCGCAACTACCGAAGGTATAATTGTAGCAGGAGGTAATGAAGCAGGTAATGCAGACAATCAGCTCAACTATCCCTTAGGAGTGGCTGTCGATGCAAATCATATGGTTTATGTTTTAGACCAATTAAATCACCGAGTGCAAAAATGGTCTCAAACACCAGGTTCATTAAACAATTTATATACACCTAGCAGCGAAGGTAGTTTTACAGCAGAAATCACGCGAGCTGACGGTTGTAAAAAAACTACAAATACGATAGTACTATCAGAACCGAATACCCTTGCATTGACCGTTATTACTACACCCAATACCGGAACAAATAATGGTACTGCTACTGCCACTGTCAGTGGTGGCACATCCCCTTATACTTACAAATGGTCCACTGGTGATAATACGGATGTCATAAAGAATTTACCGGCAGGTGTATATGAGGTAACTGTCACCGATGCCAATGAATGCATCCAGGCTGACAGTGCTACAGTGATGCATCTACCCGAAGAGATTGGCTGTTGGGAAAGCGTGGCAGCGGGAGGAGCATTCGCAATAGGCAAAAAAAATGATGGATCTATTTGGTCCTGGGGATCTGATGGATATGGGGAGTTAGGTGACAGCACCAAATTAACCAGATACATACCCAAACAAATCGGTACATCAACCAACTGGCAGCAGATATCCACCGGTACATACCACAGCCTTGCAATAAAAGATGACGGTAGCCTTTGGGCCTGGGGAAACAACGAATACGGACAGTTAGGCGATGGAACTTATGATACTCGACATATCCCCATCCAGATAGGTAAGGATACAAACTGGCAAAGCATTTTTTCTTGTAACTACCATAACCTTGCAATCAAAAAAGACGGTAGCCTTTGGGCCTGGGGATGGAATGACTATGGCCAGTTAGGTGATGGAACTGATGAGTCAAAAAACGCACCTGTACAAATAGGCACTGCCACTGACTGGCAAAGTATTTTTGTTGGTTACGACCATAGCCTTGCGATCAAAAAAGATGGGACCCTGTGGGCTTGGGGTGATGACGAAAATGGTAGATTAGGACAGGGTTTCATTGAAAGCCGCAGGTCACCTGTACAGATAGGCAGAGCTACCGATTGGCAAATGGTGAGTGGAGGCAATCATCATAGCATGGCGATCAAAAAAGACGGCAGCCTTTGGGCCTGGGGATTTAATCTTGATGGGCAGTTGGGTGACGGCACTAATGATGATAAACACAGCCCCGTGCAAATTGGCACAGATACAAACTGGCAAAGTGCATCTGGCGGAGCGTGGCATAGTATTGCAATTAAAAGGGATGGGACTATTTGGACTTGGGGATCTAATTTCGTTGGTGAATTGGGGGATAGCTCCTATACAGCGAAGTATAGGAACAGACCCGCCCAAATCGGGACAGCTACCGACTGGCAGGCTGTAGATGCCGGCTCAGAATTTAGTTCTGCGAAAAAAAACAACGGCACTCTCTGGGCTTGGGGAAGAAATAATGCAGGCCAATTAGGTGATGGTACCAGGATCATAAGAAATACACCGACTGCAATAACTGCATGCCCTGAAATGATCATGCCCGCAGCCGGTAATAATTACAATTTGTCTCGCAATTATACTATTCAAGCTTACCCCAACCCCTTCACCGAAGTACTTTACATAGAAGTGAATCTGAATGAGCCTAATCCACTTGAAGTGGAGGTCATCGATGCTTTGGGAAGAATTTTGCGCGTGGATAAATCATCACCGTTTTCAAAAAAACACTATATCCAAATCCAAAATCTGGATTATCGAGGCTTACTATTTTTAAAAATAAAAAGCATTGGAAGGTATGATGTGGTAAAACTGTTGAAAAATTAATCGGCTTCATTTTATTTAAGCCCTGGAAAATAATCGATATATCGTAAACTTTACTTCAAAGCTGTAATCATACACCAAGTAAATTCTATCCCTAAAACTTGCATTTTATCCCTTAAATTTTTCAAGCTTTGTATGCCTACTTATATTTGAGCATATATAAACATGAAATCGATGCACAACTTTAGACTTTTACTTTCATTCTGTATATTATTTTTTACTACATTAAAATTGCAAGCTCAACTGGATTGTAGTAATGCCCCACTCCTCACCATCAACAAAACCATCCAGGGCAATACCACCAATAGTAAAAACAATAATTCAAAATACAATAATGACAATTTCTGGCAGAATACAGGACCGGAAGATGTGTATAAACTGGAATGGCCTGGAGGAACGGTAACCATTAAACTCAGTAATAAAACAGCTGCATTAGACCTGATAATATTACGTTCATGTGATCCAAGTAATTATGCTAATGGTGGCGCCAATACAGGCACAAAAGAAACTAGTTTTACATTTAATCTACCGGCAGGTACATATTATATCGTGGTAGATGGATGGCAGTTAGCCAAGGGTAGTTATGATCTGGTAGTTATCCAGGATCGCCAGTCGGTATCTGTTTTTACGGATGTATTTAATAGGGTACAAAGAACTTTTTATTTGCTTTTCAAAGATAGTACCCTTTACGAACAAACAGCAACAGGGGCTAAAGTCATGCTGAAAGGTGTAGAAAGTATAAGCGCAAATTTTGGATATGTAACCAATGCTGCCACTGGAGAAGGAGTACAGAATGAGGTAATGGCCGTTAAAAGATATGATCAAGCATTACCTAAAGTATTTCTAAACGAAAATTTTAATACAGATTATTTAAAACAAAAATTAGTCTGTTCGACAAAAAGCTTTCTATTATATGGAGATCAAGTCTTTGATGGAGCTAGGCAAACACTTTCTGGCTGTGATATCCTTCGATGTGAAAACGGGTACACATTGGCTCATCAAAACGATGGAAAGATAAAATATTATAATATTAATGGAAATAATTGGGTGGATGTATTACAGATAATCACTATAGCTGGAGTAACCTATTATGTCAGTCCTGACAGTACGGTCTGGGCTTTTATTAACAACAATCAATCTTTTAAGATTGGGTCAAATGCTAAACTTCTTCAGGATAATGACAACCAACTAATAAAAATAGACGCTCAAGGAAAATATCAGCGATGGAATGGTAGTAGCTGGTCTGATCTAACTCCTAAATACATCAGTGTAAGTCCAGAAATGACTAACGAAGCATTCTGGTTTTTTATGCAACCTAAACCAATACTTGAAAGTAATAATCACGGAGTCGATCATAAAAAGGGACTTACTTTTGATAAAAACGATAAATTGCAAATAGAGTTGATTCCGGCTACTGGAAATTGCGAGCGGTTTCTGTGGCGTACTATCGATGCGGGTAATGGTAAAAGAGTATTGATCAATAAAGCCAAAGGAGATAGCTTGCCATTATTAGTTTCTGCATCAGGCACGCTCACCTTTGCAACCAGCCAGGGCGTAAAAGAATGGGAAATAAAACAATCGGATATAAATAAATATGGTACCAATGCTTATCAATTGATCGGTGCAAACGCCACCAAAGCATTGACTTTTAATTCAAGCGTAGTATCCGAAAATCCTTCAGTTGGACTTAAAAATCAAACCTGGCTTTTTCAGTTTAATCAAATGGTCAAAGACTATTTCTTACCATTACCTACCAAGGCAAACCTCATCGCCCATTATGTAGACAATCCCAATGTGAATGTAAATACTTCAGCAGATGCTATCGCAGCATCCTATAATAAGTTTTTAAAAGGCAATCATGGTGTTACTTTTTTTGCTACCAATACCAGCAGTGATTGGGTATTGGTAAATTATTATTTTATCATCACCAATATGTTTAATGCTGTAGTTGCACCCAAACCTTCTGAACCGAAAATTGATCAAAACCTGATAAAAACGTTGGATGCTTTAAAAGGTCAAAGTTTGATCCTGATAAATAAAAACGATCTGAATAGCGCCATACAAAATATGTTCTTTACCACCTGGCAAAACAAACAAAATGCAGCGCAGTTCAGAGGGCAGGCTGCTTATTTAGATCCCAAAAAAGCAATATTGGCCAATGAAGAGCTTACTTGTAAAACAGGTATTGTGAATCGCCCATTAGATAATACATTCAGAAGATTTGATCACGGAGTGCATGAGTTTACACATGCAATACAACAGTTGTGTGGATATATCCCCATAGTAGATGCCAATAATATGTGCCCTAATGAAGTGGGTCTAAGCTCAGAATGTTTTTGTTTCGATGTGCAGGCTAGATTTAATAGTGCAGCCCCTGCTTATCATTTCCCTGGCCTAAGAGCATTTAATGCATCTAAATCCGAATTTATCAAAAAGATATTCAATGATGGTAATACCTGGATGCCGCCGGTAGACCTAAGGCAAGATGGTTACAATCCTTCCTCTGCCGCGTTGCCTGTATTTGGAATATTGGCCTGTGGAGATGCCCCTACTGTACCTTTGGGCAAAACCATTCAAGGCAATACTGCCAACGGCAGAAATAATGTAAATAATTATAATAACGACCCCTGGTGGCAATCTACCGGACCGGAAGCTATACACAAATTAGTATGGCCAGGTGGCGAAGGAAATATCAAGCTCAGTAACAAATCGGCCCCCTTAGATCTTCTTTTTCTAAACTCCTGCGATAACAATGATTTTATTGGGTCCGGTGGTGGAAACTCCGGTATCGCAGAGTCCAATCTTCCATTCAATCGGCCTGCTGGCACCTATTATATTGTTGTAGATGGCTGGGCACAGGCAAGGGGTACTTATGATCTTTTAGTACTTCCAAAAGGGGTAACCTCTACCCTGGATGTTTTATTAAATAAATCAATACGGGCTTATCCAAACCCGTTTAGTGAAATTTTGAACATTGAAGTAAAATTAGATAATCCAGGCTCGATAGAATATGAAATCGTCGACGCTCTGGGCAGGACATTAAGAACAAACAAATCTAATACGCCAAATACCAAACATAATCTGATCATCCGGGATTTGGATTATAAAGGAGTGCTCTTTGTAAAAGTAAAAAGCAACTATAGCCAGGGATTTGTGAAAATAATCAAAGATTAAGTACCATAAAACCCGATTTCTAATTTCCCTAATTGATTGGTCTAAGCTGAATTTGAATTAAGTAAACAAAGCAAACCCATCGAATCTTTTCTATTTCCAAGGTAATTGTTGGAATATTTAGGATACAGCTATACTTAAAGGCTATGTGAAAACTGGAGCCATTTAAGTTGAACCGATATTGTACAATGCAAAAATAATTTAGAAAGAAATGGTATTAATACAATTAAAAAAATGATTTCCGGTTGAGAAGAATTAAATATCTTTAACGCAATGCATTACTTTTTGTGGAAATTTAAAAGTGAGTTGTATGGCCAGGGGAATATTCATTTGTATTGGTATTCCATTTTGCTTATTTTTTCATTTCTGATCGCTATTTACTTATTACGAAATTCAAAATTAAATAGCAATACTAATATCAGATTAGATTGGTACGTATTCTGTCTATTGAGTATTAGTTTAATATTTTCCAGGCTGGGTTATACGATTGTAAACCCCGTAAAAGTACTACCTGGCGATTGGCTGTCCTGGATAGTTCCATTTTCATTTTCACCTAAATTTCATTTTACGGGAATCAAAGAATTTTCTTTACCAGCCGGGGTAATCGGATTCTATGTTGGAATAGCAAGCTTAAATAAATGGATGGTTAAGGGAAACCCTGATAAGGTTATTTTTAAAACCCTGATCCCTGCTATATTGGTTGGCGCGTTATTATTTAAAGCAAACTTTATTCATGGATTTTTTGCAGGGACTCCCACAGATAGCCCGGTCGGTACTGTATTTATCAGGCCAATCCTCGATGGCATCAAAACCCTTCCCTGTTGTATTATGAGAAGTCCAAATGGTCCCAACCCCCTCGAGGATGTGGCTGTAATTAAAGATAAGAAAACAGCTGGTCTCAAAACAGGACAAAAAAATATAATATTTAACCTGGTGTTTAAAAAAGGTATTGAAGAAAGAGAGGCTACTGAATTTATCATTGGCGATGTAAAAACCTTTTTATTTGAACATCCGGAGTATACCATTGAACCGGGCGATGTGCCCATAAAATATGCGATGACGAAGACTCCCAATGGTAATATTAATGCCATGGTAAATACCATTGCTATTGCAAGACATCCAGTACAACTTTATTATAGTATCTCACTATTTTTCTTGTTTTGCCTTTTACAATATTTATACAAAAAGGACAAAATAGTCCTTTTTAGAAATTGGAATGGTTTGGTACTCATCGCCTTTTCGATATGGTATATTATTCTAGAATTTTATACCGCCCAACCTGAAAACATAAAATCTATAGCCCGATTTAATTACAATCAATGGTTAGCCATATCCTTGGTGCTATTGGGTGTATTTTTATATTTACCCAAAAAAGAAAGAAAGCAGACTAAATAACCATCTTATTTAAGATCTGTAACAGTAAATAAGGATAGATTCTTTATATTTTTCAAGCTCAGGCTATACACTTGATACTATTAAATTAATATACTGCAGTTGGCTGAGAATAAACGGGCTCGAAATGAGGTTAATTTTATCTGACTAATAGAAATTGCGGACAATTTAAGTACCATGCTATTTAAACTAGTCTTCCATCGCTGCCGATAATGCTTCTGTATGGTTTTTACTCCAATCCGGAATAGTATAAATTAATTGACCATCTAATCTAAATTCACCACTGCTGTTGGTCTCACCTAATTCGAAATAAGAGACTCCTGACTTTTGAAGAATGTCTGAAACTACAGGCATTGCATTTGCACTCAGGGCCACAACTACCCTGGACTGACCTTCTCCGAATAAAAATGAGTCTTTCCTTAATCCTATAGGTGAATAAATATTTACTCCAAGACCCGATCGCCAGGAAGATTCCATGAGGCAAGTAAAGAGTCCACCATCAGACACATCATGTACAGCAGTGACTGCAGAAGATGAGATCAATTTTTTAATTACATCTTGTACTTGCATTTCAATTTTCAAATCAAAATAAGGTACAGTTGAATGAAAAACCTTATGATAGGATCTTAGATATTCGCTGGACCCGATGTCGTTAGTCATAGGCCCCAGCAAAATGAGTTTTAATCCTTCAGATTTAAAAGAAAGATGCATTTTATTGGTAGCTTTCAATAGTCCAATCATACCTATAGTGGGAGTAGGATAAACCGGTATCGTTTTATCTCCTACCTGAGATTGATTATAAAAACTAACGTTTCCACCGGTGACAGGAGTATTAAATGCCCGGCATGCTGTCCCCATACCTTTGATAGCTTCTACAAATTGGTAATACACCTCCTGGTCATAGGGATTACCAAAATTAAGACAATTGGTAATGGCCAATGGCTCACCTCCCGAACATACAATATTACGTGCAGCTTCAGCTACAGCTATTTGTGCTCCGATATTAGGATCTGCATAAACATAAGCGCTGTTGCAATCCACAGTCATAGCTAATGCTTTATCAGTACCTTTTACATAAACAAGGGAGGAATCAGATGGCTCTACCGTATTCATACTACCAGTTCGTACCGTAGAATCATATTGTTGTGAAATCCATTTTTTAGAAGATAAATTGAGTGAAGCAGCTAATATATTGGATACCTCAGCCAGGTCCTTTGGCTCGGCTATTTTATCGATATCAAATTCCTTAATTTTTGTCAAATATTCAGGAGATTTAAATTCTCTGTTGTATACCGGGGCTCCACCGCCCAGAACCAGGCTCTCTGCAGGCACTTTAGCTACCAGGTTTCCTTTGAAATAGTATTCAATAAATTCAGAATCAATTACTTCACCTATCTGCTCACATTCGAGATCCCATTTATCAAATATCTGGAGGATGGTATTTTCAAATCCTTTTTTGCACACTACCAACATACGCTCCTGACTTTCAGATAATAATATTTCATAAGGTTCCATATCCTGTTGTCGTAGTGGCACACGGTCAAGATGTATGATCATCCCGGACTTGCCCTTTGCAGACATTTCTGAAGTAGAGCAAGTGATGCCGGCGGCTCCCATATCCTGCATACCTACTACTGCACCTGAAGCAATGACCTCAAGAGATGCTTCCAATAACAATTTTTCCTGGAAGGGGTCTCCCACCTGTACGGATGGCAAATCTTCAGCACTATCTTCTGTAAGATCTGCAGAGGCAAAGGTAGCACCATGTATTCCGTCTTTGCCAGTAGCTGAACCCACAATAAAGACAGGATTGCCGGCACCATGGGCTGTAGCTGAAATGGTTTCACCAACTTTGACGATCCCGACCGACATCGCATTGACTAAGATATTTTGCTGATAACAATCCATGAAATACGTTTCACCGCCTACTGTTGGCACGCCAAAGGAGTTACCATAGTTTCCAATACCTTTTACAACTCCGCGTACCAATTTTTTCATATGTTCTGTATTGGGTATTCCAAAGCGAAGCGAATTCATTGCAGCAATTGGTCTTGCTCCCATGGTAAATATATCCCTATGGATGCCTCCGACTCCGGTAGCGGCTCCCTGATAAGGCTCTATAGCACTTGGATGATTATGAGATTCTATTTTGAAAGCACAAGCCAAGCCTTCGCCTATGTCCACCAGTCCTGCGTTTTCTTCCCCAGCCCCCACAAGTAAAGCTTTTCCTTCACGAGGCAATGTTTTCAGATATTTTATTGAATTTTTATAACTGCAATGTTCAGACCACATCACTGAATAAATACTCAACTCAGTGTAGTTGGGGATACGGCCGAGAATAGATTTTATTTTTTCAAATTCGTCTTCTTTGAGACCCAGGGAGATAGCCATTTCTAAGGTGGCCGGCAAGGTTGCTAACATAAAGCAAAGATAAAACGAAATACTACATGGAATGTACAACAATGGCTGTACATTGTACTATTCTCAATAAGGAGACTTTTGAGTCTTAAAGCAACTTTTTAACTGCAGGTTCCAAAGCCGGCCCCCTAAGGTTTTCGCCTACTATCCTTCCTTCTTTATCTAATAAAAATGTCTGTGGGATGGACTGGATGCCATATAACCTTCCTGCGGCACTGTTCCAGTGTTGCAAATCACTTACGTGATTAGGCCAGGTAAGCTTATCTGCCGCTATAGCCGCTTTCCAGTTCTCCATTCCACCTGGACGGTCGAGTGAAACACTATACACAGTAAAGCCTTTGTCTTTGTATTTATTATAAACATTTACCACATTGGGATTTTCCCTACGGCAAGGTCCACACCAGCTGGCCCAAAAATCAAGTAATACCACTTTGCCTCTTAGGGATTTAAGCTCGATCACTTTGCCATCAGGATTAGGCAATGCAATATTAGGAGCCTCTGCACCGCCTTTTATTGCCGCTGTAGTTTCTTCCTGATATATCTGTGCTTCCATTTGTGTAGTGAATTGGTCCAACTCAGATGTATAGCTGATTTTAGGATATTTATCCCTCATTTTGGCAACAATTCCTTTTAGTAATTCCACATCGGCTTTAGTGCCTGATACATTGCTCAACGCAAAAAACATGGCTGTAAGAGGATTGGCCGCATTTTTAGCTTCCTCGAGAAGCTCAGTTACACCCACTTGTTTATTGTTGAGTTTTCCCATCATTTCATTTACTTTTAATGATTCATCAGATCCTTTGATTATAGCCTTACCATTATCAATATCAGATAAACTTCCGGTTATGTCAATACTTTTTTCACTTCCATCTAATATCAGATTTACATATCGGCTGCCAATGCGGATTCTATAAATCCCTGGCTCCACAGGGCTTTCTGTTTCAATTTTAAATTTTCCTCCCCCGCTCAATTCGGATTGAGATATTACTTCTATTTTTCTGGTAATCAGAGGCAATCTATCCAAAAACACACGAAGATCAGATGCATCTGTGATCTTGCCTTTAACTATCATCCCTTTTGAAGTTACTCCTGCACAATTGGAGAAGATCAACACACTGGCTATAAAAGAAATAAATATGTATACTTTCTTTAACATATGGCTTGAAATTTTGTACAAAAGTAGAGAAATTGCAGGGAATGGTCAAGTGCTGATTTAATATTCCGGCTTGAAGCCTGCTTATTTTAAATAATGAATGGCCACCCAGCGTATAGAATTTAATTCACTCTCAAGTTATCTCCACTTTCTTGATTTACCGGTATTTTCAATTATTTCCAGATCGTCAAATTTGACCGGCAGAAAAAACCCTCTTGAGCCATTAGACAGGTAGGTGGATCCGTAATAAAATTCATATTTTCTTTTTTTACCTCCTCCCATATTCAGTAATGCTACTAAGTCATCATTATTTGCTCCGAAATAATCCCTTGTCTTTGAATTCGAAAATACTTGCATTCTTGAATTATTATTAGCCACTAATAATACATCCTTACCATTTTTAATTCTCATGCGTGCCAGCCCTTTAGCATCATGATCGGCTTTGAAGCCGGACTTAGAAACTGGAATTGGCGCGAATCCTCCCCTGCCATCCCCCTTTAAAATCAAACCGGGATTTGCATCTGCTCTGCCAGTAATAACTTCCAATGAATATAAATTACCTACTATCATGGCATCCAGTAAATCATCACCGTCCCAATCATCAATATTGATTCCAAATAAAGGAGCAAACTGAGCCTGAACCGGTAGTGCTTTCATTTTAAATTTTCCCTGACCCAGATTTTCTATGTACTTAGATTCAAAATCTTCCGCGGTGACTACATACGCATTGGCAGTCTCTTCAGGAAATAGGGTTTCCTCAAAGCTGGCATTGGAATAATCCGTATAAGTTCTGAATCTCGCGCGCATTGCTGTGATTTGACTTATAAGAATATCTCTGGTATGATTGGCATATTTCACCCCTTGCCGGTATTGGCTCATCACCGGATCTATCGTACCATCATTATTAAAATCTTTAGCATATATACAAATAGGTTCTTTAATACTTGCTTTAAACCTGGTATTCAGCCCCAGGTTGCCGGCTATATAATCCATATCACCATCATCATCAAAATCACCAGCCGAAATGCTATTCCACCAACCTGTACTGCTTTTTAATCCTGAAGTCTGACTTTCATTTTGGAGTACACCCTTATTATTATGAATACTAGTCAATGGCATAAACTCTCCTGTAATCATCAAATCAATCCAGGTATCGTTGTCATAATCAGTGCATAATGCAGAGGTCACCATGCCCAGTTCATTTAAGAAAGGCGCTTCAACAGAAGTAAATTTGACTTTATCCTTGTCAGAATCATTGCGCAAGAGATAACTTTTAGGAGCAATTGGATATGCCGCAGGCATCAATCTTGATCCTCTAAACAGGTCCAAATCGCCGTCATGATCAAAATCAAATGCATTCACTGTCGAACCACTATGGTTGATGACGGGCAATGCATTTTTATCCAAAGTAAAATTACCTTTACCATCATTCATCAATAGTTTATCCTGATAATAAGCAGAGGTCATTCTTTGCTCAGATCCTCCGGCCACGATATACAAATCCAAATCAGCATCCTTATCTGAGTCAAATAAGAGTACCCCCATCTGATCGGAAAGGCTATCTATACCCAAAATACTAGTCGAGTTAAATCCATTTGTATTTTGCTGAATAAATAATCTACCGCTGGACCCTGCACCTCCTCCGACATAACAGTCTTCTAAGCCATCTCCATTCACATCACCTATTGCAATACCCGGACCATTTCTTGAATGCATTACCGGCAGCAAAGGCTGAACTTTGAAATCAGTAAAAACATTCTCTTTTTGAGAATACTCTATCCCCATTGATTCCGTGACATCAGAAAAAATCGACAATTCTTTGGCGGGACCAATAGAGGCCATTTCCCTGGCATTGGCAAATTCAATTGTAAGTGTTGAATTTGCTTTAGTATGTTGAATGATTTCTTGTTTACCATCCGGCCAAATAACGATTATACTATCTATCTCCGTAGCTGGCCCGATACCAAAATGCATAAAAGGTTCCATGGTAGAAAGGTAACCCCTGTACGGACTAAAGATTTCTGTAGTAAAAATATCTTTTGACCTTAAAATTACTTTGACTCCAAGGCCATTCTTATTAGCACCAGGGCCATTGAATTTGAGCCTTATGAAATGATTATTTGTTTTATCAGGAGAGTTCATCAGGTTACTTTGCCAGATGCTTGCAGGCTCATCAATATTATTGGTAATCAAGTCCCGGTCACCATCGTTATCCAGATCGGCGTAGGCTGCACCATTTGAAAAACTTGGAGTAGTACTTGCCCAGGCATTTGATTTGTCTTGAAAGGTCAAATCACGATTGTTACAAAAAAAATAATTATACACGTTAATTCCCGGAATTTCTCTGAGCAGTTTTTGCCTTTCCTTTACACCGGCTGCATCCATACCCATTGCCTGGGATTGATCACCATATACAATGAAGTCAAGATTAGTAATATCCCTGCCATATCCATTGGTGATAAACAAATCTCTCCATCCATCATGATCCATATCTATAAATAAAGCACTCCAGCTCCAATCCGTAGCTTCTATTCCGGCAAGCTGACCGATCTCACTGAAAGTACCATTACCATTATTTAATTGCAAAGTATTGCGAACATACTGTGGTTCGTATCCTTTAGATATGCCATTTTGAAATTCATCATAACTATTGCCCCTGGGAGTGAGTTTCCATCTTTTATTATCTGGAGGAAGCATGTCCAGCTCTATGATATCCTGCAAGCCATCATTATTAAAATCGGATACATCTACCCCCATACCATTAAAAGTCTGATGTTTGAGATAACTGGCTATTTCATTTGTAAAGGTGCCATTTTTATTATTGATCCAAAGTAGATCATTGGTGATAAAATCATTTGCTATATATAAATCCGGCCATCCATCGGCATTGATATCGGTGACATTGATTCCTAATCCGAACCCTTCAATTAAAATATTGGCTTCATTTGAAACATCTGTAAAAGTATTATTACCATTGTTTCTAAACAGTTTATCTGTAGATGGAGCTTCTCCATTAGTTGCTTTGGGCCGTGCATTATTTCGAGGGTAAGTCACAAATGAATTTCTCAACAGATACATATCCAGATCACCGTCTTTATCATAATCAAAAAAAACGGATTGTATACCATACCCTTTGTCATTCAAACCATAAGATGCTGCCTTTTCGGTAAAGGTAGAATTTTTATTATTGATATATAATAAGTTGGCTCTTTCTGATTCCGGTGTAAATTGATGCCCCCCTACTGATAGATAAATATCCATAAAACCGTCCTGATTTATGTCTACTATGGATACCCCATTGACCCAGGTATGGGTAGTTAATCCTGCTTTTTCAGTAATGTCTTCAAATTTAAGTCCTCCTTTATTCAGGTATAGCTTACTTGAAATCAAATTACCTGAGAAAAACAAATCCAAATATCCATCATTATTTACATCTATCACTCCTACCCCACCTCCATTATAAATATACTCATATCCGGGCAGCACTAAAGAATCCGAAATGGTAATCGTATTCGAAAATAAAACACCGGATTCATCTGGCTTTATGGCAGTATACAGTTTGTTTTTTTCCTCCTTAGTACAAGCACAAAAAATTACCAGCAATAAAATACAAGCTCTTTTCTGGAGTACTGCAAACTCACTCCACTGTATATCAAATAATCTCATGCTTTTTACTGGGCGACTTGATTAAGTTTATAAGTTAGTATGGGTTTTCCCGTTTGTCCTACTATCAAACAATCTTGTCCGAGCACATTCAACAAAAGTAGTTCTCGGGTATCATCTTTCAGATCCAGACCAGCTTTACTTTGGGGCAAATAAGAAAAATTGGCCTTACCATCATTAATAAAAACAAAACCTTTGTTTGCATCAGATCGCCCCAGGCGAACCCTAACTTTAGTTTCATTTCCAGCCATTATCAGATCCGGATCACCGTCTTTATCTACATCCGCATTTTCTATTGCAAATACAGGAGCAAACTGGGCTTGAACCGGCAGGGAACGAAGATTAAAAGAAGAGCCTTTGTTTTCTAAAATTACGGTTTTAAGATTGGTTGCCTTCAATGTTTTAGCCCCTGACAACTCCTGAGATGAAAACAAATCGGTTAATATCACATTGGCATATGAATTATAATCAAGAAATCTATTCCTTAAAAATCCAACCTGACCCAATGCTTCATCCCGGCTTGCATAAGGGTAAGAAATACCGTCAATAAAATAGCATAAAAATGGATCTATCTGACCATTGTTATCGAAATCCTTATACACTAAAGTAACCGGATACGGATCAGATACATTATATTGATTATTATCACCGGCATTGCCTATCACCAAATCCACATCTCCATCATCATCATAGTCAGCCCCCTGTATTTTAGACCACCAACCATTATTTTCCCATGATATCCATGATGAAGTTTCATCTTCTAGTGAAGTACCATTTGAAATAAATATTTTGACTGGCATCCACTCTCCTACTATGATGAGATCTTGCATGCCATCTTTATTTAAATCGATGGTCAGAGCATCCGTGACCATTCCTACCTGTTCCAGTTCGGGACAAATAGAAATAGTCTGATCTGAAAAAATTCCTTTACCATTATTTATTAATATGCGGCTGGACTGAGATACCGGATATTTACCCGGGACCATTCGATTACCGACGAACAAATCAATATCTCCGTCTTTTTCGATGTCAAGTGGGATAACAACCGATCCACAACTATTTTCAGTTGGTATGGCCCCGGTTGACTTAGTGAAAATTCCTTTACCATCATTTAGATACAATCGATCTTGCATATCGGATACCATAACATTATAACTTCCGGACACCACAAATAAGTCAATATCTCCATCTCCATCTGCATCCAGGAACCCCGCATTTTCATCCTGTGCCATTTTATCTATAGAAAATACTTCTTTATTGGTTTCAATAAATTTTCCACTGGATGATTGGACAAACAAAGAACTAGGTTGACCTGCCGGGCCACATACAAAGAGATCGGTCAAACCATCCTTATTAATATCTCCTTTAATTATTCTTGGTCCAGAATAAGAATACATTCGTGGTAATAAAATCTGTTGCTTAAAATCGTTTACAATGGCTACACTATGGGTCCAATCTAGCATAGAAACAGGTTCAAAAAGAGGAGCAGGTGTAGTTGCATTAAAATAAAAAGCTATAGCATCTGTAGCAACTGGCTTCAGTATATTTTCATTTAAGACGGAATAATAAATCTTCGTTTTTTGATCTGGCCAAACTATTCTTAGTGAATCAATGCTGGTTGCGGCTCCAATACCAATGGTAATAGGCGAATACATAGAAGACTGAAATCCCCTGCAGGGTGAAAATTCAAAATATTGACATGAATCGTTGGTGTAGGCAATTAGTTTAGTACCAATAACAGGCACTCCGGGATTGCCACTAATTAAATCTACTGTAATAAAATTTGCTTTCTGTTGTTCGACAGTGGTATTTTTAGCAATGAATGAATTTTGATTCATTACATTGATTACCAGATCCGGATCTCCATCATTATCTAAATCCGCATAGGCAGCTCCATTGGATTTAAATTTCCTGCCCAATCCCCATTGGTCTGTAACATTGGAAAAATGAAGATTATTGTTTTTAAACAGAAAGTTTCCTTCCTCTATGGATGGAATATTGGCCAGTACAAAATTTATATCCAAAGGTTCTCCGGTTTGCCTGCTTTTAATCTGTGCATCAGCAGTAAACTTGAGAAATTGCATATTGGTAAAGTCTTTTTCATATCCATTTGAAATATAAAGATCCTTTAATTTATCTCCATCAAAGTCCGCAAACAACGACGCCCAGGACCAATCCGTATTGGAAATACCGGCGAGTTGGCCTATCTCAGAAAAAGTACCATCACCATTATTTAATTGCAACATATTGCGCATGGTTTGATAATGCAAACCGGCTTGGGATAATACTTCGTTTTTGTCAAAATTGTCATCGCCGGTAGACAATTTTATTCTTTCATTGGAATGGGGCATCATATCCAATGTGATGATATCAGGCAACAAATCATTATTGATATCAGCCATATCCGAACCCATGGAAAATAAAGAGGTATGACCCGTTGCCTCTTTAATTTTATTTTTAAATGTTCCGTCTTTTGAATTGATATATAAGTAATCCTGCTCATTAAAATCATTAGATACATACATATCCAGCCAGCCATCGCCATTTATATCCGCAACTGCCAATCCTAATCCAAAACTCAATACATTATTAGCAATTCCGGCCTGGTCAGATACATCTTTAAATTTTCCATTATCATTTCTTAACAGCCTTGATGCATAGTTGTCCCCTTTTGCTTGGAGGTTCATCTTAAGGTTATTAAACTTGGTGTATTCTGGAAGAGAGTGGTTCAATAAAAACATATCATCATCACCATCTCTGTCGTAGTCAAAGAACGCAGCATGCGTGGAGTAACCCGAATGGTCTAAGTTATACCTGGCAGCCGATTCAGTAAATGTCAGGTTTTTATTATTTATAAACAATATATTTTTACGAAGTAATGAATCTCCCATAGCAGACCTGCATACATAAAAATCAAGCCAGCCATCTTTATTTATATCCACTACAGCCACCCCTGTCTTCCATCCCAGTCCACATGCAACTCCCGCTTGAAGGGTTATGTCTTCAAACTTTAGGTTTCCTTTATTGAGGTACAATTTATTTTCGACAACATTTCCGGTAAAATACAGGTCTTGTAAGCCATCGTTATTAATGTCAAAAATGGCCACACCTCCCCCATTGAAATAATAAGAATAGTTGAGGATATTGTTTTCTCCTGCCTGTACTACTTTATTTTCAAAATTAATTCCTGTTTGCTCATCAGTAAGTTCTAAAAAAAGTGTTTTCCCATTGGATACCATATTACCGGTTTGTTGATTGCATCCGGAAAATGAACCAATTATAAAAATCCAGATTAGACCATTAAGAAATATTGTACCATGAAAACGAATGACCACAACTACCTATTTAAATTTCAAAGATAAAATGTTCTGGATGTATAACGTGGAATTCACGTAAATTTTACTGTAAAAAGAAAAAGGCCAATGGATTACATTGACCTTTTCTTGAATTAAACTTGATTTGTATGATTAGTTTTTATCCCACCAAAGTGGAGTAGTAACTTTATCACCGCCTGATCCCAATAAAGGAACCGCTTTGGTGACTTCAGCACCATTTGTATTTTTTTCATCATTTATAAACGGAATTCGTCGTACATATCCTTTTGCTGGGTCCGGGATATCCGGATTATCAGATGTGCCTACAGGATACAATTTAAATCCTGATCTGCGTACATCAGCCCAGCCTTCCACACCTTCAGGGTATAAAGCAAGCCATTTCTGAGTAGAAATCTGCAGTTTTTGCTGAGCGGGTGTAGAACCAAAAGCTACCGGAGCATTGTGCAATGGAGGAGAATTCAAAAAGTCACCGGGAGCTGTTGGCGTTTTGGTGCTATTGATATAAGCGGTAATTTTTGCTGCATCGGTAATCCCCCATTGAGCCATAGATTGCCGGATACCTTCCTCATAATTGGATTTTGCACTACCGCCTACATTCCAACCTAACATGTTTGCTTCTGCTTTCAAAAACCAAGCTTCAGCTGTACACATTACATTAGAAGGAGTTTCCATACCTTCCGGTTTTTTCCATCGAGGACCTTTATTGGAGTTTGCATCAGGTATGTTTAAAGCATCTGCCATCTGGCCTGCCGTAAGTCCATTACGGAGTCCCTCATACTTGCCATTTTTGGCAGCAGGTACAAAATACTCTGATGTCCGGGGGTCATCATATCCCACCAGAACAGACTCCATTGTTGCTGACATCCTGAATTCATTCCAATCCATTACTGTCAGACCATTGAAGTCATCTCCTTTCAGGGATCGCTTAATCAAGGCATCGTCATCAGGGCTTTTTAACATAGTGCCTGACGCAGCGGCAGCTTCACCTTCCGTTTTAGCTCTTGCAGGATCGACTGCAGAAATACGAACTGCCAGTCGAAGGCGAAGTGTATTTCCAAATTTGATCCATTTGTTAACATCACCTCCATATATCAAATCGAAGTTTCCAAATGGTTTTTCATTGGTCTTTCCTTTGAGTATGGTTATAGCACTAGCCAATTTTTTAAACATGTCATCATAAATTTTATCCTGCGCATCATAGGGAACACTTTGAGCCGCTTCACCTGCTTTAAAATAAGGCACAGGTCCCCATGTATCAGTCAATCTGTGGAATGTATATACCCACCAGATTTGAGTAATTGCATTTTCAGCACTATTGGCATCATACTGAGCCAATAATGTTTTCATCTGGGGTACCGATTCTGTATAAATTGGATTCCATGCAGCTCGTATCCAGTCCATTCTGATCACATATCGGTCAGAGGGGAAATAGGTAGTAGTATTGGCAAAATACTGGCAATACTGGTCGTGAAACAAATTTTGAGCTATCTGGTAGTTCCAACCATTATTAGTAGATATAGATTGAGCTTTTGCGAACAGGAAAGGCAATTCCCCTTTTCCCAGCTGTGCCAATGCATTTTTGTTGGTATTGATCTCATCGAAATTTTTCGTACAAGAAACAATCAATACGACTAAGCAAAAAGCAATCGAAAAGCTATTTTTTGAAATTAAAAAAATTAGTTTTTTCATTTGTATCAAATATTTCGATTTAATTAAAATGTTAGATTTAAGTTTACACCCAAGCTTTGAGTAGCAGGAGATGTTCCGTAGGAAATACCCTGCCAGTTTCCATTACCCAAAGACATATCAGGATCAAATGCCATTTTTCGTTTAGCAAGACCTGGAATATCCAGTTGAGAACTACCTCTGTACAAAAACAACAAATTTCTACCTACTAAAGACAGTCTGGCATCTTTAATTGGCGAGCTACTAGGAACGGGTAAAGAATATCCTAAAGTAAGTTCACGGATTCTGAAATTAGTGGCATCATAAGTAAAAAATTCTGCATTACCATATCTTCCTCCTGATGCTGCTGTCCAAAACTGTTGAGCATTAATTGTTTTGCTGACAGCTTCACCTTTTGAGTTTACACCACCCAGGTTCCAACCACCTTCGCGATATTGCTCTGTAACCTTAGGTGCACCGTTATACACCAATAATTGTTCTGTACCGTCTACTATGATTCCACCTATACGGCCATCCACCAATATCCTGGCAGATAATTTCCCGATAGTAAAAGTATTACTTAGACCCAGGGTTGCCTTAGGATTAAAATTGCCAATCAGTTGTTGTGCCGAAGTACCCACAGGAGCTCCTGCATCAGTGACTAAATATTTGCCATTGTCATGTTTAGCCCAACCCAATGCCACTAAATCTCCGTAGCTACCACCTTCTTTAATGATTGCTGTTGCAGATCTACCGAAGCCAGCATCAGCCACTACAAATTGTTTTACATTTTCAGTAAGCTCAACTACTTTATTTTTGTTGGCTCCCAGATTAAATTGTACATTCCATTTAAAATTATCGTTTCTAATTGGGCTCGCATCCAGCACTAATTCAATACCTGAATTTTGAATATTACCGGCATTAATATATTGATTAAAAAATCCTGTTGCTGCAGGGAGGCCAACTCTTAATAACTGATTTATAGAATTACTTTTATAATATGTAATATTAAGACCTAATCCCAAGGTTTGGAATCTGGTGTCAAGTCCAATCTCAATATTTTTTACAATCTCGGGTTTCAAATCAGGAATTGCCTGAGTCGCACTTCGTGATATAAATCCACTTCCAGAACCTTGTGAGTAACTGAATGTGTTAAAACGCACTTGAGCCTGACCTCCATTACCTACTTCAGCATAGCTGGCAGAAAGTTTTAAAAATTCAAATTCTGATGGTAGTTTCATGATATCAGACAAAATAGCGGATGCACCAATAGAAGAATACAGGAAGCTGTAAGGAGAAGGGAGTCTTGAATCCCAATCGTTTCTAACGCTACCATCTATAAAAATCGAATTTTTAAATCCAATATTTGCCTGTGCAAACACGGATTGTGTTTGTCTTTGTACAGCTCCCTGGCTATAATTAGGATTAGTAGCAAAGTTTAAACTAAAATTATTTGGAACATTTAATCCATTGGCTCGGTCATCCACCTGGTTGTATTTATTGTCCTGTAAGATAACTCCACCACGATAGTCAATTTTTATATTTTTGCCAAAAGAATTGGCCCCTTCGAGAATCGCATCATACCATTGCTGGAATACATTAATTCTTGTCAATCCAAAAGTACCTCCTGGGTTGATTCCAATGGTACCCTGATGTTGTAAAAATTCAAGATTATCCGTTGTTTTATCGATATTGGCTCTACCTGTCAAATGTAACCAATCGTTGATATTATACCGGGCTGAAACAAATCCCATGATACGGTCCCTGGTTTCATTATTCTCTTGCTTATTTACTCTCCAATATGGGTTCATATATAGAGCAGGATTAATTAATGGGTAAGGAGCTGGTTTTGCCAATCCTGTAGATTGATCAAATACTTCATAAGTCTGGGCATCAGTGATGCTCACATTTCTCGGTATTTGATACAATTCCATCACTGGTCCGCCTTCACCTGTACTGTATTTACTATCAATTTTTTGATTGATATAAGTAATTTTCGCATCTGTGGAAAACTTCTTGCTGATAGTATTGGTCAGACGAAGATTGATCGTATGACGACCCAGATCATTTCGCGGCATGATACCTTGCACCGTATTATTAGTATAAGACAAATAAGTTTGCATTTTATCAGATCCCCCCGAAATACCAATTGAATTATTGGCACTCAAGCCAGTACGGAAAAAGTCCTTGTAATTATTCGGTTCAGCACTATACTTTCTGCTTTCCCCATTATAGGCAGTGAAGGTCTGACCGTCCAATTTAGCACCCCAGCTTTCACCGGAATTTGGAAGTAATTTTCCTGAGTTTCCTTGTCCATATGAGTTTTGGAATTCCGGCAGAGCCCAGGCTCTTTCAGCTGTCCAACCACTATTGATATTGACTGAAACCCTATCTTTTGAACCTTTTTTAGTAGTGATTACAATCACCCCGTTACCAGCTTGCGATCCATATAATGCAGCAGCTGATGCGCCACGAAGAATCGTCATTGACTCAATATCATCAGGGTTGATATTGGATGCTCCATCTGTACCTTGTAATCCGCCAAAATCACTGCTAATGGTTCCATTAGTACCGTTAGTAATAGGCACACCATCTACCACGATGAGGGCATTATTTGAGCCCTGGATTGATCGATTGCCCCGAAGTACAATTCGAGCACCTGACCCCGGACCACCGGAACCTTGGGTTATAATGGCATTAGCTATTTTTCCACTTAAGGAGTTAATTACGTTATTTGCATCTCTAACTTCAGTAAGTTGTGAAGGTTTTACCGATTGAGTTGCATACACCAGTGTTTTAGCTTCGCGTGAAATACCCAAAGCAGTCACTATCACCTCATCTAATTGAGAACCAGCATCTAAGCTGACATCTATAGATTGCTGTCCAGTATACGCAATATCCTGTGAAGTAAATCCAACAAATGAAAAAGACAAGGTCGCATTGCTATTAGTCAGTTTCAAAGTATAATTCCCATCAATGTCTGTTGCGGTTCCATTGCTTGTACCTTTCTCCAATACAGTAACACCCACCAATCCTTCTCCATTGGCAGCGTCAGTAACTTTTCCACTTACGGTCTGAGCAAGTGAAAAACCAGTGAGGAATAACATACCAATCGTAAAAGCAATTGATCTAAGACCCATGCTTGATTGAATGTTATTAAATAAATTTTTCCGTTTTTCCATGTTTTACATATTTGTTTAATCAGGATATCCAACCAAAATACGACTTATTTATATTCTAGTTTTAGTAAAACGTTGTAGTAATTTTTTATTACAATTCAATTAAGTTGGATTGTGTTGAAAGAAAGCACCTTATGAGAAATAAAAAATTAAAAGAGACTTCATTTAAGATTGTAAAATCCCGCCTCATAAGATCACTAAAGTTGAATCTAAAATCAATTTAAAATAGGCTTTTGGGGCTCTGTCTTCACTTTCCTTTTTATTCATAATTTCAAATAATATCTCCATGGATTTCTGGCCCTGGAGCCAGGGATATTGCTCTACCGTAGCCGAGGGCTTATAAATCGAATGTGAAGTAATGGGAAAATTGGCATATCCCACGACCGTAATTTGTTTTTCCTTTTTGATCTCTTTAAGGTATTTAATTACTTCCATCGCTGCCCCATCGTGAAAGGCAATAATAGCCGATGCTTTTCTTTTTCCCGAGATAAGCAATTGTACAGAAGATAAAATACTTTCAATAGACAAGTCAGAATTGATTACGAGGTTGGGATCATATTTAAGGCGATGCTTTTCAAGTGCTTGTCGGTAACCCAATAATCTTTCTTGTGATACGAACAATTTTTCCGGTCCATTGATCATGCCGATGGCACGGTGTTTTTTATCCAACAAATAATTTACCAACTGGTAGGTGCCGGACACCATATTACAGGCCACATAATGTATTTCATTAATTTCAGGAATTCGGTCAACAAAAACTATGGGCAAAGATTCTTTGTATTTTATCAAATGATCGTATGAAAAAGTATTTTTGGTAATCGACATGATCACACCATCTACCCGTTGCCTTCTCATGGATTCCAGCAACATCCTTTCTTTCGAAGGATCTTCATTAGACTGACCAAAAAGTACCACATATTTGTTTTCACTGGCTACTTTTTCTATGCCACTCATTAAAGTTGCAAAAAAAGATTCCGACAGATGGGGTAAGATCACCCCGATGGTATTTGATTTTCCTTTTTGTAAGTCAATCGCTAATTGATTGGGTTCATAGTTCAATTCTTTAGCCAGGTTCTTAACCCGCATTTTGGTTCGTAATCCTATACTGGGATCGTCATGTAGCGCTTTAGATACTGCCGAAATCGATATATTCAGCTTCTTGGCAATGACCTTAATGGTGATCGGTTTTTTATCCATCTTATAACATTAACAGGATCAGCAACCAATATAGTTAGTTTGACTTTTAAAATCAAATTGCAGAGTTGAATATTGCATTTGCATAGTACTTTCGTGCTTGTAAAATTAAACCAGTTAAAATGATCGTAGACATCGAACTGAAGAAACAAGAATTTGAGGAAAATGGATATGTAAAAGTTGAGAATTTGTTATCCCAGGTAAAGGTCAATGAATATCTGATGATTTGTCAGGACCTATTGACTGGCAAAATCGACACCGGTAAAAACCGGTCAGATTTGGGAGCCGCACTAGGCGAAAACAAAAATGTAGAAAATATCACTCAAATCATGTGGCCTTCCGATTTTGTGCAGGGTATTCTTGAAAACGAATATCATCAGAGATCGTTGTATCTGGTAAAAAAATTACTGGGTGAAGATATGGAAATGGATTTTGACATGGTAATTAATAAAGCTCCTTATACCAATACCATTACACCATGGCACCAGGATGCAGCCTATTGGGTTGATCTTCCGGATAAAAGGGCTATCAGCTGTTGGATGGCTTTGGATGAGGCAACCCTTGAAAACGGGTGCATGTGGTACACACCAAAATCACATTTGGCTCCCATCCTGCCACATAGATTTGCCGGAAAAGAAGGTGGAGCCTTAGTTTGCGATGGATCGGAAGAGAATTCGGTGTATGTCCCACTTCAACCCGGCTCGTGTGTAATGCATGGTGGAAACACTTTACACTATAGCAGAGGGAATAGTACGGCCGGAAACAGGCGTGCCTGGATAATAAATTTCAGACCAAAAGCTATGATTGAACTTGAAAGATCTAAAGGGTTTGATCATGGCAGAGGAGGGAATGCAGGAGATCGAAAAATCAGGAATAAAGGGTAGTTTGCAACAGTAGGGTGAATCAGTCAAATACTTGCATTATAGTTCTATTTCAATAATGAAATTATAGTTTGGCCATCAGGATTATTATTAATTTAACCGGATTAAATATGAAGGAATTATGAATCCACCGACCTCCGTAGAGCAATTTCTCTGCTTCGATAAAAAAATTAATGTCACCAGCCATACCATCAGTTGGAAAAAGATTTATTCCGGTGACTCTAATTTTGAATTTAGTAAGTTTGCCCTGATGATCCTATTGATGATACATCATTATGAAAAAGGAGGAAAAGATAAACTTTTAGCTGAGGCTATGTGGGTCGTAATATCATTATACCTATTGATTCAATTAGGAATCGGCATACACAACTTAATTTATACTCATCTAAGTCGAAAAATTGATATCGATCAAATTATATCTGTTCAGTCCTGGAACGATGGAGAATCCAATACTTATGTAAAACTGACTTTGAAATCCACTCGCCAAAAGACCCTGTGCTTTCGCACTCTTGAAAAAGAAAATCTTCGGTTTTTAGAATACCTGAAAACCAGAAATCCAGAAATCAGGATGATCTAAGCAAACTCATAATTTTACTCTGAAATCCTGGAGGCAGCCCCCAATCTTTCATTGTATATATTGGCTTTTTCTATATTTTTAATATCGTCGCGGTAAAGCAATGTGAGATTTTTTAAAGCAATTTTATCAAATGCATCCAATTTTAATATTTTTTCATAAAACTCGGCTGCTTTTATAAATTCACCTTTAGCTCTGTATCGATCGGCAATGGCATCAAAAATCAATTTAGATTTTATATCCTTTTCCTGTGCTTCCATCAAAATCTTTTCAATATCCGGTTCCCTGTTTAAATTAGCCAGGGTCACTATAGTCTGATCCACATAATCGGCACGCAGAGGCACCAGGCGTCGGCATTCATTAAAGGCTGCGAGTGCCAGTTCATTTTCCCCTTTATTGAGATAAATCAATCCTTTTACATAAAAGGTAAGATCATATTCTTTGGAAATAGCTTCAGATTGTACGCACAGCTTTAAAGCGTCATTCATCAGCCTGGACCTGGTATTGGAATTTGAAGTTAATGATTTATTATATAACAGCCTGGCATACTTAGTCAATGCTCTTACACTTTGAGAGCTGGTTTCTGCTGTAACTTTATATATAGTTTCATTTGATTTAAAATCCCTGTTTCTATCCAATGTTTTGAAAATAAAGAAAAGTAAAAACGGAATCAGGGCGTACGTTCCATATACCCGGCGCTGATCAACAAAAATATAGTGGTTGAAATAGTACACTGCGGCCATGACAAATCCCAATGAAGGCATAAACATAAATCGCTCCGCAAGGGTGGCTCCGGTAAGGAAAAAAATATTGGATGTGACCAGATAGAAAGCCCCAAAAAACAAGATACCATACATCCCTGCTTCTTTTTTGGCCAATCTCTTAATGACGAAATATATCAATCCAATAGCCAACACCAAACCCAGGTAAGTAAATGGATCTTTAAATCCACCGAGGCTTAATTGATTAAATGAATAATCCGCTGTAAGCCAATATGGAAAAATCAAAAGAAACAGATACCGGGGTAACAGCGATAATGCTGCCACGTTACGCTCGGGAACAGTAAACTGAAAAAAAGCATTCTCAGAGAGGGTAAAAGCAGGACCGGGGGTGCCGGCTACATAAATTCTCATAAAAAAATAAAATAAAGCAATACCAGCTGTAGCCCCATAGATAATAAAAGCTTCTCTTGATTTAAGGGATCTGAAAAAATATAAGGTGATGGGGATTATAGCGACCAGGGGCAAAGCAGATTCTTTAGAAAAGAAGCTTATACCTAAGCCCAATACAAAAAGGGCAAGCCATTTTATGGACTTAACATCAATAAATTTTAAACATGAAATCAATGAAATCAATACTCCTATAAGCGCAGTGATCTCGTCTCTGCTTTTGAGATTGGCGACCACCTCTGTGTGAATAGGATGGATGGCAAATAATAAAGTAATCAAGCCTGCCAGATGCGGAGTATTGGACCTGAACACGAATGATAGAAACCTAAATACCAATGCTACGGCAAACACATAGTACAGTACATGTACAAAATGGTGTGCTGCAGGTTTTTTGCCAAACACTTGATTTTCTATTGCAAAAAGGCTAATGGAAAAAGGCCTGTAATTGGATTCTTTATGCCCATCATACCCTTCCCTATTGGTATGGGTCCAGATATCCACGATGCCATTTAGTCCTTTATCTACATAGGTATTCTGTGACACCACCAGGGGATCATCCAGTGTAAAATCAAATTGTGAAGTACCTATGTTTAGCAAAAAAGCAGATGCAATGCAAATCCAAAACCAGGTCTTATTTCCAACCGAAAAGGTGGAATCTTTTGCTTTTAATTTTGACATATCCAATTTTGCACAAGGTAAGAAGTAATTATATTATACCGGCCCCGCAGCCGACTAAATACCATTTTCAAAGTGATCTAAGATCTTTATAGTTGATTTAAACATCACCAGTATCGCGCTTACATTTCAAACTAAAATATACTTATATTATTCAGAAATCAAGAATTTCATCAATGCCTGAATAAATTCTATATTCTGACCTGCCCATTCTGAATTGAAGCCAGCCCGAATTCCTTCAGGCATTATTTTTTGAGCAGTAAACATTGCGGCTTCCCCAAAAGCAGCTACTACTCCTTTTCCATGTTTTACTATACCGCCCTGAACATATCCATCCAAAGATTTCTTTTTTATATCGGGTGAAAATACCCATGCCGTATCCGGAAAAATGATGGTATCTGCAGCACTAAAACTAAGGATAGGATTTCCATGCTTTGGCAATTTAAGAGCAGAACCAGTAAAGGTAGATATAGAATCTATTGAAGTGAGGTTCAATCCAGCATCCTTAAGATTATCATCCCGGGTTCTGAAAGTCCTTGGCGGCCACCGTTCGGACTGTCCATCTACAAATCCATTTTCATATTTTATACCGAATATATTGGCCAGTTTATCCATCGCTCCTGCAAAGGGCATATGATCTGCAATTAAAATTAATTTTCCACCACGGCGAACCCAGTTTTCAATGTATTTTATTTCCAAAGATTCAAATGCTGATAAAATAGGGACCACCGGTCTTCCCCTGTTTACCGTTGATATTGGATTGGCTATTACCAATATATGGATGCCATTTAAATCTTCCAAGGAATTAAACTTTTGATTATTTCCAATCACTTCAAATCCCATTTTTTCAAATAATAATGCTGTTGGTCTAAAGCCCGTATGAACCCTATGAAGATTGTTATGAGCACCATCAATCATAATGGTTTTATTCATTACAATTTTGGGTACAGCATCAAGTATGAATGATGTATCGATCTGCACTTGTGCCCCTAAGAGAAAATAATTACAAACTATAAATGTTAAAATAAGTTTCCCGGACATGATAAATTAGATGTAAAACACGGTAGTTATGGTGTGAGATATACGTTACAAACTGACATTAACATATATATTAACCGAAGTTAGTACCGATAAACCCGCATTCTGTCGATTTTAAAATTTCCTTTATAGTCTCGAGGCAGTCAATGGTTATTTTTGCAGAATGCATAAATCATTGGTCTTTTTTGTTTTGATGTCAATTGGTATCTTGCCTTTAATCAAAAGTCAGAATATCAAGGGCTTGGTTACCGATGACCGCGGAGTAGAATTGCCATTTGCAACCGTACAGGTAGTGGGCACAGATCATGGTGTAGTCACAAATGCAACCGGATTTTATTCACTTCATTTGGATCCGGGAAACTATAGGATCAGATTTCAATTTGTTGGATACAAAACGAAAGATACTTCGCTCATCTTAACTACAATAGATAAAACCGTAAATATTGCCCTTAGACCGGAAGCAGTTACTCTCCCTACAGCGGTGATTACAGGAGATAATGAAGATCCGGCCTATACAATTATGAGACGGACTATTGCCAAAGCTCCATACCACGCTAACCAGATAGACAGATTCAGTGCCCGCGTATATATCAAAGGAAGCGGCAGGATTCTAAATATACCTTTTTTATTCAGAAAAAGGATTAAGAAAGAACTAGCTAAAGAAGGAATCGACAGCACGGTAGCATTTACTCAGGAGTCCGTATCAAGGTTGAGCTATAAAAGACCAGGTCAATACAGAGATACCGTAATTTCTATCCGATCATCAGGAGATGATAACAATACAAGTCCTATGAGCTTTATCTCATCGAGTTTTTACGAAGGTAAAGTTGCAGGAGCCGTTTCCCCCCTGGCACCGAATGCTTTTTCTATTTACAATTTTGAATATCTGGGATTTATTGAAGATCAGGGTATAATCATAAATAAAATTAAAGTAACTCCTAAGAGCAGAGGCGATCAGGTATTTGAAGGTGTGATTTATATTGCTGATCAATTATGGAACATACATAGTCTGCAATTGACTACCTATATATGGGGAATTGAATTTTCAATGAAACAAGTCTACGCTCCTGTTAAAGATAATATCTGGATGCCAATAGACCAGATATTCGATGTGGGAGGTAATGTTTTTGGATTTGGATTCGACTATAAATATTTGGCACACCTCTCAGATTATAAGATCACACCCAATCCTGAAATCAGTGTACCACTCGTAGTACTGGATGACAAAAAAGACAAAGTGGAATCCGAAACTGCAAATGCAAAAATAAAAAGCCAACACCCGAATGCCGGTTTTCAAGACTTGCAGATCGGACAGGAATTAAGTGCAAAACAATTGCGCAAGATGATGAAGGACTACAAGAAAAAAGAATTGGACAGCATACCTGAAGTAAATCATGTGGAGGAAATGGGATCTTCATTTGCTGAAAGCAAACAATATGTAGATTCTACTGCTAAAACGCGTGATTCACTATATTGGCTTGAAATCAGGCCTGTGGCACTCACCGAACACGAAATAAAAGGATATACAAGGTTTGATAGCCTGGCAAAAGCTGAAAGACAAAAACAGGAAGAAAAGAGAAAAAAAGACAGCACGGTATTGAATATAAATATGGGAAGTAATGGTACAGAAATGAATCTTTCCAGAAATTCTCAAAAATTTAAACTGGAACACTTGCTTACAGGAGCAAGGTTTAATTTTAATAATAAGAAAAACTTTTTTTATCTGTACCCAACCATTGGATCCATACATTTTAATACGGTTGAAGGTTACCAGGGGGCATTAAAAATCGGAATTGGAAACAACAGGGTAAAAGATACTAAAATCAGGTGGGAGATAGTCCCCTCTTTGGGGTATTCTTTTTCTCTTAAAAAAATCAATTATCAGATTGACTATAAATTAAATAATGTGAGTAAATCTAAATCCATGGATTTTATCCCATGGAGTTTTAAAATCAAAGGTGGTGATTTGCCTTTTTCTTTTAATCCTGCGGTCGAAAGAGGTTCACTACTAAATGATTTTTATTCGATTTTGTTTAAAAAGAATTATCTCAAGCTATATAATAAAAAATTTGTGGGAGTTGAATTTACTATAGATCCCGCCCCCTCTGTCGAATTGAGTGCATCGGTTGAATACCAACAACGGTCTCCGTTGATCAATCACAGTAATTTTAGCCTCGCTGATAAATCAAAATCATATTCCAGTAATGTACCGAAAAATGACGGTATTGGTATTGACCTTGACGAACTGGACGCTAACGATGCATTCATCTTACATTCCTCCTTAAGCTGGACCCCATTCTACAAATATGTGGTGTCAAATGGATTAAAGGCTAAGGATAGATCCGGGTCTCCAAAGTTTACCGTAGCTGTAAAAGGAAGTGCCGGAGGGGATAGTAGATTTAGCCAAATACAATCTTCTGTAAGGCAACATGTAAAAATTGGAGCAGGAGATGATTGGGATTTTGAACTCGGATATGGGTTCTTCATAGATCGCCCTGAATTTTTCCAGGATTTCCAACATTTTAACGGAAATCAATATATATTTTCACCTTCAGATCCTATCCGTTTTTACCGTGCTCTTCCCTATTTTTCCTATAGTACCCAAAAGAACAGTGTCCGCTTTTTAAGTAATTACCAATTTAGAAAATTTATTTTTACGACCATACCGTATTTACGCAGAAAAGGGATTAGAGAAAATATTATTGCTAACGCACTCTGGACTAAAGAACATGGAGACTATGCCGAGTTGGGATACAGCATTAACTATGTGTTCAGATTTTTAAGGTTAGAAGCAGTAACCACCTGGGAGGATCGCCAATATAGAAATACGCAATTCAGATTTGGTCTTGCTACGGGATTTAATCAATTGTTTAGATAAGATAATTTTATCTTTTTACTTACTATCACCGATTATTTTATTAGGTTTAGTCTTTTAAAATTAAAGACATGGGGTTATTTTTTAATTCTATCACTCGCACCAAGTCTATTCAGGACATCCTCACTCAAAGTAAGGTTATTGCTGATGCGGAAGGCCACGGAGGACTTAAAAAAGTATTGACAGCCCGTGATCTTACCTTTTTTGGAATTGCAGCTGTGTTAGGAGCAGGCAGTTTTAGTAGCTTAGGTGCTGCAGTATTCAGTGGAGGGCCAGGCGTAGTACTTTTATACATTCTTTGTGGGATTGCCTGTGGTTTCACTGCATTTTGTTATGCTGAATTTGCAAGCAGGGTTCCGGTGGCAGGTAGCGCGTACACCTATGCTTATGCTTCTTTTGGTGAACTTATGGCCTGGATCATAGGTTGGGCATTATTGATGGAATATAGCATAGGCAATATCTATGTATCCTTTTCCTGGAGCGACTATTTCACTACCTTAATGGAAAAATTTAATATCCATATACCTGCTTATTTTACATGCAGTTACCGTGAAGCTGCCAATGGCATAGCAGCCGGTACCTCCGTCCAAGAATTGAATGATGCCTGGAACCAGGCCCCCATAATTGCAGGGGTAAGAATTATCGCCGATCTTCCTGCATTTATAATAAATATCCTGATTACGTATTTGGTATACAGGGGGGTTAAAGAAAGCCGCAATTTTAGCAATGCCATGGTGATTCTGAAATTAGCCGTAATTGCTTTAGTGATTTTGGTAGGCGGAGCATTAGTAATAAATATTGGCAGCTTTGAAAATTGGTCCCCGGCCAATGCCAGCGGGACAAAATCATTTATGCCAAATGGATTTGGCGGTGTAATGGCGGCTGTAAGCGGAGTATTCTTCGCCTATATTGGCTTTGATGCTGTTAGTGTGTTGGCTGAAGAAAGCAAGGACCCTCAGCGTGATCTCCCTAAGGGTATGATATGGTCATTAATCATATGTACAATTATTTATATCATTCTTACTTTGGTTCTTACCGGAGCCGTGGTCTATACCAAATTTGAAGGCATCGGGGATCCTCTGGCATTTATATTCGAATCTGAGAATCTTAATCAACCATGGATGGTGGTCCTGGTTGCTATCTGCGCCGTAATTGCAATGACAAGTGTATTGCTTGTATTCCAACTCGGTCAGCCACGGATTTGGATGACGATGAGCAGAGACGGATTACTACCCGCGGCATTCCAAAAAATACATACTACTTACCGGACGCCTTCATTTGCAACTATAGTGACAGGGTTGGTGGTGGGCATACCCATCTTGTTTACGGATAAAACCTTTGTGTTGGATTTTACCAGCATAGGTACCCTATTTGCATTTGTATTAGTATGTGGCGGTGTGTTATTATTACCGGAAAAGAAAAAGGAACCCGGAAAATTTCACCTTCCCTATATAAATGGTCAATACATTTTTCCTCTGGGTATACTTTTTCTGGTACTTTTATTATCACTAAATGATTCTGATTATTTTAATGATTTATTTTCTATCGGTACAGAGTCAAAATTATTTTCTTCAGTGTCGGTACGGATTTCAACCATTCTATTTTGGTTGATAATGGTTACATTGTCTGTTTATGCCTATTTTAAAAAGTTTTCACTTATACCCTTAATGGGCATGGCTTCCTGTCTTTATTTACTTACTGGTATGGCAGGATCAAATTGGTTTTGGTTTTTTATTTGGTTTGGTATTGGTATATTGATCTACTTTGGATATGGATATAAGAAAAGCAAGTTGGCTTTATCAATGCAAAATTAAATTAGAGCAGAAATAGCAAACTACAGTCTGGGCTAAAATAATTCCAACTGGAAGGTTAAGGGGGTAATTACATTTTCATTCAGGTCATACTTACAATGCTCACCCCATCCCCACCGGCTTCCTGTGGTGGGTGGCTGATCTTGCCAATTCCTTTGTATTTTTTTGCCTGTTGTTTTACTACATCCCTGAGAATCCCACTACCCTTTCCGTGCAATATTTTTACTTCATGCACATTACTGAGCATAGCGCGATCAAGGTAATTTTGTAAAAGCTCTATAGCTTGTGCTTTACTCATGCCTCTTATATCCAACGTAGGGTCTACTGATTTTTCTTCGGCAAGTATGGCCTTAGTCTTTGAAGATGGGGTTGAAATCATTTCCGGTTGACGCACCAGTATAAGATCTTTCAAAGGTATGGAAATGATCATGGAACCCAGCGACACTTCTGCCTGATTCTTTCTTATGGATTGTACTTGTCCTGTTTCCGTGCCATTCTTCAGTCTCACATAACTTCCCTCTTCTATTGATTTTTGACTTGCTTTTTCCAACATATGTACTTCCGTGGCAAGTTTGTGAAGATCTTTTTCTTGTATTTCTACCTCTGTTTTCACCTGCTCCAGTTTTTGCAAAACTGTAGTAGCTTCTTTATTTTTTGGAATGGTTTTTATTTCTTTTAAAGCCCTGGATACTTTTAAAGCCATTTCTTTAGATGCATTCAGTTCCCAGGATTTTTGATCAAGTTTGAGTTTTTTCTTTTTAATCTCATAGTCATCGTGCATTTGCTGATAGGACTTAGTCAATTTGTCCAGGTTATCTTCTTTCGTTTTTACCCGATGCAATTGATCTTCGAGTATAAGTTTATCACGCTGCAGTTCTATAAGCAATGTTTCCAACTCTTTCTGATCCTGATGTGTTCGTTTTTTAGCATGCTCAATTACCTCATCATCCAAGCCGGACCGGGAGGCCACTTCAAAAGCATATGAGCTGCCAGGTCTCCCTACTTTTAACTGAAAGGTGGGTTTTAGGTGCTCGGTATCGAATACCATGGCACCATTAATTAATCCTTTGGTTTTAAAAGCAAGTACTTTTAAATTAGAATAGTGTGTCGTAATTACACCAAAGACCTTTTTTTTGTTTAAGGCCAGTAAAATGGATTCTGCGATAGCACCTCCCAGCTTAGGGTCGGTACCTGAACCAAATTCATCTATGACCATCAGGCTGCGGTGATCAGCAATGTCCAGAAATTGTTTCATTAATAATAATCTGGAACTGTATGTACTCAAGTCTTCTTCCAGAGATTGGTGATCACCAATATCACCAAGAAAAGAATGAAATATACCCATTTCACTAGCTTCATGTACCGGAACAAGCATTCCAGCCTGAAGCATCATCTGCATAAGCATGGTAGCTTTCATCACCACCGATTTACCCCCGGCATTGGGGCCACTAAGTATTAAAATCCTGTTTTCACCAATCAGTATTAAATCGAATGGAATGGTTGTTTTTGACAGTGGCTTATTTTTAAGAAACAATAATGGATGCCTGCCTGTTTTAATCTTTAATTGAGGCTTGTCATATATTTCCGGTCTCAAGCCTTCATATTTGACAGCAAATAAGGCCTTGGCCCGGATAAAATCAAAATATAAGATCACTTCCCATCCCCTTACGAGCATTACGTGATGTGAATGGCATGAAGCACTTAAGGCTTTGAGTAACCGTAAGATTTCATTTTGATAATCGATTTCCAGAGAAAACAATTCATTATTTTTCTCAATTATTGACTCAGGTTCAATGAAGGTGGTTCTGCCGGTGGTAGATTCGTCGTGAATAATTCCTTTGATTTTTCGTTTATGCTCAGAAGCGACTGCCACCACTCTCCTATTATTTCTTACGGATTCACCCGCTTCGGAAAGCCACCCATTTTTTCTATACTCAAATAGAAGGCTTTTAAATACCTGATCTATTTCATATTCTTTCGATTTGATTGCGCTGGAAATGGATTTTAGTGCAGGAGAAGCATCTGGCCTGATCTGGCCCTTATCATCAAAAAGCACTTTAAATTCTTTATATAAATCCGAAGTGTAATTTATTTTTTTGTACTGCTGGTAAGCCAGGGGAGCCAAATTTCTCCTTGTAAGCTCATTAAAATACACCTGTAATTCTTCCAGATTTTGAAGTGCTTTTAAAATATCCAGTAAGCTTTCCAGTTCCAACACGTACCCTTCCAGGGAAAGATATTCAAGATGCTCTGTGATTGAATTGGTTGCCAGCACAGGTATCAGTGCACTTTGCTCATAGGTACTTTTAAACTCCAATACTTCGTCAAGTATATGCTCCAATGTTTTTAAGTCGGTCTCTAACTGCAATGGAAATTTGTGCTGCCTGGTATCTTCGATCAGGCAATACTCCTTCAATAGATTAGAGATTTTATCAAACTCCAGGTTTTGATACAAGGAATTTGGCAATATAGAAACCATCGATGTGATTGAAGCTTTTACCTAAAATTTAATTGAAATCAGACCAGAACGCCCTCAGATACTTCTACCCGTCTTACCCAATTGTATTTATCAGGCAATGTTCCTTTACGTATGCCTGTGATTTCTGATTTAAGCATTTTTGCTATATGGAAATGATCCGGATCCAGTTGAATAGTTTTATCACCATCAGTAAGGGATTTAAATGGTATCACCACTACCGCAGTGCCAACACCAAATGCTTCCTTTAAAAGTCCTCTTTCATAAGCTTCGAATATTTCATCAATACTTACAGGCCTTTCCTGTACTTCAAATCCTTTGTCTCTTAATATCGTCAGGCAAGTTTCTCTGGTAATGCCTTGTAATATTGAACCTCCCAGATTAGGAGTTACGGCTACATCGCCGATGATAAAAATAGCATTCATGGTACCACTCTCCTCTATGTATTTATGCTCTTTGGCGTCCAGCCAAAGAATCTGATCAAATCCTTTTTGGCGAGCCAATTTTGCAGGATAAAGTGATCCTCCATAATTACCGCCGGCTTTTGCTTCACCTGTGCCTCCCACAGCAGCCCGAATAAAATTACGTTCAACCCAAAGTTTAACAGGGGCTGTAAAATAGGGGCCAACAGGCATAAGTAAAATCACAAACCGGTAAGTTTCAGATGGTGCAACCCCTATAAAACTATCCATAGCATACATATAAGGGCGGATGTAAAGCGAGCTATCTTCTCCTTCTGGTATCCAGGCTTCATCAACAGAGATCACCGTTTCCAAACCTTGTAGAAACAATTCTTCAGGAAGCTCAGCCATACACATTCGGCGAGCAGAAAAATTCAATCTCTGTGCATTCTTTTCCGGTCTGAATAATACGGGCTGACCCGAATGATCTTTAAAAGCCTTCATTCCTTCAAAAATAGTTTGACCATAATGAAGAGAAAGGTTGGCCGGATGCATGGGCATCTCCTGTACAGGAATCACTCTGGCATCTTGCCATGAACCATTAATGTAATCGACGACAAACATATGATCTGTAAACACTCTGCCAAAAGGTGCATTTGCAATATCCACATCTGCAAGCTTTGATTTTTTCGTTTTTTCGATTCTGATGTTGTACGACGACATAAAAAAGTAAGAGTTTTGATGAGGCTACAAAGATAATGGAATTTACCATGTACGACATACCGCGTACCAGCCATGTCATATTAATAAAAAAACTAATATAATAAGGATGGAATGAGGTAAATCATTTTCAGTCACAAACACGGTGTCCAGGGTGAGAGAACTCTTTACATGGTAAATTATATCATCACATCATTTCCTTCTTACCATTTCCAGATTTCATATCATCAATATAGTCAATAAATGGCTGGTTGCGCATGCGTACCCCTGTAGCTTTGTAGAAAGCATTACTTACAGCCCCGCTTACAGGTGGTATTCCTGGTTCACCCAGTCCGGTGGGATCAACATTACTCTTAAAAAAATGAACTTCAACCTCTGGGATTTCACTAAACCGGATTAATCTGAATGAATCAAAATTATTTTGTTCCGGTGCACCTTCATTAAAAGTAAGTCTGGCGTACATTGCATGACCAAGTCCATCTACTACGCTACCCACTATTTGATTTAAGGCACCGGAAGGATTGATCAGAATTCCACAGTCTACAGCAACATATACTTTTTTTAATTCTGCCTTGCCTTTATTCTTCACTACTTCTGCAACCATAGCCACATAGGTAGAATGCGCAAAATAAGTGCTGAAGCCTTTAAAGACCCCTTTTTTCTTTTTAAACCAATCGGATTTTTCAGCAACTAAATCTATCACATTTTTAAACCTATCCGGTTCATAAAGGACTTTTCCTACAGGATTGGCCTTGGCAGCCGCGACCCATTCTAATCGTTGGGTAACCGGATCTTTACCACCGGCTTCAGCTACTTCATCTAAGAATATTTGCTCTGCTCCTGCCAGGAAATTAGTGATAGGGGCACGCCATGGGCCGGTAGTGACATCTGATTTATAATCCAATGCCTCCATCAATACATTGCCGATAGCTCCTACCGGAAAATTATTTTCCCGGTTGGGATTACCACTGTTCATTCCTGCAGCCCTGACCTGATAAGCAATCATATTTCCTTTGGAGTCAATAGCAGCTTTAAATTTGTATTTGCACGCCGGTCTGTATATTCCGGCAGTCATATCATCTTCACGGGACCAGGAAACTTTCACAGGTTTCTGTATAAGTTTGGAAAGCTCAGCTGCCTCTAAAGCAAAATCGCTGTTTAATCTTCTGCCAAATCCTCCACCTAGCTTAGTCAGCTCTACAGTTACATTTTCCTGAGGTAGGTTCAATAACTTGGCCACCTGATTGCGTGCGGATTCAGGGTTTTGAGATGGACCGGCTAATTCCGCACTATTTTCTTTGACATGAGCAAAGAAATTCATTGGTTCCATCGCATTATGTGGAATGAATGGACATTGAAATTCAGATTCAATAATTTTATGAGCTGACTTAAATGCGGCTTCAACATCACCCTCAGATCTTTTTACATCCATTTTGCCGGAGGTAATCATATCAGATAATATTTTATTGTGCATTTCCGTGCTTTCCAGCTCCTTGGTGGACTCCCATTCTACTTTAATAGCCCGTTTTGCTTTCATTATTTCCCAGTTCGTTTTACCCACAATAGCTACTTTATTCGCGAAAGGAACTACATCGATAATACCGGGCATGGCTTTGATGGCTTCACTGTTTACCGATTTAAATTTCAGTCCAAATGCCGGTGGCCTCACAATCATGGCATTTACCATATCCGGGCGGTTGAAGTCCATTCCATAAATTGATTTACCTGTAAAAACTTCATTATTATCAACAGCCTTTACAAAACGACCAATAGTATGAAACTCGGATGGATCCTTTAGTTTGATTTCTTTTGGAATCTCAATGTTTTTTGCATCCATTACAAACTTGCCATAATGTTCAGAACGACCGGATGCCTTATGATTTATTTTACCATTAGCAGTGGTTAATTCTGCTGCCGGTACATTCCAGGCTTGTGCAGCCGCTTGTATGAGCATATATTTTGCAGTAGCACCTGCTTCTCTGAGTCTTTTCCATGAATGCGGTGTAGACCGGGATCCTCCGGCTACCTGCCGCTCAAACCTTTTAGTATCTAAAGGGGCTTGCACTACTTTTATTTTATTCCAGTCCATGTCCAATTCCTCTGCAACAATCATTGGAAATGCCGTTTTAATGCCCTGGCCAGTCTCAGGATTGGGAGAATATATTGTGGCAGTGCCATCAGGATTAATGGTGAGATAAGAGTTAAATACCACCCCTTCACCCTCCGCTTTATCTATGTGATTTCCTTGTTCGTCTTTTTCTTTACCCAATAGCTGAAAACTTAGCACCAGGCCACTTGAAGCAATAGCTGATGTTTTTAAAAATTGTCTTCTGTTTGTATTTGGAATTATTGTATTTGAAGTCATGATTATTACACTTTAAATTGAATGAATGATTGAATGCAACATGCCGTATTATTTTTTCATGCTTTTCGAAGCTAACTTTACAGCATCCTTTATTCGATGGTATGTGCCACACCTGCATATATTCCCGTTCATAGCTTCTGCAATATCCTTATCACTTGGATTTGGCTTTTTATTTAATAATGCAGCAGCAGTCATGATCTGACCAGCCTGGCAATAGCCACACTGAGGTACATCTACCGTATCCCAAGCTTTCTGCACTGGATGATCTCCATTTTTAGACAGACCTTCAATGGTCACAATTTTCCCATTTCCAATTACAGAAACAGGCAGGGTACATGATTTAGTTGCAGTGCCATTTACATGCACCATACATGCACCACAGGCAGTGATACCACACCCATACTTAGTACCGGTGAGATTAAGATGATCACGCAATGCCCAGAGCAGTGGGGTATCATCAGCCACATCTACCGATACTGACTGACCGTTTACATTAAGTTTGAATACTGACATATTTCTTTAGTGTTTTGAAATAGTTTAGAATAGTGCCTAAAGATACAGTCTAAATAAAGGAAAAGAAAGGGTGGACGATTAAAATCTTGATTACACCTATGCTTTTTTGAACTCAATTAGTAAAAACCAATACAAATGTCAAAAAACAGGTGTACTGGATTCCATTAACATCTAAGATCAAGTTATTTTTTTTATCTCAATAGAAAATTAAATACAAAAGGGACCCCATTATTGCAGTCCCTTTTATTTGCCTGTTGAATTTCTTATTTTGAAAAATCAGCTTTCTTATTTTATACCAAAAGCTTTTTTAACTTCTTTTACCTTATCGAGTTTCTCCCAGGTAAAAAGTTCTGCTTTTACTTTTTTGACTTTGCCATCCGGTGATTTGAAAGTCTTTTCTATCACTTCAGGCTTTCTTCCCATATGGCCATAAGAAGCTGTTTCGGAATATATAGGCGAACGAAGTTTTAACCGTTTTTCAATTGCATATGGACGCATGTCGAAAATATCCAGAATACGTGCCGCTATCTCACCATCTGTCATGGCCACTCTGGCTGTGTTATAGGTATTTACATATAAGCCCATTGGTTTGGCCACACCTATTGCATAGGAGACCTGCACTAATACCTCATCACATAAACCCGCAGCAACTATATTTTTAGCTATATGCCTGGTAGCATAAGCAGCAGATCTGTCAACTTTAGATGGATCTTTTCCGGAGAAAGCACCACCACCATGTGCCCCTTTACCGCCATAGGTATCTACAATAATTTTTCTGCCTGTCAAGCCGGTATCTCCATGCGGGCCTCCGATTACAAATTTGCCCGTTGGATTGATATGATATGTGATATTATTATTGAATAGTTTCTGGATATTGGCCCCTAATTTCTTTTTTACCCTTGGCACCAGTATTTCAATCATATCCTTTCTGATCTTTTGAGCCATGGCTTCATCTTTATCAAAATCATCATGTTGGGTGGAGATTACGATGGTATCAATTCTAATGGGTTTATTGTTATCATCGTATTCAATGGTTACCTGGCTTTTCGCATCCGGTCTAAGGTATTTGATTTGTTTGCATTCCCGTCTTAGTTCAGCCAATTCAATCAATAGTTTATGTGCCAAATCCAAAGGCAAAGGCATAAAATCTTCTGTTTCACGACTGGCATAGCCAAACATCATTCCCTGATCTCCAGCGCCTTGTTCTTCGCGATTCTTTTTGTCCACACCGCGGTTAATATCTGCTGATTGCTCATGTATCGCAGAAAATATACCACATGAATTTGCTTCAAACATGTACTCACTCTTGGTGTACCCGATTTTACGTATTACATCTCGCGCGATCTCCTGTACATCCAGATATGTTTTTGATTTTACTTCTCCTGCCAGCACTACCTGACCTGTGGTAACCAAGGTTTCACATGCCACTTTGGATTCGGGATCAAAGGCAAGAAAATTATCAATGAGGGCATCTGAGATCTGGTCTGCTACTTTATCAGGATGTCCTTCAGATACAGATTCAGAAGTAAAAAGATAAGGCATAAAAAATTAAAGTTCCAGGTTGTTAAATGAATAAAACACATTCAGCTTGAATGGTCTGGCAAATGTATAATTATTTATTGGATATGAAAATTTTTTTAATACGTTTTTTACCTTATGAAAACTTCAAATGCATAATTAGATCATTGGGGAACTTAGATTATTCACAACCCATCCAAGATTATAATTGGTTTTCCAAATTTTCTATAATGAAGAACTGTGTTGTACTAAGACATTAATTCAGTATAGTAAAAGTTGTTCTTCTATTCGCCTGATGTTCCTCCTCGGTACATTGTTCGCAAATACATGTATTTATTAATTGTGATTCTCCAAAGCCTTTAGGAATCAGTCTTTCCTGGGCTATTCCACTTTTGATCAGAAAATCCACTGCAGACTTAGCCCTCTTATTAGACAACTCCAAATTATATACCTCGCTGCTTCTGCAATCCGTATGAGAAGAAAGTTGTATTCTGATGCGTGGATTATCTTTTAGCATCTGGGCAAGTGAATTCAAAGGTATTTCGGCATCTTTTCTGATATCCCATTTGTCCAGATCATAATAAATATCCGAAAGTATGATTTCTTTGCCCGTGTATAATTTATCGAGATTAATTTCAATATTGATTGTCTTGATGGGATTGTCAGGGTCTTTTTTATCAATAGTATTGAATGTAGTACTTGAATTTAAAAGCGGAGGGGCTACTGCTATAGCAAAGTAATTTTTATCGTAAGCGATTTCGCGGTATGCATTCCCATTGGCATTGGTGCGCAATTGAATTGGATTATTATCCTCTTTTAAAAGAACCGAAACATCAGGCATGGGTCTTTTTTGGGCAATAGGACTATTCGGATCATCCGGATTGGTACGCAGTATTTGATTTACTCTAACATTAACGAATATCTTATATGCGATTTCCTTCTTCTTTGTGATGGTATCGCTTGGTTTAATAGCAGGCACAAAAACGGATTCATCCGTTTTTGTGCGTATAAAAGAATAGATATCGTCTTTTCCTGCCCCTCCTTTACGGGAGGATGAAAAATAACCTTTTAATTCATTTCCTTGGGTGCGGGGATCAATCACGAGGCCAAAATCATCTTCATTGCTATTAATGGGCGCTTTAAGATTTATAGGTGGCTGCCATTCTCCCTCTTCATTTACAAATGTCTTGTATATATCCAATCCACCCAAACCTCCCGGCCTGTCAGAGGCAAAGTAGAGTGTATCATTGTACATAAATGGGAACTTTTCTTCATGTTTTGTATTTATCCTGTTACCCAGTCTTTCCGGTCCATTCCATTTATTCTCCAGCCATTCCGTATAATATATGTCGTATTTCCCTTCCCCTTTCTCATCATCACTATCAAAAAAGATAACTGAATCATTAGCCGCAAAACAAGGATTGCGGTAATTAATATTTTCTTTTTGAAAGTCAAGTTGAGTAGGTTCGCTCCATTTACCCTGATCGTATTGAGACATCATGAGTTTACAATAAGCATCCGGTACATTTATGGTAGAGCCGCACCTGGTAAATATGATTACATTACCTGCGGCATTGAATGTAGCAGTACCTTCATTTGCCTGGCTATTAATGATTTGATCGAAAGATTTGGTTTCGAGTGAATTTGGATTGCCAATAAATAGATCAGAAAAACTTCTGCCTGTCCATTTATATATTTCGGTACCTGAAACGGAAGGTCGATCAGAAGTAAAGACCAAATCCCCTTGTGGATTGATGCTGGGTGCATATTCAGCAGCAGCTGTATTGAGATCCAATGAATGCACAGTATAAAAATTCAGATTTTCACGTGCAATGGATGCAGATTGTTTTGCATTCGAGATAATCAACCTTATTTCTTCGCTATTTCCCTTTCTGTTCTGTAATGTTTCCAATACTTGTATGGCATCTTCATACTGTCCTAATTGAATCAGCGCATTGCTGTATTCTTTCCATGCCACATCACCAAATTCCAAATCAGCAGCTTGTTTAAACCATTGTGCAGCCAGGGCGGTTTCATTCATTTTCATATACGACACAGCAGCCCCATAGGCCACTTTGGCCCGGAATGCTTTATCCGTATACGTTTCAAATTCTTTTTCATAGAGATTGGCAGCTAAAAAAAATTGCTTTCGATCAAATGCATCAGCACCTGTCCTTGCTTTTTGCACCACTGTACAAAAAGAAATCAATATCAATATTGAAATTACAAACAAGCTATATCCTACCCTGAACATTTGAATTATATAAACAAATATACCTGATCTACCATTATTGTTCAATAGTATTGCATAACCGTATTCCAAAACCCATAAATTCAATAACTTTACCAAATAGCCCTTCACTCTTTCAATATAGGTTTGAGTGGCTTCAAATCCATATCGAATTTGTCGATGTAGAATCCCGGTAAAAGACCCGAGAGGTGTTTGATGTAAATACCTCCGCATTAATTCCAGCCAGCTTTGATATATTTTGTCCACAATGCCGTAATAAATTTTCCAGGCTTGAAATAATATGGCAACTCGGAAAAATATTTCCCGGCAGTATCATCAGATGCTCAAACCACGAATGGCCTATCATCATTCCTAAATTAAATATTTACATTTCAATCGATATTACTACCAAATGCCCCAAATAAAAAGAGCCCACCTGATTAGAGGTGAGCCCTTGTGAAATTATATTTAAAAAGTCTTATTTCGCTTTAACAGCAACATTTTTAGTTAAGCCGCCGGTTGTTGGTTTTACGTTTTTGGCCTGTATTTCTTTTGCTTTTTTAGTGGCAAAATCAACTAAGATTGGTGATGCAATAAATATAGATGAATATGTACCGACTACTACACCTACGGTCATGGCAAAGGCAAAACCTTTGATGGAGCTACCACCAAATACCAATAAGATAAAAATGGTAAAAAACACTGTAAGTGAAGTAATAATCGTACGAGTCAGTGTACTATTAACGGCTTTATTGATGATTTCTTCCAACGTAAGTGTGGAATACGTATTCATGTATTCCCGAATACGATCAAATACGATCACTGTATCATTTATTGAATAACCGATAAGGGTAAGAATCGCGGCGATGAAAGCGGAATCAATCTCCAGTGGGATAGGCAGAATGCCATGTAATAAAGCAAATAAACCTACTGTAATCAAAACATCATGCGCTAATGCTATTACCGCACCAAGACTATACTGCCATTTATTAAAGCGGACTAATATATAAAAGAAGATCACTACCAATCCGATAATTGTCGCCCAAATAGAACTGGTACGTATATCATCAGCTATGGTAGGATTTACTTTAGTAAAACTGGTTATATGTATTCCAGAGCCTTCAGGGTTTTTGAAATTTTCAAGTGTAGTATTTTCAGCACCAGGCAAAGATTTGATTCCTTCCAACATTTTTGCCATTACTTTATCAGGAGCTTCAGCAGAAAGATCATCTATCAAATATTTGGTAGTAACGTTATAGGTATTCGCAGCATCTACTGCCTTAATCACCGGCTCCCCTTCCAATAAGGTAGTAAGCGAAGTTCTCAACTGGTCCGAACTTACCGGAGTATTACCCATATTGATATTGTAAGAATATCCCCCGGTAAAATCAACTCCATAGTCGAAGCCTCTGGTCAGTACTGCTATCAAACCGATTAAAAGTAATGCTCCTGAAATCATATAAGATTTTTTACGCATTCCAATCCAGTCGTATTTAAAATGGGTAAATAAATCTTTGGTCTTACTAGTCCAAAAATTGATTTCACCGCCACGGTGTACCCACCAATCAATAATCAAACGGCTCATCAATAAAGCAGTGAATACGGTAAATATAATACCTACAATAAGTACTGTACCAAAACCCTTAATCGGGCCCAATCCAAAATATATAAGTACCAAACCAATCAATAATGTAGTGGCATTAGAGTCGAGAATCGCTGACATAGAATGTTTAAATCCTTCAGCAATAGAGGTGAGTAACGATTTACCTTCTCTTAACTCTTCCCGGATGCGCTCGTATACGATTACGTTAGCGTCTACGGCCATACCCATTGTAAGTACAATACCAGCGATACCAGGTAAAGTGAGTACCGTACCTAACGAAGCCAGTGCACCAATGATAAAGAATAGGTTGGCAATCAAGGCAATGATGGCCACCCAGCCACCTTTACCATAATACATCACCATAAAAATCAATACCACCAAAAATCCAAGGCCCATTGCCCATAGGGATTTTTGAATATTCTCACGACCCAAGGAAGGTCCGATTAACGACTCCTGGATAATTTTGGTACGAGCAGGTAGTTTACCAACTTGCAGAATATTGGCAAGGTCAGTTGCTTCCTGAACAGTAAAAGATCCGGTAATTTCTGTGTCACCACCCGTGATTGGGCCATTAACAGATGGACAGGATACCACTTCATCATCAAGGGTGATTGCTATCTCTCTATTATTATCCTGTGCGGCTTTTGTAGTCATATCGGCCCATACTTTTGAGCCTGCATTATCCATTTTGAGCGTTACCGTAGTCTGACCATTTCTATTGCTTGAAGGCTGAGCATTTGTAATTCTATCGCCTTCGATTGGCGCTACATCAGTCCCTTTTTTATGTTTTATCGCATGTAAAAAATACATAGCTGATTCATCACCACTGGTATTATCAGTGAGGGTTACGGGTTTGGCAGCCCATTTAAATTCAAGTTCTTTTGGAAATGCCTGCCTGATCTCAGGCATATTAAGCATAGCCAATACTTTATTTTTGTTTTTTTCTTCAGCTACTCCCATAACCGCAGGAGAAAATGTAAAACTGGTACGGTCCTGATTTACAAAATTGGGAGTAAAAACTCGTAATAAGGGTCCCCTTGATGCCAGTGGATCCTCAGAAGCAAAAGTGGTATCATATGTAAATTTAGACGAATCTATTACCGTATTTCCTGCTGTATCCAGTGACGATGCATAAGCCGTATCGATTCTTATGATGGAATCGCTGGCTGAGCCGACAGCTACCGTATCCTCACCCATTATTTTCTTTAACTTGTCATCAGCTTCTACCAGGGCATTTAAGATACTAGGAGAAGTCACTGCTGGATCACCAGCCCGGTAAACATCCCAAAACTCAAGTTTTGCAGTAGTTTGTAGTAACCTCCTGGCTCTTTCCGGATTTTCAATACCAGGAAGTTCGACAGTAATCTGGTCACGAGCAGCATCTAATGATACATTGGGCTGGATTACGCCGAATTTATCAATACGATTTTTCAGTCTGTCGAAAGTCAGTTTTACTGTCTCATCGGCTTTGGTACGCAATATATTGAGCACAGTAGAATTGGAAGTCTCATTATTAATCTGCGTTTTCAAACCCGGGTCTCGTTGAAAAATCACAGCCAGTTTTTTACCAGGAGCAATTTTTTCATAAGCCTCTCCAAAGAGGGTGATATAATTTCTATTATCAGAGGCAAGGGCTTTCTCAGCATTGTCCAGAGCCTGCAGAAATTCGGGATCCTTGCTATCTCGTGAAAGCCTTATAAGGGCATCTTTGAGATCTACATTGAGTACACTTTGCATACCACCTTTAAGGTCAAGACCTAAAGCCAGCTGCTGTCGTTTCAATTCCTCATACGTATACTTTTTTATACCCGGTATGGAAAAAATTACATCATTCGAAACAGAGTCCAAATATTGTGTTCTGGCAGTACGAAAAGCCAAAGCAGGATCTATGCTATCCGCTGTTGTGCTAAATTCCTCTGCATATTTGTCTGCTTTTCTTTCTACACTTCGGGTAGGCAGCATGAATAAATATTGCATAAGGCATACGATACCTAGAAGTATAAAGAAAAACTTCACTAAACCTTTACCTAACATATTAAAATTTTTGTATATATAATGTTAAAAAGCGGCACAAATATATTATTTTTCCTTGATAAATAAGGGATCGGAGCAGGTCTTAATAGACTTAATTTACAGAAACCCGAAAAAAGCCAAATATTAAAGAAATAATATATATATTGCAGTCGAATTTATCGTCTTAAAATATGCAAAAAATAGCTTGTCCGGCCTGCGGTCACAATTTTAATGCCGAAGAAAGCATCGGCCGGCAAATGGCCAAAGACCTGGAAAAACAGTTTGAAGAAAAAGAACAGAAAATGCTAGCCATCGTAAAGGCAAAGCTGTTAGAAGTGGAAAAAGATAAAAAAGAACTGGATCTGAAAAAACAACGGGAAAATGAATTATTCATTGAAAGACTCGAAAAAGAGAAGTCAAAAATACTGGAACAGCTTAAAAATCAACATGATAAGGAATTTCAGCTAAAACTCTTTACAGCAGAAAATGAACGAAAGGAGCTTGAAGAAAGACTTGAAAAACTTACCCGAGCAGCGATTGAAAATGAACAGCTAAAACGAAAAATGGATGGACTGCAAACCGAAATTGAACTCAAACTGCAGGAAAAATTTAGTCAGGAAGCCAGTTTACTAAAGGAAAAAATCAGGCAAGAAGAGCAAAAACGAACTGAACTGAGCCAAAAGGAGTATGAAACACTGCAACGAAAATCACAACAGGGGTCCATGCAGCTGCAGGGTGAAGTACAAGAATTGGCAATTGAAGAATATCTGCAGGAACATTTTCCAATGGATGACATTGAAGAAGTACGAAAAGGTGCGCGTGGTGCTGACTGTATCCAGAGGGTACATACCCGCGCCATGGAAAATATAGGCACCATTTATTATGAAAGTAAACGCACCAAAGACTTTCAACAAAATTGGATAGAGAAACTCAAAGAAGATATGCGATTAGTAGGAGCTGACATTGGGGTACTCATCACTCAAACTATGCCCAGAGATATGGAATTCATGGGAGAAAAAAATGGGATATGGATATGCAGCTTTGATGATTATAAAGCATTGGTTCCTATTCTCAGACAAGGCCTGATCAGAGTGGGTGAAGCCATTCAATCTCAGGTAAATCGGACCGACAAGCTAAATATGCTTTACAATTACCTGACCGGTAATGATTTTAAGATGCAGATTGAAGCCATCGTAGAAGGTTTCAAGCAAATGCAGGAAGATCTACAGAAGGAAAAAATCGCTATGAATCGAATCTGGTCACAGCGTGAAAAAGTAATCGAAAAAGTACTGATCAATACATCCCAGTTTTACGGAAGTGTAAAAGGAATAGCAGGTAGTGCCATACCGATGATCAGTGTATTGGATTTACCCCATCAGGATTAATTAGTTTGCCTGAGTTAATGGCAGATAAATTAATATTCATAATAAACCATTTCTGCCGAAATCTGTTTTTATGAATTGATAAAATATATTTTTGCACTATTTAGAGTTATCAAAGCCGTATGGTCATCTCATTAGTACTTTCTATTATAGGCTTATCACTGGTCATACTTGGAGCTCATTTTTTAGTGGATGGATCGTCTTCATTAGCTAAAATATACAATGTTCCCAATATCGTAATCGGCCTGACTGTGGTGGCCTTTGGTACATCTACCCCTGAAATGGTGGTCTCGATCTATGCTGCTATCACGAAAAATGCAGATATTGCAATAGGCAATGTTATAGGAAGTAATATTTTTAATATTTTTGGAATATTAGGCATCTCAGCCCTGATTTTTCCACTGACTGTTCTGGGTAATACGGTATTCAAAGAAATACCAATGAGTTTGTTGGCTGCAGTCGTATTAACCATTTTGCTGAATGATATTTTCTTTCTGAATGGAGAAACAGATATTTTGTCCAGATCCGAGTCCATAGTTTTTTTATTGTTCTTCGCCATTTTTCTATACTATATATTTCATTTAATTAAAAATTCGAAAGATGATGAACAACTGAATATCAAAATAATGTCAAAAGCCAAATCCATCTTGTGGATAGGAGCAGGAATTATTGGATTGGTGATTGGCGGTAAATTGTTCGTGGACCAAATTATGAATGTGGCTTTATCTTTTGGGATCAGCCAATCCGTCCTTGGACTTACCGTGGTGGCAGTGGGTACTTCATTGCCAGAATTAGCTACCAGTGTGGTTGCAGCATATAAGAAGAATTCAGATATAGCTGTTGGCAATGTGGTTGGAAGTAATATTTTTAATATCTTTTTTATATTAGGTGTCAGTGGCACCATATACCCTCTACCCATCGGTAATATTACCAATATTGATTTATTTGTGTGTTGCGGTGCAAGTATATTGCTCTATTTTTTTAGTTTGTATATGGGCAAACTAAAAATTGGAAGGGCAGAAGGATTGTTTTTGTTAATTTGCTATTTTCTATATTTGGGATTCCAGATTTCACAACTTGATAATTAACTTATTTGATTATATAATTAAAATATATAATTTCAACCTTTATTTAACACAAATACATTTTATCCATGAAGTATTTTACCGCTGGATGCTTTTTCATTTTACTTATTGCCTGTAAAAATGAAACCAAAGTCACTTCAGTATCAAATGAGGCTCCCGCGCCAAGTCAAATTGTAAAACATGGCAATCCCGACTGGGATGATCATGCTGTAATGTATGAAGTCAATATAAGGCAATATACTCCTGAAGGTACTTTCAATGCATTTTCCAATCATGTGGAGAGATTAGCTCAAATGGGAATTGACATCATTTGGTTTATGCCGATATTTCCGATCTCAGCCGAAAAAAGAAAAGGCAGCCTCGGAAGTTATTATAGTGTCACCGATTTTTTAGCAACCAATCCGGAATTTGGCACCAAAGACGATTTTAAAAAACTGGTTGATAAAATCCATGCTAATAGTATGAAAGTGATAATTGACTGGGTGCCCAATCACACCGGATGGGGGCATGTTTGGATCAAATCGAATCCTGAATATTATACACAGGATAGTTTGGGAAATATTATAGATCCAATAGATCCACAGACAGGCAAATCATGGGGATGGACTGATGTCGCCGACCTGAATTATAATAATGCAGGGATGAGGCAAGCCCAAATAGATGCCATGCAATACTGGATCTCCGATTTTGATATCGATGGATTTAGATACGATGTTGCCCATAATGTACCTGCCGATTTTTGGCAAACCGTATCTGATACACTCAGAAGGATGAAATCCGTGTTATTATTGGGAGAGAGCCAAACCCCGCAATTCAGAAATGAAGGTTCCCTGGATGTAGACTATGGATGGAATTTTCACCATCTGTGTAACGATATAGCCCAGGGTAAAAAGAAAGCTCATTTAATAGATTCATTTCTAAAGCAGGATGCGACTGAAAACCAAAAAGGATATCATATTTATTTTACCTCTAATCACGATGAAAACTCCTGGCAGGGTACCGAATTTGAACGAATGAAGGATGCAGTGAAGACTATGGCTGTACTGAATTTCACTTTCGATGGCATGCCCCTACTCTATTCAGGGCAAGAAGAACCCTTAAAAAAGAGGTTAAGATTCTTTGATAAAGACACCATACCGTGGAGCACGTACTCATTAGCTCCCTTTTATAAAGCATTATTCGATCTGAAACAACGCAGCAAAGCACTAGGCAACGGCAATGCTTCAAGTCCCTTAAAAAAGATCATTGATCATAAAGATATCTATGCCTTTAAAAAAGAAAAGGATGGCCAGGCTATTGTGGTTATATTAAATCTTTCCGCTAAAAAACAAACCGGCACGCTCAATGAGGATATTCCAGCCATGCAGGAAATATTTACACAAAAGTCTAATGCATTTAAAAAAGACCAGAAAATCAATCTTAATCCCTGGGAATATCAGGTCTACTCCACCAATTAATACATGAAAATCGAAGTCTGGGCAATTGGAAAATGTGCTCATACCTATCTCAATACCGGTATAGAACAGTATTGTAGTAAGCTCAAACATTATACATCGTTTGGATATATTGAATATGCAGAACCCAAATCAATGAGGACCTCTGATAAGGTTCAATCCATAAAACTGCAGAGTGAGCTGATCATATCAAAGTTGGCACCCGGTGATCATCTTATCTTGCTGGACGATGAAGGCAAGGATTTTACTTCTGTAGGTTTTTCAGGATATTTAAATAAAATTTTGATCAATTCAAACAAAAGAAATGTCTTTCTTATAGGCGGGGCTTTTGGTTTTGATGAAGCTTTATACTCCAGAGCCAACGAGAAAATATCTCTTTCCAGGCTTACTTTTTCGCATGATATGGTGAGGTTGATTTTAGTAGAGCAATTGTATAGGGGTTTTACTATTTTGCGGAATGAACCATACCATCACGAATAAAATATATCCATGTCAGTCACCATAATCCTCATAGCCATCAACATCCTGGTTTCGTATCAGGCCTTTCAAAAACATGATTTATTGGAAAAATTAAAGCATTGGCCCTACATAGAAAAAAGAGGAAAAGAATTTTACCGATTAGTTACCGGTACATTTGTTCACGGGGACATGATGCACTTGATTTTTAACATGTATGCCTTATACACCTTTGGCAGTATACTTGAAAATCAATTTGTTGAAGTATTTGGTGGCACAGCAGGCAGAATGAACTATTTGCTTGTCTATCTGATCAGTGGGATTATAGCCAATATGATGACCTATCATAAAAACCAGGACAATGGAAGTTTTGCGAGTGTGGGAGCTTCAGGATCTGTTTCAGGCATTATGTTTTCTTTCATCATTTTTTATCCCTGGGTAGAATTGCTCTTATTCTTTATCATACCTATACCGGGAGTGATTGCATCCGTACTGTATTTGTTGTACTCGTCTTATGCTGCCCGGAAAGGGCATGGGATGATCGATCATTCAGCGCATTTTTGGGGAGCTGTAGCAGGATTTGTACTGACGATATTATTTAAGCCTGCACTATTTACTTTTTTTACAGATCAGATTATGAGTAAGTTTGGATAAAAGTAAAATTTCATTTCCATAAGGATTATTTTAAATAAGGCGGCAATATATCGGTTCATGAAATGGAATCCTGAAATATTTTGCCAAAATGCGGGACTAACTCTTGCCTGTTTGTAACCTTTAGGCGCAACTAAAGTATACTTCTGGGAGTCCATATTCACAAACAAGTATAAAAACAGGATTATGCTGCGCAATTTTTTTCTCATAGGCTGGAGAAATATCCTTTTTAATAAAACCTTTTCTTTCATTAATATTTTGGGCTTGTCATTGGGATTAGCCTGCAGTCTGGTCATAATACTTTGGTTGCAGGATGAGGTGACAAAAAATAAATTCCATAAAAATGGTGCCCGAATCTATCGGGTGATGGAAAATCAACATTATTCAGGAGAGATCTCCACTTTTGAATCTACTCCGGGTATCCTGGCCGAAAATATAGTAAAAGACATTCCTGAGATACAGCTGGCGAGTCAACTTTTATGGGAAGAAGAACCATTATTTACTGTGGGTGATAAACTGGATAAGGAAAAAGGAAGGTACGTAAGTAAGGATTTTTTGAAAATAATGACTTTTCCGCTTGTAAAGGGAAATGTTGAAACCGCCTTAGACAGACCTGATGCCTGCGTAATCAGCAAAAAACTGGCTGATAAATATTTTTTTGGTACTGACCCAATAGGAAAAACCATTCGCATTGATAATGGAGATAATGTAACGGTAACGGGAGTGCTTGATGATATACCGGAAGCATCGTCTTTAAAATTTGATTTTTTAATGACTTTTGATAAATGGTTAAAGACTAATGACTGGGCTAAGGAATGGGGGAATAATGGGCCTAGATGCCTGGTCATGCTCAGCGAAAATGCGATATTGGAAAAAGTAAATGAAAAAATAAAGGACTATATAAAGAATAAAAACAAGGAAAGTAATGTAGAACTCTTTTTACAAAACTACGGCGAATCCTATTTGTATGGCAATTGGAAAGCCGGTAAACCAGATGGCGGTAGAATCGAATATGTAAGAATATTTTCAGTGGTAGCCATCATCATACTATTGATTGCGTGCATCAATTTTATGAACCTGGCCACAGCCCGATCTTTGAAAAGAGCCCGTGAAGTTGGGGTACGGAAAGTGGTGGGTGCCAGAAAAATACAGTTAATAGGTCAATTCATCAGTGAATCCATGCTCATCAGCCTTTGTGCACTTGTTTTTGCTGTTGGCATGGTGCATTTCTTTTTGCCGTCTTTTAATGAAGCAACAGGTAAAAACTTATTTATTCCCTTTGGCCAGCCAAGGTTTTTAATGCTGCTCATACTACTTACAGTGGTTACCGGATTGATTGCCGGCTCGTATCCTGCATTTTTTATGTCGGCCATGAAACCCATTTCTGTATTAAAAGGATTTTTCCGAATCCACCCGGAAGGAGTGATGTTGCGTAAGGGGTTGGTGGTATTTCAATTTGCACTTTCCATATTCCTGATCATAGGAATGATAGTGATATACAAACAAATCGCTTTCATCAACAATAAGCATCTTGGGTTTGACAAAGAAAATCTGGTTTTTATTCCTATGGAAGGTGAATTAAACAAAAAATCTAAGATTTTTAAAGAGGAATTATTAAAACTAACCGGAATCAAAGGTGTAACTATGACCAGCCATAATCCATTGGAAGTAGGCAGTTCTACTCAAGGAGTAAGATGGCCTGGTAAGGATACCACCAAACTTGTCTTGTTTAGCAATAACAATGTGTCTTACGATTATATTAAGACCATGGATATAAAATTATTAGCAGGGCGGGATTTTGATCCGGGTTTTGGTATGGATAGCATCAACTACCTGATCAATGAAGCAGCATCACGTAAAATCGGCTATGATGACCCGGTAGGTAAGGAGCTCACCATGTGGGGAGATAAAGGTCAGATTATTGGACTAATGAAAGATTTTCATCACAATTCTCTCCATGTACCGATCGAACCCTTGATTATACGGATGTACAAACCATCTTGGGGTGACATATGGGGCAACTTTGTAATCCGTATAGAATCCAATCAAACCAAACAAACAATTGCAGGCATTGAAAAAATATATCATTCGATGAATCCAGCATTTCCATTCCAATTTCATTTTACCGATGAGGAGATCGGCAAGAATTACAAATCGGAACAAACCGTAGGAAAGCTATCTAAATATTTTGCATTCCTGGCCATATTCATTTCATGTCTTGGTCTTTTTGGACTGGCCACATTTACTGCCGAACAACGAATAAAAGAAATTGGAATCAGAAAAGTATTGGGTGCAGGAATAGGCAGCCTTGTTTCTTTACTTTCGCGCGATTTCTTAATATTAGTTGCACTTTCTACTATACTGGCATTTCCTGTAGCATATTATTTCCTGAATGCATGGTTAAACAAATATGCATATCGGGAAGATTTGCACTATTGGTATTTCATGGTTGCCGGAGCAATGGCTCTTCTGATTGCATTGATTACCGTGAGTTTCCAGACGGTAAGAGCAGCACTTGCCAATCCTACCCGATCTTTAAAAGCAGAGTGAAAAAGCTATTAAACCTTTCCTTTATCCACTTCTTAAACCACAAGTGAGATAGTTGGATCAAATAATGTAACAAATTTTTAGGTGGCAGAGATCAGGTTTTTCACGGTATAAAATTCTTTTCCATTCTTATTAATATTCGACTTTAATGCCTCATCGGTAATGGTTGGATAATTTCTAATATCGACAAAATAAGGCAACGTACTTTCTTCAATTTCATCCATTATCCTATACATTATTTTATCATTGACTCCTTCATTTAGGATTGCAAGATCTATATCAGAGCCAAATTTGTGATTGCCTTTAGCTCTGGATCCAAATATGGAAATACATTTTACCTCCGGATATTTAGTAAAGATAAAGAAAAGTGTATTGATATCTCTTGGTGTCAGACCAAAATCAGAAGCCTTCATAATTCGGATTTAAGATAAAAATATAAGTTTTCTAGCTTGGGATATATTGTTCTCCTAAATTCCAGTTCGGATTTTAATACTTTTCTCCACTGTAATCATGTGACAACAAATTTCTTAACTCGAGCCCATCTATTAATTCCTGTGCATAGTCAATATATCCACTTTACTGAGCTAATCGAAAAGTATCCTTAAGTGAAGCCTTAAATTCAAAATTTTTATCTTCCAAATAATCCTTCAAGGTTTTCCAGGCCATTTCTAATGTAAATTCAAATCGTTGTACCAAACCATTTCGCTCTAATTCATTCAGATCATTTCTTTCAACGGCCTCCTTTAATCTAAAAATAGCTTGTTCAAAGTTTTTAAACCTTTGTTTCCATCTTATATCTGATTGCTCTGACAAATTTCATAGACAGTTATGCGTTTAGAATTACCCTTGGCCTCTTGAATATCGGCACCGTACTGCAAGGCTCACCATACATCATACTTTGCACATAGGGTTGTAGTTTTTTCCCAATGGAAAGGTAAGCAGCAGCAGGAATTTCCTGGTCGCTACATCCTTTTATGACTACGCGTTTGTCTTTCAGGTAAGACCAATCTTTTGACTCGATCGCATCTACCAGGACTTTAACGGATACCTCAGCTTTGGTACCATAATATATACCCTGAGCAAACTTAACTGCCTGAGACGAAATCAACATAAAAGCCCACATAGGTATGATGGCATCGGTACTGCAATGCACTGCCAGGTATTTACCGGTGTAAGCAGACCAATCAATAATTTTTAAAGCTTCCCGGAAATCTTTTTCGCGTAAGATCAAACCCTGGAATAAATAATCTTTAAGGTCAAATTCTACAATGTTATTATCCATCATAAATTCATCCAGTGCAATGGTCTGAAGGTCACTTTCCGCTACACGGTTGATTAAGGTGGTTTCTAATTCCATGTTTTTAGTTTAATTTGTTTTGCCTTCCTGATCAAGGTCCATAATCATTCTTTCTATGGGGATCTCTTCACCTATTTCATTGAATCCGCTGTCAAATTCCTTGATAGTAGGTAATTGATCAATGCTTTTGAGGCCAAAATAGTTCATAAATTTTTCGCTGGTAATATAAAGAATTGGTTTTCCCGCACCATCTCCCCTACCTGAAATGGAAATCAGTTCTTTTTCCAATAGCTTTTGAATGGTATGGTCACAGTTTACACCCCTGATTCTTTCTATGTCTGGCTTGGAAACCGGTTGTTTGTAGGCAATAATAGCCAATGTTTCCAGGGCCGTACGGCTCAATCTTTTCTGATTCATTTGATTGAGATATGCTTTTATAATTGGGTGAAATGCACCTTTGGTCATAAATTGATATCCCTCTGCTATTTCCTGCAGTTCAAAGGCAAAATCTTCAGATCCATATTTAGTTTTGATATTATCGATGGATTCTAATACCATAGATCTATCCACTTTTTCTTTGTGATAGGCTTCCAGACAGGCAATCAGATCATCCAATTTTAAAGGCTCAGATGATACGAAAATCAAGCTCTCTATTTGTAAATCAAGTAATTCCACACTTTCAGTTTTATAAGTAAAGCACAAAATTACTCAAATTTGCCAAAGACTCTCTATTTTCATACTCATGATTGATTGGTTGATAGACATAGGAAATACAGATTTGGTACTGGGGCTATGGGGCAAATATAACACTGAGCCTCAGATACATAGGCTAAAAATAAGGCAGCTAAAAGAGGACCTCTCTGTTTTTGAAAATTTGATTACTAAAATCATAAACGAAAATGATGGTGAATACCAAATAACCATAAGCAGTGTGGTGCCGGATATCACAAACCGAATTTCAGATTCTTTACTCAGCATTACCGGTCACACTCCAATCCACCTTAATCAGGATACTTACAAATATCTTCCCATCAAAATATTGCAGCCTTCAGAAATAGGGACAGACCTGGTTGCCAATGCCCTGGCTGTACATTTAAAATATAAGACGAACTCCATCGTAGTAGATTTTGGAACTGCCATGAGCTTTACAACCATCAACTCAGAGGGGGAAATAGTTGGAGTAAGTATTGCACCAGGTCTCCAAACAGCCATAAAATCACTTACTTCTAATACTGCTCAATTATATGAAGTGCCAATAATCCAGCCAGCATCTGCTTTAGGCCAAAGCACAGAACATGCCATACAGGCGGGTATAACCTATGGATACGATGGTCTCGTAAAAGGTATCATTGCAGCTCAAGAGAAAGAACTGGGGTTAAAATTAAATGCAGTATGCACCGGTGGGTTGAGTAATATTATTTTTTCATTGGTTGACAGGATAGACCATTATATTCCTAATCTGACACTGGAAGGATTGCGGGAAGCAGGTCGAATCATCAGGGAAAAGATGGAAGCAGGATGACACGTATAGTTTTCCGGATTAGTTGTGCCAATCCTAGTAACTTTATTTCAGAATTCATTTCAATCAAATAATTCCCAAAAAATGAAAAACGTAGTTCTATTCTTATTCATGACAATTGCGGTTAATAGCTGGGGCCAGAAGCATGCCGGCATACCTACTACTGCAGCTGACAGTATCGCTATGCTAAAGGAATTTCAAAAAGAAATGCTGAAAGCAATAGAGGAAGAATTCAAGCCATCTGCCACCGTAAAACCTGATCGACTGGAAGATCATTCCTTACCGCAAGAGTTAAGTGAAGCCAAGGCCAAAGAACTCACAAAATTATTTACTTCAAGCTTTTTTTTCAGGCCTTCTCCATTTTCCGGTGAAACCAGTCAGATATTAGTCGAATTTGATAATTTCTTCTTTCCCGGGCCCGACATGGTTCAATACAATGTAAAGTGGTTAAAAGCACTGGACCGGTCAAATAAAGATCATTTGTTGGCTGATCCAAACAACAGCTCTGAGAGATGGTCGTCCATTACCTATGGTGGACAGACATTTTTAAAATTAAAGGATACATTTCAAAATAAAATCACTAAAGTGGAAGCTGAGATCAGCGTACGGACCCCAATCAAATTGAATATCGCGAAATTAGATAAAAGCCAGATTAATAAACCATTCGCGATAGGCAGCACTACAGGTAGATTGTTAAAAATCGAAAATGATTTCGCCAGCATCTGGATAGATACCAGTTATGAAAATTTTCAGCTTATCCCTTTCAATGTAAATGGTCAACCCCTGGATGTGAACAGCAATACCTCATTTGCTTTTGAGCCGGAAAAAGATATCATTAAATCACTTGGGCTGCCTAAGGATCTCAGTTCCGGGTCACTGATGTATATTAAAGTGAATGGAGTAGTAGCCAGTGTAGATGTATATGAATTGGTAAAGTCAATAGATACAAAAAACAAAATCACCATCATGCCCAAACCGATTTTGACTAATGGGTTAGGCAATGTGACAAATGAACAATATCAACATGTTTTGCCAAAGGATTTTTCAAATTTAGTTGCTATTGACTCAAACAAAATAAAGGATAAAAAGCAAATCCAAATAATAAAAGTAGTAAACGAATGGGATAAATCAATAACGTATAGACTACAGTTTGGCCTGCCCTCGGACAAGTTACTCCTGCGGTATGCTCAAACTTCTTTTCAAAATTTAAAATTTTATAATAAAAAGAAGCTGGTCAAAGAATCCGAAACGGATGGTTTTTATGATTCTGAAAAATGCGAAATGTATTGTACCCCTCAGAATGAAGATTACAATCCATTGGAGTACGATGAAGCAGAAGGATTCATTGTAGTAAAATATCCCGGTAAAATCAATACCCATACCTATAAACGGGCGGATGAAAAAGCTGGTATTGCCGCAATCACCGGTAATAAACTTACTTTAAACCGAGATGTCTTAGCGGAAGTCGAAGATATCCTGAGCAACAGTTCACTTCAGGCTTTACGTGTATATGGTAAGTCTCCCGTATTCCCACTTAAAAAAGATAGCTACTCCAGCACTGAATATAAAAACGAGAAATCGTTTGAGCATCAGTTTTATTTGGGAAATATTACCTCAGTACAACTGGATATACCTGCGGATTGGACTGAAATCAGGTTCCCATTCAAAGTAAGCAGACCGGCAGAAAAAGCAACTAAGAAAAAATAGCCTTATCCTCCCATTTCATCTGCACTAGGTCCATACGGTCCGGGTACAGGAATGTTTAAAAGCCTCAGGCATACTTGTAACTGAGCTCTGTGATGAGCATTTTGACCGAATGCATGCCGTACTGCAAGCCATCGGGGCATACTTAAATAGGTAATGTCCCCCATTCCCATGGACCATGGTTCCTCCAATATATCATCTTTTGAATCTGCTATGGCATTCAAAGCTTCATTTATGGAATATTCGTATCTGGCAAGCAATTCTTTTACATCAGTACATTTTACAGGTGGATATGGCGAATTAGCAAAGTCCCATCGGGGATATTTCAAAGCCAAAGCAATCATCAATGGCATCTCTGCAATATGCATAGCAAGGGATTTTATCTTCATACTTTTGGGATGAGGTCTCCAATCCATATTGTCTTCAGGTACTATTTGGAGCATTCGGCGGGTCTGCACCGCTTCAAGTTCCAATTCTTGCTTAAAAGATTCTATAAAACTGATCATGCTTTAAAATTTTAATGAACAATTATACCAGTAATTATCGATTCGGGAATAATTTTCTAATTTTAACTTTGAAGTAAATTCCAAACAAATATGAAAACCATATATGCGTTATTAGTAGGCATCGACAATTATCCTCCTCCGGTACCTAAACTTGGAGGAGCTGTAAAAGATGTTAAAAAGATTAAAGACTACCTTGAGAAAAATTTTGGTGACCGGCCACTTCACATCCAGACTTTATTAGAAAAAGAAGCCACACGGGAAAATTTTCTGAATGGATTTAAAAATCACCTGGGACAAGCCAAAGAAAATGATGTAATCTGGTTTCATTATAGTGGTCATGGTTCAAGACAAACTTCGGCTCCTGAGTTTTTCGAGGTAAACTCAGGTAAAAAAGATGAAACGTTAGTACTGTATGACAGCCGGCCGGATGGCAATGACTTTGCAGATAAAGAACTGGCTGTATTATTAGCTGAACTCAGCGAGACTAAAGCTCATATTCTGGTATCATTAGATTCTTGTCATAGTGGTGCAGGCACCCGTAGTGCAACCGATTTTGTCAAAAGGTTATCCACCGAAAGACCTGATAAAAGAACATTAGAGTCTTATATGAATGGATATTATAAAGAGAAAGGATTGACTGTACCCGATGGGAAATACATTTTTCTTGCTGCCTGCAATAGATTTCAAAGTGCAAAGGAATCTTTCGATGGTGGTGGATTATTTACTCAAAACCTCATTGATACGTTAAATCAATCCGGAAAAGAAATATCGTATGCCGATTTGATGGTCAATCTTCGACAAGGCGTTGTAAGTATGAAATGGGACCAGGATCCGCAACTCGAATTATCCGGTGAGACGGACTCGTACACCAGGTTTCTGGATGGATCAGTAGTTGATACTATTCCTAAGTATCCGGTAACTTTCTCTGAGGAGGATGGCTGGGTAATCGAAGGTGGCCAAATATTGGGAATCTCAGACAATGTAAAAATTGCATTGTATAAAGAGAGTGATATGAATACTTCCGTGGTAATAACTACGATATCCAAGTCCAGGGCTCAAAATGCTTCTATCGAAAGTAATGATAGACTCGAAAAAAAAGAAAAGTACTACGCCCGGTTATTATCTGCACCAGATATCCCATTTAGCTATGGATTAAAAGTGGATAGTACTTTTCATACTGCATTTATCGAAGAAGCCAAGTTTTTCCCTTTGATAAAATACAATACTGTTCCAACCGGAGATGAACCTTATACCATCAGCCATACTGATGAAAATTTCGAAGTATTTGATAGAAGCAGAAATGAAGTAATCCTGAAAGCTACTAAAAATCATCCCAACGCAATACCTGAATTAGTAATTCATCTTAATCAAATTGCTACCTGGACCAGGTTATTCAATCTTCAAAATAATAAAACCAATCTTTCACCATCTGTAGTCAATATTGAATTAGAAATAGAAGGAAAAAAATATTCGCCTGGAATTATTGATCTGAAAAATAATGGGAACCAGCAACGATTTAAACTATGGGCACAAAATAAATTTACTCAGCCTTTGAATTTCGCTTTACTTTATTTATCAGAACAATTTGGTGTAGTACCGCTTAAAAACGAACCATTAGAAGTATCAGATACGAATAGTGTTTTGTTCTGGGGTGGTACAGAAAAAGATTATTTCACCTTGCCTGAGGGGATGGCAAGTTCTACGGATACATTTTTATTCATCATCAGCACTGAACGGACGGATGATTTTAGGTTGCAACTGAAAGATATGGAATTTGGTAAAATAGAATTATCACAAAGGTTGGTCCCTGGCCTAAGCAGACCTACCAAAGTCAAAGGCGAATGGTTTACCAATCGGTTTGTAGTGAAACTAACCAGATAAATTTGTAACTTGGTATACTATTCGCAGTACGGATCCTCAAATTAAGGTTTCGTACCAAAAAACAACAAATAACCTTGATTACCAACTCTTGAGTTTTAAACCAGTAATATTCTTAGCATTTGCAAATGATAAAGTGGACAATGCACTTTACCTAAGAAATCTGTCTGCAGAAATGCACGGTATTCGGAATGCACTTTCAGAGGCTGTAAACAAAGGCCTATGTGATGTGGTAGAGAGGTCTTCTGCATCTATCTCAGATATAGTAGATGTCTTTCAGGATCCAAATTTAGGTCCAAGAATATCTATCTTTCATTATGGAGGCCACGCCAATGGATTTTCGCTTTTGTTGGAGAAACTGGATGGCAAACAAGAGCTTACACACAAAGATGGACTTGTGCCATTTTTAGCGAAACATGAAAATCTTAAATTGGTCTTTTTAAATGGATGTTCTTCTGAGGAACAAAGCAAGGAACTTGTAAAAGCCGGAATTCCCTGCACAATAGGTACCAGTACCTCTATCAATGATGGCATTGCTACCCAGCTTTCGATTCGCTTCTACAATGGCATTTCAGACGGTAATTCCATATCTAAATCATGGGCTACTGCTACTGACGAAGTAAAGATTGCCAATGGCACCACGGAATTAAGAGCATTATTTTGGGAAGGAAAAAAAGAAAGTATAGATCGGTTTCCCTGGGTGATGGAAATAAAGGCAGGGGCTGAAGCAATCAAAGACTGGAACCTTCCTGACATCTCAGGAAATCCACTTTACGGTCTACCAGAAATCCCACCGATATTCAATCTACCGGAAACACCTTTTTTATATCTTAGCCGGTATGAGCGGAGACATGCTGAAATTTTCTTTGGAAGATCATATTATATCCGATCACTTTATACTGCGATCACGGATAAAAACTCACCGCCTATATTATTATTTTATGGTCAGTCCGGGGTAGGTAAGTCGAGTCTGCTGGATGCCGGTTTACAACCCAGGCTGGAACAAAGCCATCAAATTATTTATCTTCGTCGAAATGGGACTATTGGTCTGAGTAAAACCCTTTTTTATGCCATATTAAAACTGAATGGTTTCCAACCCGAAAATGAAGTCAACTTTTCTCCAGCTAAAAATGATACCCGTTTTATACTTGAAAACTTAAAATACCTGGCAACCTCTGTAAAAGATACCACCAAACAAGAAATTGATTCATTAATACATAAAATTACAGACCAGTTAAAGGAAGTTTCGGATGAACAAGTACAGCAAACTGAAACACCCCCTGCATCTATTACTGAAGCCTGGCATCGCTTTGAATCCAAATCCAATAAGCCATTATTAATCATTTTGGATCAGGTGGAAGAAGCGTATACCAGACCTAATATTCATATTGACAATGAAGTTGGCCAATTATTTTCTAATTTAAAACCGTTGTTTGGTTCGATTTCAAATCTGCCAAAAGGAAAAATAGTTTTGAGCTTTAGAAAGGAGTATCATCCTGAATTAGATGAATTTTGTAAAATACATGAATTACCCAGGGGCAAATTCTTTATTGAACATATATCAAAAAAAGACATTCTGGAGATATTCCAGGGTATTCAAAACACACCTAAGCTAAAATCACGTTACAATATTAAAGTAGAAGATGGGCTCGCCGAAGTTATAGCTGCTGACCTGGTCTCAGATCAGGATGCACCGATCGCTCCTATGCTGCAAATCTTACTTACAAAACTTTGGAAAAAAGCTACAGACAATAATGCATCCTCACCTACATTTACCCATCAGGTTTATCATGAACTAAAAGAAGAAGGATTGGCTATGGATGAATTTCTCCATAACCAACTAATACAAATAAAGAAAAAGCTACCGGCACTTTTTGATATTGGATTTGTATATGATGTTCTTGGATTTTATTGTACGGCTAATAGTACCTCAGCTGCAAAAAGTGAAAAACAATTAGTTGAGCAATTTCCTTTCGCTGTAAAAGAAAGTGAAGAAGTATTGCGTAGCTGTAAAGAGATGTTTTTAATAACCGATTTGGGTACAACCGATAATTCAGCCATGTTAGCACACGACACATTGGCAAAATCCGTGGTAAAAACCCAACAACTTTCTTCACTTCCGTTGCAACAAGCTAAACGGGTCCTCAATTCCAGGATTGAAGCAGTACGGGCTGGCTCGGACATGGCCACACTGGATATCTGGGATCTTAAGTTATTAGAAAAAGTTCAAAAGTTTTTACCTGCTTATTCAGAGGAGATAAAAAAACTGATGGATAGCAGTAGAAAAGAGATAAAGAAAAAGGAAAGAGAAAAAAGATTACTGAATATCTTTAAATGGGCTGTGGTAATCATATCCTTAGTTGGATCCGGAGTGATTGCAAAACAATATTTTAAGTCAGTAAAAGATAATGAAGATAAAAAAGTAAACCATATGGCTGCTGCCTCAGTAAACGTACTGGGTACTGATCCAACGAAAGCATTGCAATATGCTCTGATAGGAATGGATATTCATAAAGAATCCTCAATTCCGGAAATTAAAAAAGCCATGACTCATGCCTATTACAGATCCAAAGATCACCATTTGCCCTGGTACACTGAAATATATAAATCAGACACCAGTTTTACGGATCTGCTTTACAATATACCGGCAAATCGTATGATTCCGTTTGCTTCATTGCCGACCCTTACCATACTTGACTTTGATGGCAAACCTTCAGGCAGAATGCAAGTTTCAGCCAACACTGACAGTGTAAATGACAGCCAGGTATTTTTGAATATAGATTGGACCCAGGATGGTAACCATATTTTTGGTTATACCGGTGGAGGAAAGCTACAAATTCACGATAAAACCGGTAGATTGATTCAAATCGTCGGTGAAGAAAAAAAGGATACCAAAAACGAAATCATTGAAGTGGGTATTATTTCCTATTCAATATCACCTTTATCCAATCAGTTTTGCATATACACCGTAAATTATTCCGATATTAATCCAAAAGGCATTATCCGCTTCTATACCATCAAAGGTTTATTACTTGATTCTATCACTGTATCACCTGATATCAAATCCATCACATACAATGGAGATGGTACAAAACTATTTATCACTAGAGAGGCTGCTGCAAATGATCCTTCTCCAATTTCCCCAAACCCAACCAATAAATTTACTTCTAAACAGATTGAAGTCATTGAAATAAATGGAAAACACATTAAATTATTAGACGGGAATTCAGATCATTTAATGTTTCTTTATTATTTACGCGCCGGAAAATTAATATCATCTTTTCATCATAACCAGGAAATCATTGTATGGAATACGGATTACAAATTAATTGACAAGATTGTTCCGCCTCCCAGTAATACCCGCGGTACAGAAGAACAAAATCAGGGATATATCCAAATAGGTTACCATCCTTCTGACAGCCTCATTGCTTATACCTACCAGGAAGGCAGTGTAATATTAAAAAATGTGTACAATAAGAGCAGTAAAGAACTACCACACAATCAAACTACTACTTTTATGGAGTTCTCTCCAAATGGAAAATATTTATTGATTGGATCTGCAGACAACTCAGCCATCATATGGAATCTGAAAGGTCAGCGTGCGTATACCTTATTGGGTCATGTAAATGATGTGACAGGTGGCTTTTTCTTAAATGAAACTGAGGTAATTACCACTTCCCTGGATGGAACAATAAAAAAATGGGATCTAACAGAGACGGATGATCATTCTCTGGTCGGGCATACCGGACCTGTGACCTATCTTGACATTGATAGTTCCGGAAACTTTCTAGTGTCTTGCGGCTTTGATCAGACCCTTAGGATATGGGATATTGCAAAGAGGAAAGAAACCGACCGGTTGATGGTGCCTGAAGATGCTAAGGGTATACGATATGTAACTTTTGTCAATGAAAGAGAGGTGTTGGCCATCGGATGGGCAGGGCAAGCATTTATATATAATCTGGAAACCCGAAAGCGTATAAATTTTATTGGGCATACAGGCCCTATAGAGTGGGCAGCCAATATAGGAGATATTACCATTACTGCCAGCAAGGATAGTTCGATACGATTTTGGAATAAAAATGGAGTGTGTATAGATACCATCAACCCATCCAATAGCGAACTGCTGAGCCTGGATATATCTCCCTCAGATAGCCTCATCGCTGTAGGCGACGGAAATGGCACTATATTTTTATATAATTTGTTTGGCAAGGAAATAAGAAGATACAAAAGCCATACGGATGATGTACTTTATCTTGACTTCTCAGAAAATGGCAAGCTGTTAGTTTCTGCATCCCGTGACCGTTCAGCCATTATATGGGAAGTGGATTCCGCCAGACCACACGCTAAACTTGAAAAAATCATCTGCGCCCCTTATAATGATTGTTCTTTTATATCTGCCAATTTTTCTAATAATTCACAATATGTATTGACCACCTCTTCTGATCGCACCATACGATTATGGGATATAAATGGAAACCTGAAAACCTCTATGGTAGGGCATACAGACAAAATTGTTGATGCCTTTTTTGCCGTAAATGATTCGATCATATATTCCTATTCTGAAGATTTTACTCTTCGTCTATGGGATCTCAATGGCAGAGAATTAACCACATATACCGGTCATAATGGCAAAATCAACTGTGCTTATCTAACAAACGATTTAGAACATATTTTTACCGCCTCTGATGATGGCTTGATACGCCATTGGTGGACACCTGCAGGAGTGTATAAAAAACTAAATGCCCAATCTCAGTTTAATAAAAGATCACATATTTTACACGTTGATTAAATTATAGTAGGATTGAATTTCAAACCAGTCATATTTCTCGCATTTGCGAATGATAAAGTAGATAATACCGCTTATCTGTGTAATTTATCTCTGGAACAGCATGGAATTCGAAAAGCATTAGCAGAGGCGGCAAGCAGTGGCCTTTGTGAAATCGTTGAAAGATCATATGCCAGAATCGGTGATATGCTCGATGTATTTCAGGACCCAATTTATGAGCCTCGCATTCCAATTTTTCACTATGGAGGTCACGCCAATGGGTTCCCTGAATTGCTTCGCCTGGGCTAAAATCAGTGTCAAAAATTAGAATCTTCATGTAAACTCAATTAAATTTATTCCCCAACTTAAAAACCTAAAAATGGAAAACGAAGTAAATGCAGTAAAATGGAATGGAATTGATCTCAATCATTTCCGGATGATCATGGATCCTCCCGCAGACGAAGCCGTTAAATCTCTTTATGATTCAATTCGATTTCAAAAAGACAGAAATGAACTCAAAGAAATGGCTCAAAATGATTCTTTCATTCCCGAAGACCTGCCCGAAGACCTTCGTTGTTTTGTTGAAAATGAATTGCTGAAGAAATTTACCCCTGAAGATATTGCCAAGTTTGAAATGGCCCGACAGGTATGGAAAGAAAATGGAGTACAGTTTATATTCATTTTGTTTTTCAGGGCTTTACCCTACACCTATATGGCAGAAAAACCGGCCAATGTACTCAGAATGACCAAACTACTTGTAGACCAGCCGCTTAGAAGAGTTTTCGAAACAGCTCAGTTTGTATTTGATGTAATGGACCAGGACTGGTGGGATCCTACGAAAAGAGGCATATTGACTGCATTAAAAGTCAGAATTATGCATGCTGCCATGCGATTTCAGTTGCTAAACAAACCTGAAAATGAGCCTTGGAATAAAGAAGCATGGGGTATGCCAATAAGCCAGGAAGATCTGATCGCTACCAATCAATGCTTTTCCCTGGAGTTTTTCAAAGGAATGGACATGTTAAATCAATCCCTAAGCGAAGAACAGCAAAATGCCTGGTTTCATACCTGGAAAGCAATAGGTCGGATCATGGGCATACAGGACGAACTTTTATGCCATTCCGTACCGGAAGCATGGGATTTGCAATTGAAAATATACGACCATCTTTTCAATGAAATAGATCATACATCAGGTATTGCCTTAGCTAAAGCACTCACAGTAGCCATATCTGAATTTTTAATCAGCACCAGGTTTACCTTGATTCTCATGCGAAAAATGCTCAAAGATGAAAATCATCCCGACTTTTTCTACCAGGTATTGGGGCCCTCGTTTGGTAAAGAATACCCGGGTCTTTTCCGAAAATCCCGTGGTGATGGAGATGACGATCTGTTATTGGAAGAAGAAATAGAGGCTGCCTTTCACGAAGAATTGACTGAATACAGTAAAAAAGTAAAAGAATTCCGGGAAGAAAAACGTAAAACCGAGCCGGTAACCCGCGATGGAGAAGTCTCCAAAAAATTAATCGATTTTCAACTCGAGGAATTTGAGGATGCACTCCAACAGCTTGACCCCAACAACCCCAATACCCGTGGCTTAAAAGACGATATCATCAAAAAAGTGATGACCAATGTGGGGGGAGTGATTGTCGGTATCCTTGCTACCTATTTCAGGGCTGGAAAGCAGTCTGGATTCCGCATCCCATCAGACTTAAAAGAACATTGGGCACTATAATTGTAGTGTAAACACCACGATGGTCGAATTACACTTACAGTCCATGAATAATCTGCAAAAAAGCATTATCGAATATTACGATAATACCTGGCTGGATTACAGGGTGTTATGGCTAAATAAAAAAGACAGAGCCATTCACTTTGGGTACTATGAATCGTTTACAGAAAGCCATTCGCAAGCACTCGAAAAACTGAACCAGGTCATGGCAGACAAAGCCAAAATTAATTCATCTGATATTTTATTAGATGCAGGCTGTGGACAAGGAGGCAGCTCGCTCTGGTTGGCTAAAAACATAGGCTGTGAAACTATAGGTGTGACTCTGGTTCCCCACCAGGTTGAGACAGCCTCTAAGGAGGCAATATTGCGGGGATTAGATCACAAGTCAACATTTTTACAAAGGGACTATACTGATACTGGATTAGCATCTTCCACTTTTGATATTGTCTGGGCTTGCGAAAGCCTGTGCCATGCTCAGGAGAAAATCAGGTTTTATAGCGAAGCATATCGCTTGCTAAAACCAGGAGGCCGGTTAGTAGTTGCAGAATACATCAGAAAGTCAAGAAATTTTCACCCAGCGGATGAAGCGATATTAAATCATTGGTGCAAAGGCTGGTCCATGCCTGACCTGGATTGCTGGGAAGAACATGAGGCTAATATGAAAAAAAACGGGTTTGTGCACATTTCGCAAACTGATATCACAAAGAATGTAATGCCTTCATTATCAAAGCTTTTTAGAATATCCAAAAAACTCATGCCTCTGGGAATCCTGTTAAATAAATTGCGAATACGTAATAATATAAAACACGGCAATCAGACCGCATCTGTGAGCCAATATGAGGCACTTACCAAAAATCTTTGGTATTATTGCATTTTTACAGCTCAAAAACCAACTGAAAATTAAATGGCAGAAGCTGGACTGTATATACCCGAAGGCTATTTACCGATCGCCAATATCTATAAAGATGAAGGTCATGAAATCATTAAGGCGAAAAACCTTGTCACAGATAAAGCAGTTGTATTAAAAATTTCAAGACCGGGCAATAATGATATATTAAAAATTTCCAAGCTTAGCCATGAATATAATACTCTTAAAAGACTCGATCACGATGGCATCATCAAAGTAAGTGCATTGTTATCCAAAAACAAATCCGTTTGTGTGGTGGAAGAGTTTTTCGAGGGTGAAACGTTGAAGGCTCGTATTTTCAGGCAACCTTTTACATTAAAAGAATTTTTCCATGTAGCTCTGCAATTAACTGAGATTCTGGCTTATGTACACGCTCATGGCATCATACACAAAGATATAAACACCACTAATATTCTGATTTCAAATGATTTAAGAGTAAAATTGATTGATTTTGGAATAAGCAGCAATTTTACAAATGAAGAACACGAAGTACTTAATCCTGACAACCTGGAAGGCACACTCACGTATATTTCACCAGAACAAACCGGTCGGACCAGCTATGCCATTACCCCCGGAAGCGATTTATATTCACTTGGAATTGTGTTTTATGAAATGCTCAGTGGCAAACCACCCTTTGACTCAGCAGATGCTTTGGAAGTAATTCACTTTCACCTGTCAAGAATACCTGCTTCGATAGCAAAAATATTACCCGGTTTACCAGCAGGTCTTAGTCTGATTATTTCTGAATTAGTAGAAAAAATTCCGGATGACCGATATCAAAGTGCAAATGGTTTGATGTTTGATCTGAAATTGCTTGAAAAAGAAATTTCAGAAGGTAAAGCAACCAATAACTTTAAAGTCAGGACTCACGACAAATCAGGTAAGTTTAGAAAAACGCAACGCCTGTATGGTAGAGAAAATGAAATTACTAATTTACTCAATTGTTACAATGAGTTACCTCATACAGGCTCCATGCTCGCATTGGTGGCTGGATACTCCGGTGTAGGTAAATCGGCCGTGGTAAAGCAACTTCAACGCCCGGTAACAGAGAAAAATGGTCTATTTATTTCAGGAAAATTTGATCAATTTAAGCGGAATATTCCCTATTTCGCATTTATTGAGGCATTCGATACGGTATTAAAAAATATCCTGGTAGAGTCTGATGCTAAAATAACAGAATGGAAAGATAAATTCATGTCGGTATTGGGAGCCAATGCAGTATTGATCACAGAGGTTATTCCGAGTCTTGAATTTATAACAGGTAAATTGCCAGCTTCCGAAAAACTGGCCCCGGCGGAACAAGAATACCGATTCAGACTGGTATTACTTGATTTCATTTATTGCTTTACTTCTAAGGCACATCCTCTTGTCATTTTTCTGGATGACCTTCAATGGTCCGATTTGCCTTCACTTAATTTAATAGAAAGGATACTTACCTATAAAAGAGAAGATGATATCCTGATAGTAGGAGCATACCGAAGTAATGAAGTGAATGATTCCCATCCATTACTTCTGACCTTACAACAACTCCAAAAAGAGAACACCAAGATTACTACTATAGACCTGCAACCTTTAAATGAATCTACGACTATAGAAATAGTTGCTGATTCCTTTGGCATGCATAAAGATCAAGCTACTGAATTAGGCAAGCATGTATATTACAAAACCCAGGGCAATCCTTTTTTTATTAATCGATTTTTACAATCCCTGTATGAAAATAAGCTCGTCTACCTCAATGGTAATGCAAACTGGACATGGAATCAGGCGGAACTGGATAAGCTGGACTACACTGACAATGTGATAGACCTTATGGCAAAGGAATTGACCTTGTTACCACCCAAATCCAGAGAGACCTTAAAATATGCTGCATTGCTAGGCAATTCATTTAACATCAACACGATGGGCAAAGTGATGCAATCCAGCCCGAACAGTGTATTCCAAACCCTGCAACCGGCATTGAATACCGGTTACTTACTTACAATAGATCATAAATACAGGGCATTCTCTTTATTTGATGAAGGCATAAATGAAAGTTTCGAACATGAATCTGTCAACCTGGATGTCAACTTTCGCTTCCTGCACGACAGAGTACAACAAGCAGCGTATGCATTGATAAGTGCGGAGGAAAGACCTCAGATGCATCTTAAGACTGCCCGAATTCTTTTAGATAGCACTCCTGCCAATAAATTGAATGACCTTCTTTTTGACATTGCTTCTCATTACAGCCATGCTCATAATATTGTTGAAGATCCCGGCGAAAAGATATCGATTGCCGATCTATATCTGAAAGCGGGAACTAAGGCTAAAGATTCCACTTCATATGATGTGGCTATTAAATACCTGGATTCTGCTAAAGATCTTCTACCCGGCGATTCCTGGAAAACACATTATAAACTCACCTTTGAAATTTATGCAGCACTAAGTGAATGCGAATCACTTAATGGACAGCACGACAAAGCCGAAGTGCTTTTTGATCAGGTTTTGAATAATGCACAGACTAAGCTTGAAAAATTAAAAGTCTATTACACTCACGCTGCATTGTATCTCAAAATCGGGAATACATCCAAATCTTTACAGTTGGGGAGAGATGCCATGAAATTGTATGATATCGCTTTCCCCGAAGGAAAAAACACAATCAAACTGGCTGCCTCATGGGAAATAATAAAGCACCTGGTACTGTTCTCTACTAAATATAAAAACAAAGAAAAGTTATACAATCTGCCTGAATGCACAGATCCGGAAATAATTGCCATAAACCAATTTTTGATAGATGTATCCACCAGTGCCTATCAGGAAGATCAAAACCTGATGGTAATTGTAGTCTTACGCATCATTCAACAATATTTAAAACATGGATACACAGACGCGGTAGGATGGGGATTTTCCGGTTTTTCAGTAGTCACCTATTCTGGTATAGGGCTCTCAAAATTAGGTTTTGATCTATGGGACATCACCCTGGCATTGCACAAACGAATTAAATCTTCCGTAGTAAAAACCAAACAAGATTACACACTCAATGCCTTTTTTAATGGATGGAAATATCCGTTAATAAAAAACCTGCCTGATATCAATAATAATGTAAAGGCTTGCCTGATGAATGGTGATCTTAACTTTGCCGGGTACGCAATAGCTTTGCATTTCTGGAAACAACTTTCAGGGGGAGTCAATCTCACAGTTGCATTGGACGGAGTGCAGGATCCGCTAAAATATCTTATTAGTAATAAAATCGGGGCCGGTTACAATTTTGTAGTACCTGCCATACAGTTGGCCAGGACATTAAACAACAAAGCGGGCATACCCGGAGAATGGGAGTCTAATGATTTTGATGAAGATAAATTTTTAGATGAGTTAAAAGCTATAGGCAATAGTACCAATCATGCCTTTTATTACAATTTCAAACTACCCTACTATTACTTTTTCGACAGACATGATGAAGGAATAGAATGGGCCAATAACGGGGACTCCGTCCAGACATTTATTCTTGGTCATTATTTTACTTCTGAATGGTATTTTTATTACAGCCTGATGATTTCATCCAAATATGAATCATTCAACAGTACTGAATTGAGGAAATACAATAAAATACTGGCAAAGCATTTAAAATGGTTTAATCATTGGGTTAAAGGAAATAAAGAGAATTTCGAACAACAATTATTTATCCTCCAGGCTGAAAAATGTGCCCTGGCCGGAGATTTGCAGGAAGCCATATTATTCTATGAAAAAGCGATTGCCGCCTCAAATAAAAACGGGTTTACTCAATTTGCAGCTATAGCTAATGAACGTGCTGCCAAACAATTAGCGAAAAAGGGGATAAATAAGCAAAGTAATTTTTATCTCAAGGATGCATTCGAACTGTATGATGCCTGGGGAGCCTACGGGAAATGCAAACATATGAAATATCAGTGGCCTGAGTTTTTTAGTGATAAATACATAAATAGAACCGGTTCTACCAGGACAAATCTCTCCATAGCAGCGCTCGATTATAATTCTCTGATAAAAGCCTCGCATAGTATATCAAGTAAAATTAAGTTGGATGAGCTCATCAATCGTTTGATGAATGTATTGCTTGAAAATGCCGGTGCCCAAAAAGGCGTCTTACTGATACCCAGAGAAAATGATCTTTATATTGTATCAGAAGGGATTGCAGGACCTGAAAACATCCAAAATAATACCACGGAGTTAGCCGCAACCAGTCAGAAAATACCCCTATCCTTAATCAATTATTGCTGGCGTACACTTGATCTCAAAGCAACTAATAATGCAATCAAAGACGATGTATACGGTCATGATCCCTACGTTAAAGAAAATCAGATTAAGTCAATGGTGTGCATCCCGCTTACCAACAAAGGAAATAAAGTAGGACTTATCTATCTGGAAAATAAATTGATCGAAGGAGTATTTACACCTAATAAAATGGAAGTATTAAATATGCTTTCCGGACAAATTGGAATCTCCATAGACAATGCTCTCTTGTATGAAAACCTGGAGTCAAAAGTAAAAGAACGGACCACCGATCTGGAAGAACAAAAACTCATTGCAGAAGCAAGAACTATAGAAGCATTACAGCAAAAGCAGTTGGCAGACGAAGAGCGAAAAAAGACAGATACTCTTTTATTGAACATACTACCTACTGAGGTTGCAGACGAATTAAAAACCAATGGTGAATCTAAAGCCAGATCCTTTGATTCGGTGACCGTCTTATTTAGTGATTTTGTAAATTTTACCACTATATGTGAACAACTTTCACCTTCCGAATTGGTATTTGAATTGAATAAATGTTTCGCCGCTTTTGATAAGATAATGGATCAGAATGAACTGGAGAAAATAAAAACCATCGGGGATGCGTATCTGGCTGTTTGCGGACTGCCTACTGTCTGTGAAGATCATGCTGTCAAAGCCTGTAAAGCCGCTAAGGAAATTCTTCAATGGATAAATAACCCTGCCAACGAATGTAAGTTTGAAATCCGAATAGGACTAAATTCAGGCCCCGTCATTGCAGGTATCGTAGGTCTCAAAAAGTACGTATATGATATTTGGGGAGATACGGTAAACACAGCATCAAGAATGGAATCTTCTTCCTTACCTGGTAAAATAAATATTTCCGAAAGTACCTATCAACTTATAAAAAATAATTTTGCCTGTGAGTACAGGGGTGAAATTGAGGCAAAAAACAAAGGGTATATAAATATGTATTTCTTAGAGTGACCTCACTTGACCTGAGCATGCATGTAGGCATTGAGAGGATTCCTGTAATGCCAGTTGAACACAATGGTTAACTCCAGCATTTTTCTTCTTACATATATTTAACTTAAAAACCAGGTCTCTATCACAATTTGCCTGGCATGAGGAGGTGGGAAATTCTAATTTAGTATTGAGGAAACTCCAGATTAACACGGTCCCCGTCAAAACAAAAATGGATTTAATTAAAATTCCTTTATTGATCATAGATTTCATATTTCTTGTGTAATGGATTGCCAAAACGTTACTGACTTTTCATTCTTTCTTAAATTATCTAATTATTAACTAAGAATAATTGACTATAGTCCTTTCACTCCCTTTACAGATTACATTTTTTCATAATATATCTGTTTTGTTTATCTTTACTGCATGATTATTCGAGCCCGCGCACCTTTACGTATTGGCCTGGCTGGTGGAGGTACAGATGTGTCACCCTATTCTGATCTATATGGTGGTGCCATATTGAATGCTACCATCAGTATTTTTGCACACACTTCCATCGTTCCAAACAGCGGAAATAATATCCGTATTGAATCATTGGATCTCAACGAAGAAAAGCTATACAAGAAACTAAAAAAATTACCTATCGATGGCCAACTGGATCTGATAAAGGGATGCCATAATCATATTTTTAAAGATCATAAATCCAAATTACCAGCCTACAGCATCAGTACACACGTAGATGTGCCCAAAGGATCAGGATTAGGGGCTTCTTCTACTGTGACTGTGGCAACCCTTGCGGCCTATAGTGAATGGCTGAAAATTCCTTTTGGCGATTATGATTTAGCTAAAACTGCATTTGATATAGAGCGTAAAGATTTAAAGATAGCAGGAGGCAAACAAGATCAATATGCCGCTACTTTTGGAGGCTTTAATTTTATGGAATTTTATAAAGAGGATAAGGTAATAGTAAATCCCCTGCGTATTAGACCAGAGTATATCCATGAATTGGAACTGAACTTATTACTTTATTATACAGGTACTTCAAGACTATCTTCTACCATCATAGAAAAACAAGCACATAATTTTACAGGCAAGAAAGAACAATCACTCGATGCAGCACACAAACTAAAAGAACAAGCAGTGCTCATGAAAGAAGCATTGCTCACCGGCAAATTAAATCAAATAGGTGAACTGCTCGATTACGGATGGCAACAAAAAAAGAAGACCGCTGTAGGTGTAAGCAATCCCATAATAGATGAAATTTATGATCGCGCCTTAAAAAATGGAGCAACCGGTGGTAAAATATCCGGAGCCGGCGGTGGGGGATTTATCATGTTGTACGCTCCAGGTAACTCCCGATATAAAGTAATCAAAGCATTGGAAGCTATGGGCGGGGTATTTAAACCATTTAATTTTGTACAACAGGGCATGGTATCCTGGATCACTAAATAATTTATATGTTTGAAACTAATATAAAATCTATTATCCAGGAAAGTATCAATACAAAACTACTCATACTGGAAGATGAGATACTGGTAAAAAGAATCAGCACTGCTGCTGAAAAATGCATTCATGCTTTTAATCTCGATCATAAAATATTGTTTTGCGGAAATGGTGGTAGTGCGGCAGATGCACAACATTTGGCCGCTGAGTTTTCAGGCAGATTCTACAAAGACAGACCACCACTCTATTCGGAAGCATTACATACCAACACTTCCTATCTTACTGCAGTCGGCAATGACTACGGATATGACTATGTATATTCCCGTTTGATAAGGGGTATCGGAAAATCAGGGGATATTTTATTTGGACTAAGTACTTCCGGCAATTCAACCAACATTCTGAAAGCCTTTGAGACTGCAAAAGAACAAGGAATGTTTTGCATTGCAATGACCGGAAAAACAGGAGGCAAAATGGCTTCTCTCTCCGATCTATTGATTAATGTACCTTCCATAGACACACCCCGGATCCAGGAAAGCCACATCACCATTGGCCATATCATATGCGAGATGGTCGAAAAAACATTATTCCCTTGAGTACTGCTATTATACTTGCCGGCGGACTGGGTACCAGGCTAAAATCAATTACAAAAGATCTAGTACCCAAACCTATGGTTCACGTTCAAGGCTACCCATTCCTTCACTGGCAAATGAGATACCTTAAGTCTCAGAATATAAAAAAAGTAATAATGGCCGTATCCCATCATGCAAAAGTGATCCAGGATTATTTTAAAGACCGGTATTTAAATATACCTGTGTTCTATTCTGATGAAAACAAACCTCTTGGTACAGGTGGTGCGATAGCCCGGGCTATGCAAATGGTCGAAGAAAAATCATCGGTTATTTTAAATGGCGACACGTATTTCCCCGTGGATCTGACTAAATTGAGACAAAGTCATTCAAAATCAAAAAACGACATCTCTATAGCTGTCAAGCTCATGTATAAATTTGATCGGTATGGTACCGTAGAAATGGATGGTACTCATCGCATCACTGATTTTAACGAAAAAGCATATACCGATAAAGGATACATCAACGGGGGTACTTACATCATTAATAAATCCGTTTTCGTAGATTATAATGCCGATTCCCCGTTTTCTCTCGAGAAAGAGATTTTTGAACAAAAAGTAAAAAATTTAAAAATCGGTGCATTCAGATCAAAAGCCAGATTTATCGATATCGGAATTCCCGAAGAATATGAACGAATACAATCCATGCGACTGAAATGAAAAACAAAAAAACAAATTGGTCATTGTTTCTGGATCGGGATGGAGTGATAAACAGACGCATACCGGATGATTATGTAAAAAATTGGGAAGAATTTAAATTCTTACCCCATGTACTTTCTTCATTAAAAAAATTCAATTCTTTATTCAACCGTGTTCTCGTAGTCACGAACCAGGCAGGAATAGGTAAAGGTTTAATGACTGAACAGGATTTGGCTGATATACATAAAAATGCTCTTAAAATCATCCGAAAACACGGTGGGAGAATTGATGCTTTTTATCATTGCCCTACCCTATCGCAGATCATTCCCAATTGCAGGAAGCCTTCTCCCGATATGGCACAATGGGCAAGAATCGAATTTCCCGACATTGATTTTTCACATTCGGTCATGATTGGGGATTCTGCATCGGATATAGAATTTGGGAAAAGACTTGGAATGATTACGGTGATGATCAGTGGAAAAGAAAAATCAGATGTCCATCCTGATTTCGTTTGCCAGGATTTACATCAGTTTTATCGTATTTTTGTATCCAAAATAGCATAATATTCCTCTACTACACTACCATGAGTTTACGGCTGAATAAGACACTAAAATTCGTACGAAATAACCTTTCGCTCTTACTCCTGTGCTCAGGTTTTCATACACTAGCCCAGCTCAATGCAGCTACTTCAGAATTTAGAGTCAGGGCCCTATCGTATTCACCTCCTGTAAAAAGCCTGATTTCGAATTTTAATAATCACCGCATTCCGGGTTTTCAGGCAAGCACCTTGAAGCTACCATGCAATACAATCAGTAATTATTATAGCAGTAACCTTGTCCTTTCCTTATTTAGCATCCACAACAGTTTTAGCAAGGAGTACATTGGATATCTTAAAGAGTTAAATAAAGAATTTTCAACTCTAATGGAAGAGTTATTGACCTCAGGCGATGAACCCGGATATGATATCAATGCAATTTGTAAAGAAAATACAATAGACTATGATCACATTACAAATGGAGTATTTATTGGAAAAGCTATTTTTGGTAAAGAATTTGATACATCCCGATTCTTTTTGAAACATAAAAAAGGTTATAAAAAATACATTTTGACCAAAAGGCTTGAATCTGATCCTGACCAGTCTATTTCTAATTTAAACCTGTTGCTCGCTGAATTAAAGACTGATAACTAAAATAAAAATAAATGGAAAGACAAAACATTTCTTCAGGCTCAAAATGGGAGCCAATCGTAGGTTATAGCCGTGCGGTGCGTATTGGCAATACAATAGAAGTATCGGGTACCACGGCCACCCGCAACGGTGAGTTACAGGGCAAAAACGATATCTATGTCCAAACCAAAGTTGCATTAGAAATCATTTTGGAGGCCCTTGAAAAAGCAGGGGCAAATGCCAACGATGTAATCCGGACACGCCTGTTTGTATCTGACATAAGTCAATGGGAAAAAGTAGGAAAAGCCCATGGCGAAGTATTTGGTTCCGTCCTTCCTGCCACATCCATGCTGCAAGTGACTATGATCGATCCTGATATCATGGTTGAAATTGAAGCCACAGCTATCATAGCATAACCTATATTTTTATCTGAATCCTGTAAATGTATACACTCAAAGAAATATTTTATACCATTCAAGGTGAAGGCATGCACACAGGCAGACCTGCCGTATTTCTACGGTTTGCAGGTTGCAATCTTTGGACAGGACATGAAAAACACAGAATGTCTGCAATATGTAAGTTTTGTGATACTGATTTTGTTGGCACTGATGGTGAAAATGGAGGTAAATACGAATCACAAGATCTGATAAATGTGATTACCTCACTTTGGCCGTCGGATACAGGTTGTAAACCATTTTTGGTACTTACCGGAGGTGAGCCTGCAATGCAAATAGATCAGGAACTGATAGACGCATTTCATTTGAATGGTTTTGAAGTTTCCATTGAAACCAATGGAACAATGCATTTGCCCACAGGTATAGATTGGGTATGTGTGAGTCCCAAATCTGATGCTCCCCTTTTAATACTTGAAGGCGATGAATTAAAACTGGTATACCCTCAGGAAAATGCACTACCGGAAAAATTTTCGAATCTTAAATTTAAACGGTTTAGTCTCCAGCCTATGGACGGGCCCGAGATAAATAAAAACACTCAAGAAGTAATCCACTACTGTAAATCTCATCCCCAATGGCGAGTAAGTCTTCAAACTCATAAGATTTTGGGAATTCCCTAAAAATAAAATGCAGATCGAAACTTATTTTAAACTTGGATTGTATTACATTCATGTCTATATACACTGACCTTGGTCGAATATTAATTTCCGGAGGAAAAACTGCTTATAAATTTGGTAAAAAAATAGATTCTTTCATGGATACTAATAATCTAACTGATAATAAAAATGGCCTGGCACAGGAAATTGTAAAGACACATTTATTGCTGGCCGTAGGCGGAGGATTAATTCCTTTACCTTTTGTTGATTTCGCCGCTGTAACCGGTGTGCAGGTAAATATGGTGAGATCATTATCAAAGCTTTATGGCAAAGATTTTAACGAACAAATTGGAAAAAGTTTGGTTACTGCTCTGGTAGGTACTTCATTGGCCAGAATGGCAGCGAGCGCTGTAAAGACCATTCCATTATTAGGGTCCATTTTGGGTACAGCTACCCAAGCCGTATTATCAGGGGCGAGTACTTATGCAGTAGGTCAGGTATTTATTCACCATTTTGACAAAGGCGGATCGCTTTCCGATTTTAGTCCCGAAGACCTCAAGGAAAAATATAAAGCTGAATTCGAGAGGGGAAAGGAATTTAGTATCCGCGCAGAAAAGGAGCAAAAATCCAATATGCAGTCTAAAGAAGATATATTCAATGCTTTGGAAAAATTGAATTCACTAAAGGAAAAAGGAATAGTTTCAGAAGAAGAATATCAGGCTCAGAAAGCTAAATTATTGGCCAGGATTTAAATTATTCATCAATTTAGAGCCAGTGAGTTAAGCTAAATTGTTCAAATCCATTATCCAATACAGCAGTTTGGAGTATTGAATGATTAAATAATTCACTATTCCCCTTTGAAAACCAGCAATCGAATCCCAATTTCTGAATCTAAAGTGCTCGAAAAATTGATATTCCCTTATACACCTATGTACATTACTTCTTTTACCGCTTTGATCACTTTGGCAGGATTAGGTAGCCAGGCATCTACTAATGTAGGGGCATAAGGTAAAGAGGTATCAGCACTGTTTACTCTGATGATAGGTGCATCCAGATAATCGAAAGCATACTTTTGGATTTCGTATGTCACTTCGGCACTGATTCCTGCAAATGGCCATGCTTCATCCACGACTACCAGTCTGTTTGTTTTTTTGACAGATTCAACAATGGTTTTATAATCTAAAGGTCTGATGGTGCGCAGATCTATGATTTCAGCGTCAATACCTTCTTTACTCAGTTCTTCAGCCGCTTTTCTGCAAACTTCGACCATTTTATTGTACGAAACAAGGGTCACATCCTTACCTTCCTTTCTTACAGCAGCTTTACCAATTGGCACAAGGTATTCACCCTCAGGCACTTCTCCTTTAAATCCATACAGGATTTCTGATTCCATCATACAAACCGGGTCATTATCCCTGATGGCAGACTTTAGCAATCCCTTTGCATCTGCAGGATCTATACATGAAACCACCTTTAATCCTGGCACATTAGCCATCCATGATTCGAATGTCTGGGAGTGTTGCTGAGCTAACTGACCGGCTGATCCACTAGGGCCTCTGAAAACTATTGGGCAAGCATATTGGCCACCAGATTGACTCAAGGTTTTTGCAGCATTATTTACAATTTGATCAAAAGCAAGGATGGCAAAATTCCATGTCATGAACTCTACAATTGGTCTCAGACCATTCATTGCAGCTCCTACCCCAATAGCTGCAAAGCCAAGCTCGGATATAGGAGTATCGATCACCCTTCTGGGGCCAAATTCTTCGAGCATACCTTTGCTTACCTTATATGCGCCATTATATTCAGCTACTTCCTCCCCCATAAGGAATACATTTTCATCTCGACGCATTTCTTCTATCATAGCTTCTCGTAAAGCATCTCTCAGGGTAAGAATTCTTGACATATAGTTATGGATTTGAGCCGCAAATTTAAGTCAAAAAGAACAATAATTGTAAATTAAAGTATGAACTCAAATGCAAGTCTATTTCATCGCTTAGTAGCCGGTATAACCAATTTCAGGGCAGACCAATCATCATCTACAGAAGCTACTTTTACATCAACCAAATCCAGGGCTAAGGCGGTATCCCTGATCAGATCTTCATTGAGTTCAGTGTGCTTTTTAGAAGCCTTTTTGTACCAGGAAACCCATATAATGCCATTTTTTACGATCCTGTTTTTTGCATTCTTAAGCTTGGATTCCATGCCGTTAATGGTATTATCAAATATCCAGATTAAATTGTAATCTGGTCCGGATAATATATTCACATCAGGCAATAGGAGTTGTTTTTTCAATTCCTCCGTAATCCACGTTGGAGCATCAATAGCAGCAAACTTCATCCCCTGTTTTATCCCAATTTTTTGGAATAGTGGTGTATTGTATATCCTGTGACCCGCCATGGATTAAAGATAACTTGTTCCATTAAGATATAAAATCCGCCGATCAATTGCCTTTTTTTACAATACCAATATTTTTTTGAGGAAGCCTGAGCTTACTTACTTTAGTTAGATTCTCTTTAAGGGTAAAAATTTCGATTTATAAAATTGATAGTCGAAATTTTAATGTCTGCTATGATATTATTATTAAAAAGACCTTTTTTACTCATGCATTCACTATTCAGCTATACTTTTCAGCAAGAAGTCCAATGTTACGTTCAAGATTGGATAATTATTTTTGCTACGGGATGATCAATATTTTACTATTTCTTTCCGTTTTGTAATTTTATATGTTTTTTATTAATCTCATAACCTTATGAAAATAAAATATCTGCTACCCATTATTGCCATGCTTATGTCTTGTATGCCTCAGGGAATGAAGACCATCTCGTATTGGGCCGCCAAAGGGAAATGGATAGATCTCACCTATGACTTTTCAAATAAAACTATTTATTGGCCTAATAATCCGGAAGGTTTTAAACTGGATACCCAATTCAATGGCATCACAGAAAGAGGTTTTTACTATTCATCCAACCAATTTTTTTCCCCCGAGCATGGAGGAACTCACCTGGATGCTCCAATCCATTTTGCTGCCGGCAAATGGACGAATGATCAAATACCTATAGAAAGACTAATGGGCGATGCAATTGTATTAGATATATCTGCCCAGGCTAAAGAAGACATAGATTATCAAATAACCATACAGGATTTGTTGAATTGGGAACGGCTTCATGGAAAAATTCCGGAAAATGCCATTCTGTTTTTCAAGACAGGATGGGGTAATTATTATCCTGAAAAATCAAAATATATAGGTACCGACGGCAAAGGAGCAGCTGCTATTGCCAGGTTGCATTTTCCATCTATTCACCCGGACCTTGCAGATTGGCTTGTAAAAAACAGAAAAATTAAAGCTGTGGGAATAGATACAGCCAGCATAGATTATGGGCAGTCAAAAGATTTTAAAACACATCAGATTTTGTTAGGAGAGAATATATTAGGATTCGAAAACGTGGCCAACCTGGATAAATTACCTGCAAAAGGAGCATTTGTAATTGCCTTACCCATGAAAATTAAAAATGGTACGGGTGGCCCATTGAGATTGGTTGCCTGGATAAAGTCATAGCCGGCCATACAAGAAGGCAAAAGCTTGAATTATCTGAAAATGTCTGGTTGCGAAAGTGAGCTATTGTTTAAGATAATATGCCTTTTTTCAGCATAATGAACTTTATCTCAATATCACCATGATGACTCACTTCATCATCAAAATTGTCGAGGCTTAAGCAAAATTTATAATTATTTACTTCTAATCTTTAAATTCATTCGAATCAATGGTTGGGAATAACCCAAAACAGTTGCTTTTTATAATTCAAACACTTACCACATTCCATTTATTCTCTGTTTAAATCGGACATGAAAGTATTGAAAGTGTGTAATTGTACAATCTTGTAAAAATGTAGAGTATAGAATAAAAAAGGGCAAGAAATCTTGCCCTTTTATTATTTACTGATCTAAGTCAATTTTATTGAACCAGGATCATTCGTTTGGTGGCTTTAAACTCCCCGGATTCAAAAGAATAGAAAAGTATTCCGTTCGTTTGAATCTCTCGTCTGTCTAACCAAATTTCATTATACCCTTTGCTCCATTCACGATCGATAGACTTAATCACCCTTCCACTAACATCGGTAACTTTCAAAATACCCTTGACAGATTGTGTCAAGTTGATACCTATTACTGTCCTCTGATCAAATGGGTTGGGATAATTTTGATATAAAGTATTAGTACCTGACACTTCTTTACCAGACTTATCTATGAATCGGATAGATAGATTGCCTAATTCACCAATACCCTCATAAGACTCTGCTTTGGTACGCTGAGAACCGATGCGAAGTACTTCAGAAAGTTTGCCATCTTTCTCCGCTTTGAATGTCATGGTGAACAGTACTTTATTAGATTCGACATCTATACCGGTCTTTTCATTCCAGCTCATGGTGATCAAACCTTCGTTTGCCCATCGATTACCGATATTCTTCTCTGTCATAGAAAGTACACCTGCCTCCACATTGTACATGGTAAATGGTACATTGTACATTGACATAGTTCCCTGGAATCCTGACACCCCTGCAAAATTCGGAGACCTGAATTCAACCCTGACACTCTCCCCTGCTTTGAATATGCGATCTTCTACTTCAAAAATCAAACCTGTCTCTGTACTTCTTACTTCTGTACCCATCAGGCTATGTGGGGTGGCAGTTGCATTTACATCTCCCACTTTGATACCAACAAAGTCTTTGACCATTTGATCTTTCATCTCCGTAAGCTCCTCATGTGTAGGGTAGCTCCATGGATTATTGATATCGGTGAATACATACGATTTTGGTACAAATTTCCAGCTGGTAGATTGAGGAAGTTTGTCGTAAATGCCCAATATCAGTTTACGTAATTCTATCAGGTCTAGTGCACTGATGTCTTTATCGTTATTCACATCTGCTGCTATCATTTTATATGCACTTTTCAAACTTTCTGTGCCCAGGATATGCTTTTGGATTGCTACCAGATCGAGTGTGGAAACACCATTCATCGGCTCATCATCACGAAGTGCATGCAAGGTATACGTTCCAACCATTGGCATTTCTTTAAAACTATAAGAGCCATCTTGCTTGGACATATAGTTTACTGATGGTGATAAGGATGACCTGACTTCCACTCTGGCATTTTCCACACCTTCCTGCTCTTCTGTGGTCAACTTTCCTGTGATGCTGGCTAAGGCTGCTGTAGTGTCTTTGCATGCTCCACCCGGGAATTCCGCACTGCTATTGTCTTGTACTTTAAGGCTTACTTTACAAAAGTCGGTATTATTAGCCAGGTCAGTTACATACACATCTACTATCAGCAATGCTTCCCTGCCATTAGGTATATCTGCGCAGGTAATCACTCTACTCGCTTTAGTTACATCTGAACTGAAACTAAATTTCAACTTGTCTTTTGCAGTACAATTATCTTCTGCGCCACGGTCAAAATCTTTGGCCCAAATCTCTACATTGCCGCTCGTAGGCATGATCACCGTAGCTATACCATCTATGCAATATGGTGTTGGTTTTTTGCAGTCTTTCACCGTGATGGTCATATTACAAATTGTTTCATTGCCACACAGATCGTTTGCAGTCAATTTTACTTTGTATACTCCTTCCGCGAAGGTGCCCGTGATCGCTTTGATATTGGTTCTAAGATCAACGCTATTATCCGGTTTAGTGATTTCTGCCCTGATCTTGATATCTGACGCAGCGGTACAATTGTCGCTGGCACTTACAGGTAAATTGACTACGGCATCACATCCTGCGGTAATACAAGTGGTATTATCGCTGCAGGTAAATGTCGGCGCTATCTCATCAATCACTTTGATCACCTGTACATATTGCATATATCCATCTCCATTGTCTTTGATATGACGGAATACACATGATCTGTCTTTACCATTTGCCCTTAACCGGTCATCTACTATCACATCAGGATGTGCAGTATGTTGATCAGGACTGTATTTGCACCAGTCTACCAATGTCCAGGTACGTACAATCTTATAACATGCTGAATCCTCAATTGTAAATACTTCGTCTTTGTATTGTACTCCTATCTGTTCGCATTCATCATCACTGATTACTGGTGCTCCTGCACCCCTGGTAGTTGTATCTGTTCTGTTTAAGAAATCACAAGTCACCACTTTGTCTTCCGGGAATACTACTTCAAAATCTGATCTGTGTTTCATATAGATCTTTTGTGTGGCCGTTACTTCATTTCCACACTTATCCTTCATAGTCCAGGTACGTGATATCCAACCTTCTCCACAACCATTTATACTACCAGCATCGGTAACGCGGAGTGATTCTTTATCCAATAAACAATTATCTGTAATGCTGAATTCATTCTCTTTCAATGCCGCAGTTTGTTTAGTTTTTTTGTCAAACATCAACAATTTATCAAAATAAGCTTTGGCGTCTACTTTTCCTGCCTGATCAAAACTATCCAGTAACAGCCAAGGTTTGCAATAAATTGGTGCCCAACCTTTTCCCGAAGCTTCGGGATCACGGCATGCTTGTGGATCGTTGTGGTCATCTTCATTTACATGAATACCCAGGAAGTCTGAGCCACCATAATAACCATAGGGTATATTTATGCTGTTTACTGTAGATCCTGATCTGTCTTTGATATCCAATGGCCAGGTAGAGCTGGTATAATGTTCACCGTAATCACAGTCTGCATAGTCAGCCCATCCCGGTGCACCATCGCAATAGATGGTGATATCATCTAAGCCATAGGCTACCGGTGCTTGTTTATCGTCTACCAGTACATTCACCATACAATCTGAGTAGAGTCGTTTCTCAGAATGGGTAACTTGAATATTTTTTACTTTATGCTGATTATACGCGCCTCCAGTTGCCCCGGTAAATCCAATCCAGGCTTCATTACTTCCTATTTCCAATTTTATCCCGGAAACACAATCAGATATATCTTCAAGTGTATAACAAAGCTGATCGCCATTGTACTCAATGACTAAATGATGATATTGACCATCTGTTAATTCCTTATATAATGAATTGGATAGTAACGTAAAGTCAAACCCTCTGTTTATTTCTACCAAATTATAAACATATGTTCTTAACATTACAGCGACCGAATTGGGCACATTTATTATTCCCAAGTGATCCCCTATATCTCCTAAGGCTGTTTGACTAGATGACTGTATGGCAAAAGAAAGCCCATCAGCTCCATAATAATTATATCCAAGGAATACATCAGCCTCAACTTTAAAGGGTCTATTTAAATTTACTTTTCGGTTTAAATATATTGATCCACCTTTTGAATTTTCTTCTGGTGTCAATTCATACTCGCCATTACCCAGGCTTTTGGAGTCTCCATTTAGCTTTTTAGGATTAATTTCCGACAACCATGCAACAAAATTTTCCCTACACTGCAATGGAAGTTTCTCTACACATCCATTTAATCCCTTTGATTCCAAATAGTCATAATAAGTGCTGAAAGAGGAGTACGTATTGTAGCAAAACCACGCATGGGGTGAACATTTCCAAATATGTTTATCTAAAAGAGGTAATGCATCTGCTTCATATACCCTGAGCACTACTTGATTTGTTCCACATTCATCAAAATGTACTGTATCTTTAAAAACATAACAATTGATCCATTCTTCAATGAATCGATCGTACCATGATTTATTTTTCCAATATTCATCAATGCCACATAACTTTTCTAATTCTAGTTGAAGATCTGCTCTGGCTTTCGTTATGTCCTCCATTTTTGCAGCCGCAAAATGAAGATTATCCACACAATTATCGTGACTTCCATTGTCTAAATCTTTTGCAGCCACGGCAGACCAACAAGTTGCAGGATCAACAGTAACCTGAGTAAATTCATCACACACCGGAGTTGGGGGAGTATTGTCTTGCACAGGAATTATTATTCTGGCTTTACCTGAATTTTTACAGGCGTCAACTAAAAATACCTTTATAATATTCACTCCTTCAGGCAACCACAAATGCTTTACAGGTAATACTCCTTGAATCACCTTGGGTATGCCTTCTTCGTAGTAGGTCAGAGAATAATTTTGGATCACCCTGCTGCAATCGCTTACTACTAAAGTATCAATATCTACAAATTGTCCGCAATCGTGGGGTTGAGTATATACCACGGGTAAAGTCCTGCTTTCAGCCACAGGCGCTATTGTATCGATTACTTCAATCCACTGCTGGCAAAGTCTTTCCTCATTTGTACACCAATCAGTGATTCTCCAGGTGCGTCGGAGTTTAAAACCAGCACCGCAGATAGGATAATACTCATCTATAGGTGGGGCTACTGTCAGTTTGCAAGCAAAGTTATTTGGCCACAGGTCTACTAATCCATTATCCGTTTTGATTTTTGGTATTCCACTTCGCACAGGATCTTTAAAGGATACTTTTTTATCATCAATAGTAATGATTTCCAATGAACAATCAACTGCCGTATCTACCGGACAAAGAATGGAATCCAGAACAATTCGCTTAATGTAATATTCCTTATCACATTCACTTGCATTTCCCCAGGCATCAGTGGAAATAAGGTGTCGGATCACCTTGCCCTGATAAAAACTATCGCAGCCATAATCGATGAATTGTTCGCTAGCTACAGATACTTTAATAAGTGTATTAGAACAATTATCAGTTACAGTAAAGCTACCTGTAGGCAACTGTGGGATTTCAAAACAAATCACGGTATCAGCTTCACAGGCTACATCGGGTCCTTTTTTATCTTCTACCAAAACGTAACCCCAGCATGTATTGCCATTGTCCGGATCAGTCACTTTATAAACTAATTTATACCCAATATCACTGCGTGTTAAAATACCCGGATAATAAATATCCTTTCTACTAACCTCAACGATGTAATCATCAATACAGCCATAATTATTCCCTACCAATACATCCCCGCCAGATAAAACTTTAGTACAATTCGCATCCACACTCACATTTACCTGATCAGCACAATTCATGGCCGAATTAGCAGGCACAAATTCATTTATAGTAACATTAAAATCACAATTTCTTACAAAATTACCATCATCCTCTATTCTGAAAACATTAATGGTAGTTCCAATTGGAAAAGCAGAGCCTGGAGGTAATCCGGCTATTTGAATTGCATCACAATTTATAAACGCGCAGGTATCCAATTCATAGTTGATTACAGCACTACATTCGAGGGGATTGAGGTTTACTGTAGTATCTTTAGGACATCCATCTAAAGTACAATAAACATGTACAATGACATTGTCAATTCTGGCTTGACCTACTAAAGTTGGTTTCTGAATTCTGGCTTGTATGCGTAAAGCAAACCCGGGATCATTAATCATTTCCGGAGTCCATGCTACACCCCAATTGTCACCTCCATAGGCGGCTACTGCATCAGCAACGGGCCAACTTAAAGATGTATTGGCCTTATTTTGACTTTCTGTTAAATCGTTGGGATTTACTAAAACAATTTTCACATCTGTCACATTATCTCCCACGCCACTTCGCCCTCTTTCTATTTCCACTGTGATACTATCTATAATACTGGATTCGCATATACTAAATCCAAAATTGGATAATTCAAGACAATTGGTAGTATCTGTTGCAGCTCCGAGGGGATTGGTTGTTAATGATGCAAAAGCATACCCACCCGTAGCCAGATCTAAGGCTGTAGTACCATCATTAAAAGCCAAATTGGAAACACTGGCTGAGCCTGCATCCCATGTGGTTGCTCCCGTTGGTGCACAGGTTGCATCACTGTTAGTGGTTACAGTAGCTGCTGTTGCAATTTTTGATATGGGGTCAATATACCGCACACTAAGTGTGATGTGGTCGACATTAGCAGTAACGGTGTTAGTTATAGCTGATCGGTTGTTGTTAGTCCTAAGTCTTATTCCAAATGCAGGACTATTGATTTGTGCCGGAGTCCAAGTGGTACCCCAAAGATCCGTTTGTCCACCATAGATAACGGTGGAATCGGTAGTAGACCAAGAAAGACTGGCAAGAGCTTTATTTGTAGTGGCTCCACCGCCACCTTGTAATACTACTTCATTATCCCTTACATTATTGTTACCGTTTCGTACACTGGCGTTTCTTTCAATAGTAGCTGTAATACCTAATATAGTAGCACCTGTTGGAACTTGGAATCCAAAATTGTTTAACTCCA
>JBGAVW010000129.1:0-3104 GCA_044227925.1 Saprospiraceae bacterium | reverse complement strand
TTCTAATTCGTGGCCATTCGTGAAAATTCGTGGATAATAAAACCGGGCTGGCCTTCGGCCAATGTAGAACACGAATTGACACGGATTACACGGATTTACACGAATTGTCTTTTTACTGATTTCTAATTCGTGGCCATTCGCGAAAATTCGTGGATAAAAAATACGGTTATGGCCTTCATCCATTTTATAACACGAATGAACACGGATTTCACGGATTTACACGAATTACTTTTCCTGGTTTCTAATTCGTGGCCATTTTTGAAAATTCGTGGAAAATTATTCCACGATTTTGCATTTGCCAATTTCAATGTGACAATGGCCTTTTTTTTATCATTCCTCCTTTAATATCTTTTATACTGTGCATCACCACAAAAGAGGAAGGATCTATCTTTTCGATTTCAGTATTGAGCTTGTTTATTTCGAGCCTTGTAATGACGGTAAAAAGTATTTCTTTATCCGTAGTTGTGCCCATTTTGCCGAATCCAGATTTTCCTTTATACACTGTTACCCCTCTGCCCATGATTTCGATTATCATTTTATTAATTTCTATCCAATGAGTAGATATTATAGTAACTCCAATATATTCTTCAATTCCTTCTACTATAAAATCCAGGGTCTTGGATGCAGCTAAATAAGTGATCATAGAATACAAGGCGATATCTATTCCCAGAAAATAAGCTGCTGCACTAAAAATGATGACATTTATTGCGGTTACTATATCTCCAATAGTGGCTCCGACTTTTTTACTCAAAAATATAGCCAGTACTTCAGTACCATCAATCACTGCTCCTCCTCGAATAGCAAAGCCAATTCCGGCACCCAGAAAAAAGCCACCAAAAATGGCTACTAATAAATTATCATCTGTTACATTTGGAAAAGTTACGAAAGCAAGGACAAGAGATAGGGCGGTGATAGCGAGCATGGTCTTTATCATAAATGCTTTTCCCAATACATTGTATGCAAGTATGATAAATGGGATATTGACCAAAATGATTAACCAGGGAAAAGGAATTTCGGTCAGAGCAGATATCAATAAAGAAATACCGGTGGCTCCACCGTCAATAAATTTATTTGTAAGGAGAAAACCTTTAAAACCAAAAGCTGCAGAAAATATTCCAATCATGATCAGTCCAATATCTTTAACAGCCCTGGTGATATTAATCTTTAATTCACGATATCCCTTTGCTAACCGGAAATTGGAAAATTGTGTTTTTCCGGACTGTCTATACTGCCCTTTTAAATGAGTAGTATGGATGATGATCTGAGTCCAAAATGGATTCATATTGGAAGATGGTTAAGTTGGGATATAATCATATATTTTAAAGATATCCAATTTTTGGCATATCCCTGAAATAATCTTTCCTCCAGGAGATTTTTCATATGAAATTTATTGACTCCATGGAATATCATGCTTGCGGTTTTTTAACCGGGATATCAATTCTACAAAACGATCCAGATCGGATGTAATAGTAGCAATACCTACTGACAATCGGGTAGCACCTCTCATTTTGTGTAAAAAATGGATCATATCAAAATAATCACCTTTATCCCTGCTCATAAAATATTTTGATATTTCATCAGTGGTAATACAATTATTGATTTCATCTATCCCAGGATTACAAAAACAACCTGATCGGATGGATATCATTTGCTCATTTGCCATCTCTTCGATCATCTGAAATGGAAAGGGTTCTCCGTCAATGTCTAGAAAATTCATCACTATATTGCCTCCGCGGTGGTGCAGGGTATCAGGCCCGAATAATTTTACAATGGGTCGGCCATTATCATGAACCAATTGCTTGAGATGCTGGCTCACATATTGGATGAGTGATTTTACCCGTTGGTTTATCCTGTCTATTCCGATAGACTCAATATAATCTAAACCATAAGAGATGGCTGGGAGATTTGTGTAATTGAGTGTTCCATCTTCAAATCGCTCATGACCCGATGTTAAAAACTTTTCCTGACTTACCACAGATACCAGGGTGACGGTACCACCTGCAAACCATGGCTTGACCAGTTTTGAATAGGTTGAATTTTTGATCAATAAACAGCCGATACCGGTCGGGTAACCAAATATTTTATAGAACGATACACAAACAAAATCAGGTTGGTATAAACTCAGATCCAATCGAGAGCTGGGTACAAATGCAGCTGCATCCAATAATACATCCCAACCTCTCTGCTGGGCATATTCTATCCATTTCAGATCATGCTTTACTCCCGATACATTGGATTGAGCTGGAAACGCAAATAATTTATTGGAAACGAACGGGCTTTTATCCAGGTGTTGAATCAAAGTTTCTTCATTGATCATAAGATCTTCGTATTGAACCTTTGAGTATATCGTGTGCCCGCCTTTGTGATTGCAAAACTCACGGATACCATTTACTGAATTATGATTATCGCTTAGCAGGACCAACGTGCTGGTGGCATCAAATGGATAACATTCACCAACGATTTTTAAGGCAGCTGAAGCATTTTGTGTAAAAACACAAGTGTAATCATAGGCTCTGAAAAAATGAATAACTTTTTGCCGGGCCTCTTCAATTAAAATAGTCGATTTATTAGAAGTAGGATTGGTAGAGTGAGGGTTTCCAAATACGGTGTGCAATAACAGCTGATGGTGTTTTTCGATAAGGGATTTGGGATACAAATTGCCTCCTGTATGATCTAAGTATACATGATGCTGCGTATCCAGTATACTGTACTCTTCCTGTCTCAGCTGATTAAAAAAATCATCATCAACTAATGCATTTGATTTCATCTCTTAATCAAAAATAGGCAAAAAAGCGTTCATCAAACAATCACTTGTCGTAATTCGATCACTGCATTTTTTCAACCGCAGAAATTAAGTTTGAAATTGCATTCTATTCCTGGTATTTAAATGATAGCGTATGCAATTTGTAATGATAAAATGGGCGAAGGGGATCCCCGGAAAATTCAAAATTTAATTCAGATTTATGAGATTCACAAATTGGCTTTAGTTACCCCAGTTTTTGCACTCGAAGTCGGTGAGTAAATTTAACGGCGAGGATGCCTGCGACCAGGAATTTATTTGATTTATTATTTCAGATTTCAAATACAATTATAAATAAGTGATA
>JBGAVW010000128.1:0-3702 GCA_044227925.1 Saprospiraceae bacterium | reverse complement strand
TCGTGATCGCTACTGTGAATGGTTTTAGGCTTTATTTCTTTAAATACAGATGAAGAAATTTTCTTTTGGTATGGAATAAAAGGTTGAATAGTAGATGGTAGAATTAATTCTTCTTTTTCAATGGTATAGGGTATGGTTGCGATTTTATTTTGTAGTATTTTCCAATTGTCAATAGAATATGGTATTAGCCAGACTTTAAGGTTAGTATCCCAATATCTGATAGGGCAAGATTTTATTTGTTGCATAGCAAGGCTGTCTTTCTGTACTCTCAGTGCGAAGAAGATGTGATGCGCCGGATCTTTGGCTTTGTAAATTTGCATGATTAAAAAATTAATTTTATTAGCAAAAATATAAATAATATAAACTCTTAAATAGTTAAAATACAAATAGTTATAAACTTTTAACGATTGCAACCGTTGACAACGAATGTCAACAGTTGTATACGAAATATGCAGAATAATGGGCAAATAGCTATATCTTTATAATCCTACTAATTCTTTTTAATTGTAAATATGATATCAAGATTATGCAGACTTTGTAAATCCCCCTTTGAAGGTAGACGGGATAAACTATTTTGCTCCGTAAAATGTAAAACAACCTATCATGAAAAATTAGCAGCTGTAACATTTGAAGCATCATCCAGGGTAGATAAAATATTACATAGAAACCGATCTATATTGCTGGAGGTAATGGGTAAACAGACTATACAGAAAAAGATTAGTAGACAGATATTGGACCAGAAGAAGTTTAAGCCCGTAGGATTTAGTAAAATGAAAGTGATGGATAGAACCCATCTTTAAAATCCAACGGGCTGAATTGGACTTATATCACCCACTATCATATAAACTCACAGAAGAAGTTTGTACACTATGTATATGATTTTTCTTGGATGGTCTTTTCTGACCAGGAAGTATTGATCAAGAGGATAGGGTAATGTAGTCTAAATCGAATTTTAAATACTACATTTTTCTATCCAATCGAAAATTGAATTGTATATACTCAACGGATGTCCAGAATAAAGCCTAATAACTACAGCCCTTTACCTTCCACCCCTGCTTTTACATATTTCCCCCAGGTGAGATTGTCCTTGCCCGGCACATGTGCCTGAGCTCGTTCGATGGCATATTTAGCAGCATGCTCTACCACCCAGTCCCAATTAGCCTGGCCTACAGAGTGCAAATCTGCATCGGGTGCGGGATTGCAAAAATCTATTGCATAAGGAATGCCATTGCGTACAGCAAACTCCACTGTATTAAAATCGTATCCCAGGTATTGATTGAGTTTAAGTACATACGATTCTATTAGAGAAATTAAATTGGGATTGTCCGGTAATTTGGCATCGTAGCGGAGATGATGAGGATTGCGGGGTTCGTAGGGCATGATATGTATATATTTACGACCTATACAATAACACCGGAAATAATGATCAAACTGGATCTCTTCCTGTAAAAGCATGACCAGCTGATTGGTCTCTGCATATTTAGTAAAAAAATCATCCTGATCTTTTATTTTATATACATGTTTCCAACCTCCGCCAGCGAAGGGTTTCATATAAGCAGGCCATCCGATATATTTAAACATACCCTCCCAGTCCATAGGGAAAGCCAGATTTCTAAATGAAGATTCCTGGGTGTCATCGGGCCTTTCTTTGGAAGGTAAAATCACGGTCTTGGGAACAGGGACACCAATTTTAGTTGCCAGGCAGTTATTAAAAAATTTATCATCGGCAGACCACCAGAATGGATTGTTGATCACAGCAGTACCGGTGATGGCGGCATTTTTGAGCATCGCTCTGTAAAAAGGTACATCCTGGGATATACGATCTATGATCACATCGTAGCCATTGGCTTCCCCTTGCACTACTTTATCTATTTTTACTGCTTCGGCTTTAATACCGGGTACATTCATAGCGTTTACACGATCTACAAATGCCGGTGGAAAGCTGTTTTCCATACCATGAAGTATGCCAATCTTTTTCATAAAATTTGTATTTTGTCCCAAAATAAAATTAATTGTTGAACCTTGCACACAAGTAGCTATAATTTTCACTCGAATTACCTGGACCGATCGGTAGACCTGAGTTTTTATCAGGGAGATCAGCATACACCTTCTTTTTCACATCTGATCATCATCAATGACGGTCAGGATCTGCACCAAATGGATTTGCACCAGGTGTTAGACCGGGAGATAGCTCATAAAAAAATTCTGATCGTAGGCTGTGCTGCAGCAGCAGGTGAAAGGCGCAAGCAGGAATACGGGGTTCAGTGGGCGGCGGACTATAAAGGCCGGGGTGATAAGGCGAATCATTATTCTCAATTTATCACCACCGAACTGTTGCCCTGGCTGGCTATTCAGTTTCCCCTGGCTGATAAAATAGACAAGACCATAGCCGGGTGGAGCCTGGGAGGACTAAGTGCAATCGATATTGCATGGCATGCTCCGCATTTGTTTAGAAAAACAGGCGTTTTTTCAGGCTCTCTTTGGTGGCGAAATCCAGGTCTGATAGCAGACGATCCTCATCACAGACTGATGCACCATCGTATAAGGCATTATTCATCCAAGCCGGAATTAAAATTTTGGTTTCAGGCTGGTACCGAAGATGAAAAAGCGGACAGGAACAATAATGGAATCATAGATGTAATTGACGATACACTGGATTTGATCGAGGAATTGTCAGTAAAAGGATATCAAAAAGGACAGGATTACCATTTTCATATAGAAGAAGGAGGTAAACACGATGTGGAGACCTGGACTAAAATGATGCCTTTGTTTTTGAATTGGGTGGGAAGGCATTGACTACATCAATTTTACCTCACTTATATTTCAGATAAAACACATCATCCTTTTCTTCCCGGTCCCATTTATATTCTATTTCAAATGCTACCTGTTCTGCAAATTCTTTTCCATGTATTTCTTCCAATATAGCGAGGGATAAGTCCATACCTGCACTTACTCCGGCTGAGGTATAATAATTATCATCTTTGGTCCACCTTGCTTTTTTATTCCATTTTACGGATTCACTTTGTGCGCTGGCCCAATCAAATGCTTTTTTATTAGAAGTAGCATTTTTGTGATCCAGGAGCCCGGTCTTGGCCAATAATCCGCTTCCTGTACATACGGTCATGATACGGTTTGATTTGGAACAAACTTTTTTTATTGCATCCAGGAGTATAAAATTATTTACTTCGATTCGGGTGCCATATCCGCCTGGTATAAGGAAGATATCAGTACCATCGAAGATTTTTTCTAAAGGCAATGTGTTTATTTCAACATTGTGCCTGTTGGTGATCAGGCCTCCGGAAAGGGAATAAAATTTGATGGAATAGTGATCTGTCAATCTACCGAATATTTCTACGGGACCAAATACATCGAGGGTTTCAAAGTCGTGGAATACTAAAACGCTTAATTGTTTCATCAGAATGAAAGATAATACTTTAAAATCAAAATAGGCAATATCAAATGGGCTAATCCTTATGTTGAGGTCCCAGGTATTTATAAATTCAAAATCCCCAGGAAGTTGGGGATTAAGATCAATAAGCAATGGAAGCAAATTTGCTGGTCGACGAATTTGGCAATTTTTAATTTCAACTGAATGACGACCACAGCGTGATCAGAATACATTAATTAAAATTCAATTATCAACACTGGCAAACAATGAGATGAATTACCATCATATAATGGAAGTAATTCATCTCATTGTTT
>JBGAVW010000127.1:0-3942 GCA_044227925.1 Saprospiraceae bacterium | reverse complement strand
CTAATGATAATCAAACTTCTTCGAAGTTTTCAGAGAAATCAAAGGTACCATCTGCCTATATTTACAAATGAATATAGAAATTTTTTTAAATTAATTTATCTACTCGTTATGCCATTCCGCAGAATTCCAATTATAGACGGTATATGGGGTTTTACTGGTACTGATCTAGGGTATGTAGATATTGTTGAATACCCCTTTCCGGCCTTATGTGGTTTTGAAACCAGTTTTGTAGACAGTGATCATCATCTGCGTAGGTGGGCAGTAGGAGCTGAAACTGATGCCAGAGGATATCTTTTTGAATTATCGGATAGTGATAATTTGTTTGGAGCACATGATAGAGTTCATTTTAAGAGTCGTTATTTTAATATCACATCTTCATTAATGAGCAGCTCTGCCGTACAAACCATCTCGGGAAGAGGAAGTAATTTTATGGGTAACCGTAGGGTCATCACTCGCCCTCATCGCGATGATATATTTGTATTGAGGGGTTTTAGGTTTGAAGGCTTGCCCGATAGAAATCATCACATCAGCAAAGTCGAAGTCAGGTACGACTATCCAAGTAGTACCTTACGGGTGAACTTTCACGATAGCTCTCCCGAAGATGATACCTATATTTATTTTGTTTATTATATGTTTGTAAGGCCCAGTGGCGAAATTCCACTCAATTATTCATTTGATAGCCCTAATACATTGAGTTTTACTTTTACCAACTCAGCTATACGGACAGTACCTGGAAAAGGGAGAGCATTATTATCAGGTTTTAATTTTGCTTTTTCAGATGGTGATCATCATATTCAAAAAATAGCGATTGACTTATATCCCTGGGATCAAATCAGAACGACTTTTACAGATCTGGAAAGAACTCATCCGGTAGAAGCAACGATCGATTATGTCTCCGTGATTTTTGCTTAAATCCAATTCAGTATTAAATTATTTTAAATTTTGTTTTAAGGTTTATAATTTATTCCCAGTTTCCGGGATCATACGCTCTCATCACAGTTCTTTTGGTGCTTTCATATCTATCTCCTTTATTCTTGTTCTTCGTAAATGCCTCTTCTGTCAACCCTGGTTTTGATTTCATAGTCGCACCACGAGTAGCAGATGGTACCGGTGCATTTAATCCGGATACAAATCCATCCCAATCAAATGCCGGTCCTATATCCCATTTGCCATCGGTGCGGTAATTTACATGGCTTACTATACCGGCAAAGTCCCTGGCTGCTTTTGTGGATTCAAAGCGAAGCTCTGGCGGAAGTACAGCTTTGGGTATTTGGTACTTTTGGCATAACCACCTTACCAATCTGATCAGGCTTTTTAGTTGTGCATCGGTATAAGCTGCGTAAAATTTTTTTTCACGATAGGGCGGGTTTATTTCTTTATACGCTTCGGTTTCAGACAGATCTGCATATATATCTATCGGGTTTTTCTTTCCGGTAGTATTATTCAATGCTCTGGAATAAGCAGTCTCCAGATTAGAGCCTACTTTATTTAGCCATCCATAGTTTGATATTTCAATGGCAATGGATTCCTTATCATAGATTTTACCGGGATTGTTGGATGACATGCCAAGATGATGGGACCAATGCTTGGAGCTAAATAGCTGGAATATAGTTCCATTTCTTCCTATTACAAAAGGGACAGATACATGATAGTCCTGCTGACTTAGTTGATTCAAATCTCCTTTCAGGTGACCGGCCGTAAAATGAAGTACTATTCTTTTTTTAGGAACGATTTCTTCGAAAAAAAAATGGGTATTGGGCGAAGTATAAAACAGCCCTTCCACTTGCTCAGGTGCAGTACCATACGTAAAAGGAGTTAGTTTTCCGGCAGAAGTCAATTGCTGGATAAAGGACTTTTCAAGGTTTGGTATTGAGGTAAAATGCATAGTATAATAATTTACGATTTACTGGATTTTATTGTTTTTGTTTGACGGCTACTCTCAACCTGGTATTCTGCTCCAATGCCGATTTTGGAATGGTATTTACATTTACCTGATTTAGTTTTACCTGTGACTCTAATAAAAGTGGGCTGACTTTAGCAAATTCAGTACTGCTGCCAGGAATTGTTTTTAATACTTCCTGGGCTTTGGCTGCCTCACCTATTTGTAATAATTTTTCACTGAGCACCAATTTTGATTCCGGGCTAAGGGTATTAATTTGAGTATTGGTAAAGCCTGCTTTATTGGTATTGATTTTGGTATCTATGTTTTGCGTTTTCGATTGAATCCGGGATTTTTGAATTTCTGTTTTGGGTTTTACTCTTCTGTAATCTTCGTTTGCTTTTTTATAATCTTTTATCGAATCGTATTGATCTGCCCTTTTCTCATAGAGTATATTTTTATCCAGCTTGCTGCTATCAATGAGTTTTGAATAGGAAAGAATGGCTTTATCGTATAGTTTTACTTCAGTTGCAATCAGGCTCTTTTTAAGTTCCAGTTCGGGAGAAAAAGTGCTTACTTTGGTTTTTTCGAGATAGAGGAGTGCAGAATCCTTTTTGCCCAGCTGGTAACTGGCATCTGACATTACCCGGTATACCACGTTCCTAAAAGAATCATTTTTGATTTTTTCCGGTTGAAGGTCTTGCATAATCCGAATGGTTTTTTCAAATTCTTTATTTTGAAAACTCAAAAAACCGATCAATGCCTGCAATACATTTTCATATAATGTATCCAGTATATGACCATTGGTTAGATCAAAAAGGGAGATGTTATTTTTATTTAGCTTAAAATCTTCTGAAGAAGCATTAATCAAAACGATGGAATCCGATACCAATCCAAATTGAGCATCAAATTGATTCTGGCCTCCTAATTCCAGGTATTGACCACCAAAGTAAAGATCGGCCCCACATTTTTGGGCTATTTGTTTTTGCTGATCATAAAGCAGGACTTTACCCCGGTGGTATTCTGAAATTTGATTTTCGATTTTAAAATCGTACCTGGCGCATTTAGCTGCAAACTGATTGGCGATCTTTAATTCCAGTTTTTCATTATTGGATGCAATGACAGGAAAAAACAAGCCATGTAGCTTTTGCGAAGATTCAAAATTGACACATTCATTTGATGAGGCGGTTGCTGGATTTATAGCAAGGGTATCTGTAATTAGTGGTTTTTTTCCGGGAAAGAGTTCTCCTTTGAAGAAATATAATAAAGTCGCAATAAGGATACAAACACCAATAAATACAATGTTTTTTACAGAGAAAAATGCATTGCTTTTTGCTATGGGCTTTATATGTCTGCCTACTGCATTTAATACAGTCAACTTATATACATTCCAGTTATCAAAATCGAGTTTTATACTTTGTGAGGCTAATATAGGTTGGAGTGAAGCGGGTAAGATATCGGCCTTTGGAAGGGAGGCACCATGTATAGTGACCGGCAATAGAATGCTGTTTTTAGCAATGGCATATTCTATTTCCTGGCGCACTACATCCTTTGGATTATCTAAGCGATACGTGCCATCTTCTTTTTTTCCCATCCATTCGGGACCCACGACAATAATGCAAAGTTTTGCATCATTTCCGGCTGCATTGAGTACCTCCCGCCATCGATCACCGCCATGTAAATCTTCCCGATCGAGAAACACCGTTTCTTTTCCAAATTCATTTTCCAGCGCTTCGTGTAATAAATTGGCTTCTCTGTTATTTAAATCGGCTCGGCGATAGCTGATAAATATGGAGTTTTTCATGGATAATCAATGAATTGAATAACGAGATCGTTGCCAATCCTGTGAATAACACATATGGTCTGGAAACTTTTATATATATACTAGTGTAATTTAAGGAAAATTTGTCAGCTGGGAAATTGAGTTGAATTTGAAAGAGCAATTTACTTTTTTAAGTTCTTACAAATCATTGAAAATGGATGCGCGGAATAGAAACAAATTATTTTATAAGTAAATAACCAATATACATTGACCAAAAAAGATAACAAAATACCAATAGCCT
>JBGAVW010000126.1:0-4084 GCA_044227925.1 Saprospiraceae bacterium | reverse complement strand
ATTTCTTACATTCGTTTAACTTTAATACCATAAATGAATCAGGTGGATCTATGCTTTCCTGAGTTGGAAGCAGCCCAAAGTTTAGGTATGCCCTTATTATTTCTTAAGGCTTTTGTACAATTGCTTTAAGATAGTTTCTTTGTCTTTACGCAATAATTTGGCAAACTCTTTTGCCGATGGTGCTATAGACAAATATTTATCTGACCACAGTATCATTTCTATCAGTATGGGTAGTAAATCCATGCCTTTGCTCGTAAGACGATAAAATATTTTTGCTTTGCTTTCGGGATGCTCTTCTCTGGTAATTATTTCAGCCCATTCCAGTAAAGACAATCTATCTGCAAGGATATTGGTCGCAATTTTCTCCTCAGACTTTAAAAACTCGTTGTACGTGTTTTTTCCTTGCATAGCCATATCTCTGATGATAAGTAATGACCACTTATCACCCAGAATATCCAAAGCCGAACTTATTGGGCAATCTGACCGCTTCTTGATTTTTTTCACCAAACAAAAATACAATTCAACTTGCAATTTAAAAGTTATTTTATTTATATTTGCACTTGCAATAAACAAGTTAAAAACAATAAAATGAGTCAATTATAAGCAAGAAACGAAGCCATCATAAACGCACCTGTAGGTAGCGTGTGGGCTATCATTACAGACATCACCCTACTGCAAAAAGTAAATCCTGGTGTAATCAAAGCAACCGGGCGTATGGACAAACAGGGAGAAACAAGAACCTGTGAAATGAAGAATAGGGGTAAAGTCGGAACAATGACTGAAAAGTTAATTGAACTTATACCGGAAAAGAAAACGGTATGGGCCATTGAAAATGATTCCATGGGCATGAGTAAAATGCTCAAAGACACCAGGTTTTGCTTTTATCTGGAGAAGCTAGATGATAATAAAACCAAAATTGTAAACGAATCTTATTACGACCCGGCCACCTTTATGGCAAAAATTATGAACGCTTTGATGATGAAAAAAAAGATGGGCGAAATACAGGCTCAAATACTATCAAACATTAAATCAATAGCTGAAAAATAATATACCATGCCTTATAATGAAAAAATAGCGGACAAAATTAGGGGGGCGCTGATGGATGTAAAAAATCTTACTGAGAAAAAAATGTTTGGCGGAATAGCTTTTATGATTAATGATAAAATGTGTGTCGGGGTAGACAAAGACGCCATGATGTTGCGATGTGATCCAGCTATGACCGATGAACTATTATCCAAAAAAGGTGCAAGACAGTTTGACTTGACAGGCAAACCAATGAAAGGCTGGTTGCTTATTGATGATGAAGGCACAAAAAATAAAAAGGATTTTGACTTTTGGATAAAGATTGCTTTAGAGGCCAATGGAAAAGCAACAGCACCTAAAACAAAAAAGAAGTAAACGAAGGCCCTACCCCTCTTTAAAAATAAGCTTCTGATTGCCCGCTTTCCCGATCCTATACTTCCTATCTATAATCATAGTTTCATATTCCTGGAAATACAGAATAAAACCGAAAAATGGTCAGACAGAAAAATTGCGTTTGACCTTTATTTGAATGTGGAGACTTGAGTTAGTGCACAATTTATAAAAGGTGAGTAGAAAAAATTAAAACTCAAAATTTAACTACTTTACCATTTATTAAAGAAAATATATGAAGAAAACGATTACCTCAAGATCCATATCAAAACTTCCAAGACTATTTTTCTGGTTTTTGTCTGTTCTAATCATTGAATCCTGTCATCAGCCAAAAGACTCTATGCAGACTGACGATGCAGCCATTGCCGACGAAACCCAAGCAGAAAACTGGCTGGCTTATGGCCGAACACATAATGAAAGACGATTTAGTCCACTAAAAGGCATTAATGAAAAGAATGTGGCCGACCTCAAAGTCGATTGGTTCATTGACTTGCCCAAAGACCGCGGCCTGGTTTCCACTCCCCTGGTGATTGATGGTGTACTTTATTTCTGTGGTACAATGAATATTGTTCGCGCTGTAGATGCTACATCAGGAAAATGGATATGGGAATATGATCCTGAAGTAGTCAAACACATTGCCGGCAAGCGACAAATTGGATGGGTACATAACCGGGGCATTAGTTTTTACAAAGGGAAAATCTTTGCAGCCACATGGGATGGAAGGCTGATTGCCCTGGATGCAAAGACTGGAAAGGAAATCTGGAGTGCATTGACATTTGCTCCAACCGAATCATTGTATATCACCGGCGCCCCCAAAGCTTTTAAAGACAAAATCTTAATTGGAAATGGAGGAACCGAATATGGCCCATCGCGTGGATACGTTACTGCTTACGATGCCGAGAAAGGTAAACAAGCCTGGCGTTTTTATATCGTGCCCGGAAACCCGGCCAATGGTTTTGAGAACGAGGCGATGGAGATGGCCGCCAAAACCTGGACAGGGGAATGGTGGAAGCATGGGGGTGGTGGCAACGCCTGGCATGGTTTTACCTACGATGCTGATTTGGATGTGCTCTACATCGGGACTGGAAATGGCTCTCCCTGGAACAGAAAGATAAGAAGCCCCGGTGGTGGCGATAATCTTTTTCTCAGTTCGATTGTTGCACTTGATCCGGATGACGGAAAATATTTGTGGCATTACCAAACCACACCGGGAGAAAGTTGGGATTACAATTCCAACATGGATATTGTGCTGGCGGATCTGAAAATTGAGGGCAAAATGGTGAAGACCATCCTTCATGCACCGAAGAACGGTTTCTTTTATGTCATCAACCGTGAAACCGGAAAACTGATTTCTGCCGATCCCTTTGTCGAAACATCCTGGGCTAGTCATATTGATTTAAGTACAGGACGACCCGTTGAAATTCCGGGCGCACGTTATGAAAATGGCAAAGCGGAAATAATGCCATCACCATTGGGTGGACATAGTTGGCAATCCATGTCTTTTAATCCAAATACGGGCTTAGTATATTTTCCTGTTATGCATTTTTCAATGACTTATTCAGATGAGGGTATTGATGTAGCTAATTGGCAAAACAAAGCATTCAAAAGAGGGACAGGAGTCAATACATCTGTTTCGAAAAAACAGCCCCGGGAATACCTAAGTTCATTATTGGCTTGGGATCCTATAAAAAAGAAACCGGTATGGTCAGTATCTCAAAATGATTTATGGAATGCCGGCACTTTGACCACCGCAGGCAATCTGGTTTTCCAGGGTAGGGCCGATGGTAAATTTTTGGCTTATCACGCCAATACAGGTGAGGAGCTTTGGTCTTTTGATACAGGACTCGGAATATCAGCGCCGCCCATAACCTATTCGGTTAATGGCCGTCAGTATATAGCTCTGTTAGTAGGATGGGGAGGTGCTTTAGCTGGTACGGGAGGGGTAAATATGGGTTGGGGATACGGTGTACATACAAGGCGACTAGTTGTATTTTCCCTGGAAGGGAAGGTGGACATGCCAAAGTTACCACCTCGTTATTCTCCAACTCTGATCGAGGGTTCTAATTTTACGCTGGACAATGACTTAGCTGGTAAGGGTGCAAGCGAATACAGTGCTTGTTTCGGATGCCATGGTACAAATGTGATAGCGAATGGCATGGCCCCTGATTTACGGGCATCACCTATCCCTTTAGATAAGACCCTTTTTAATGCAGTAGTACGCAAAGGGATAAAAGTAAATATGGGCATGCCTGCATTTCCTGATATGACCGACGAACAACTTACAGCGCTTATGCATTATATTCGGAAGCAGGCAAGGGCTGCCATGCCAGTATCTAATACCACCGGGGCACATTGAGTTTAGAAAAGATAGCCACGAATTAAAATACATTATAAATAAAGGTAAAAGTTGTTGTTACGCAACAACGACTATTGGTTTTTTATTGCAACTGAAACCACTGAAGAGCACTGAAGGAAATTGATAAATTCAATTCGCGTAAATCAGTGTAATCCGTCTAATTCGTGTTACCTACAGCTGAAGGCTATCATTGTTTTATTTATCCACGAATTTTCGCGAATGGTCACGAATTAAAATCATTATATTCGTCATCAGATGCGCATAGCTTTATTTATTCCATGTTATATAAATCAGTTTTATCCTAACGTAGGTATA
>JBGAVW010000125.1:0-4114 GCA_044227925.1 Saprospiraceae bacterium | reverse complement strand
TGGTTTAATGAAATCAGACCACACTGTGGTCTTAAATGAATTTTCGATATCAAGCAGATCATTCATTGAAACTTCGGTGAAGTTAGATTTCATTAAAGATACCTCAGAGGGCTTTTATTAATCTAGAGAAGTCTACTCCACAGAATCATGGACTTGTAAGAGTTTTGGTTTAATGAAATCAGACCACACTGTGGTCTTAAATGAATTTTCGATATCAAGCAGATCATTCATTGAAACTTCGGAGAAGTTTGATTTCATTAAAGACACCTCAGAGGTTTCAATGACTCCGGAGGAGTCAGACTAAAATGTATTAAGTCAATAAAACACATCCTCCAAATCCTCCCAAATCATTAACTTCACCATCATTCCTTATGTCTAACGACCTTACGCGCCGCGAATTTTTGGAAAAAATGAAGCAAGCCACTTTAGCTTCATTAGCTACCGGCATTTCTACCAGTTCTTTTTTGAGTTCGTGTACTCCAAAGCAAAAACTAAGTGGTACTGCCGACTCCGTCATATTATTATGGATGGCTGGTGGTATGTGCCATACTGAAACATTTGATCCCAAGACCTATACCCCATTTGAAAAAGGAATGGAAAGCAAAGCGGTGATCAGTACCTTCAAATCTATACCTACTGCATTAGATGGCATTCAATTTTCGGCGGGACTTGAAGGTATTGCAAGTACTTTAGACAAAGGCACATTAATACGATCGTACCGTGCAGCTGATTTGGGATTTATACTGCATACCCGACATCAATATCATTGGCATACCTGTTACCAACCACCGCAAAGTGTACAACCACCGCATATTGGTGCATGGATCGCTAAAGAGCTTGGATCAAAGAATGGGATTATTCCTCCTTTCATAGATATTGGCCAGCGTTTTACCGTAGGTGAAGGCGAAGAATTAAAAGCATTTCACTCTGCTGGGTTCCTCGGCTCAGAGTATGCACCTTTTATTATACCCGATCCCGAAGCAGGACTGGAAAGTATTTCACCGCCTCCCGGTATGGATCTTGCACGATTCGAGAGAAGGCAAAAATTATTTAAAGATTTAGCAGAGCAGGGTCCAATGGGTAAGGCACATGCTTACCAACAAGAATCCTATATCCGCTCTATGGAAAAATCATATGCTTTATTAAAATCCCCTGAAGCCAAAGCATTTGACCTGAGCCAGGAACCCAAAGAAGCATACGATAAATACAATACCGGTCGATTTGGATTGGGCTGTTTGATGGCTAAAAGATTGGTGGAGCGCGGAGCCCGATTTGTAAGTGTTACTACAGAATACGAACCTTTCCTTGGATGGGATACTCATGAAAACGGACACATCCGCTTAGTAAAAATGAAAGAAGCCATTGACAGACCCATCACAGCTTTGATAAATGATCTTCAGCAATCCGGTTTATTGGATCGTACTATTGTAATCATAGCCTCTGAATTTAGCCGCGATATGCTCACCGAAGGCCGGCCAGGATCTAAAGTAAAAGACCAGGTAGATGTACCGGAGAAAATCACCGAAGAAAAACACTATGGCATGCATCGCCATTTTACTGATGGATGTAGTTTACTCATGTATGGTGGTGGAATAAAAAAAGGAAATGTAATTGGACAGACAGCAGCCGAAAGACCATTTAGTGCCATTACCGAACCAATTGTAATAGACCAGGTACATCAGACGATCTATCATGCTCTCGGTATATCTCCGGAGACTAATTATGTGGTGGAAGGAAGGCCGTTTTATACGACTCCGGATGGGCATGGGAAGAGGATAGAGGGGATTTTTGGGTAGGAGGTTCTGTATAAAATTTAGCAAAATCTATACATATACCATAGTCTAATGTAAAGATTTTTACTTTTTCTATACATATATCGGTACATTTGTATAGATTTTTAAATTTTCTATACATATGCAGGGCTGGCAACTTTCAGAATTACCATTAAATATTGACTTTGAAACTAAAAAAGTATTAAAAGCTTTGCCTGCTGCACATGTTGCTTTGGCAGAGCTGAAAGTAATTGCCTCCACCATACCAGATCAAAATATTCTGATCAATACCCTTGGATTGCAGGAAGCTAAAGATAGTTCGGCTATTGAAAACATAATCACGACTCACGACGAATTGTACAAATATGAATTGAATTTTGATTCTTATACACCGTTACACGCGAAGGAAGTACAAAGCTATATCTCAGCTTTAAAAAAAGGATTTGTACTGATCAAAGAGGTGGGATTACTTACTAATAATAGTATTCTGCAGATACAGGAAGTACTGGAAGAAAATAAAGCGGGATTTAGAAAATTGCCGGGAACCTCTTTAAAAAATGCTGTCACCAACGAAATTATTTATACTCCACCTCAGGATTACGAGCAAATAATACATTTAATGACAAACCTTGAACGATACATAAATGATCCCGGTATGCAGGATCTTGATCCATTGATTAAAATGGCGATCATTCATTTTCAATTTGAGAGCATACATCCTTTTTACGATGGCAATGGCAGGACAGGCCGTATTATAAACATACTGTATCTGATTTTACAAAAGGTGCAGTCATTGCCCATTTTGTACATGAGCAACTTTATTATCAAAAACAAATTTGATTATTATCGTTTGTTGCAAAAAGTGCGAGATGAAAATGAATGGGAAGAGTGGTTACTGTTTATGATAAGAGCTGTAGAACAAACCTCTAAAGAAACCATTGAATTAATCAATAAAATTAAATCGCTAATGCTTGAGTATAAACACAGACTCCGGGATAATTACAAATTTTATAGTCAGGAATTATTAAATAATTTATTCAAGCATCCTTATACCAAGATAGAGTTTGTAGTACATGACCTGGGAGTATCCAGATTGACTGCTGCTAATTATTTAAATAAATTGGCTGAAGATAATATGCTGCGAAAAGAAAAATTGGGTGTTGGGAATTATTATGTTAATGAAGGATTATTTGATTTGATAAAGAATAGGTAATTTTATGCTCGAGCATGACTAACATAATAATGTAGGATAAATAAAAAAAATGTCATAAATTGGTTAATTTATAGGGTTTTGTAATGTGACAGAAGGTGACCATTTATATGACTCCAGAAGGAGGGATGTTAAGAAGATGTTGAGGGTATTTGGAGAATTTATAAATAGATGGATAAAACATTACTTTTAAAATTAAAATAGATTTACATTTAAAATATAATTATTTTCAATTCAACTGATTTGAATCATATGGATAAGTTTAATAAAATTTTATTCTTAGATACGAGTGTTTTCGAAAAATATAACTTTTTGATGGGCCACAATTTGAAAAAATTAGGAGAATTAGGTAATAAAGGTGAGGTAAACATTAAAATTACCAACATAACATATAGAGAAATATTAAGTCGGATTAGAAAAAACCTGACATCAACAAAAAGCCACTTTGACAAAGCTTTAAAACTATTAAACGCTGAAGGGAAAATTTTAAAAAATATTGAAGAATATAATAATTTATATTCTGTTCCAAAAATTAATATTGAATCAAATTATAAGCTCCTTAAGAATAAGGTTGATGAATTCATAAACAATTCCAAAATTGAAATTCTTCCGATAGAAAATGCTTCAATTAATGAGGTATTCGAACAGTATTTCAATCTTGAAAAACCATTCGGCGAGGGACAAAAGAAAAGCGAATTTCCAGATGCCTTTACTTTAAATGTAATTGAAAAGTGGGTTATTCAAAATAATGTACAAGTAAATGTTTTATCAACTGATAATGATTTATTACAATATAATTCTAACTTAAATGGTATCAATATGATCAATGATTTGTCAGTTTATTTGGCCGCAATATCAGAAAGGCTTGAACAAAATAAATTAAAACTTGAATTTATTAAGTCGGAATCTTTAAAGGTTGAAGATGAAATTGATAGGGAACTGAATAATCATTTATACGATACAGTCACATATAATTTAGTGGATCAAATTAGGAATGACCCGTGGATAGAAGAAATGGAATATGAATTTATTGATTTTAAAAACACCAAAATAGTTTCTTCAATTATTACAGATTTAAACGATGAATTTGTTTTTATTGAGCTTATTGTAGATACAGATATAAGTATTGCTT
>JBGAVW010000124.1:0-4318 GCA_044227925.1 Saprospiraceae bacterium | reverse complement strand
AATTAATTTTTGTTTTTGATCTTCAGCCAATCTGCCCAAAATGATCAAATGGCAATGGATATCTTGTAAAGCATCCAGCGTTCTATTTATATTTTTATTATGTGCTGTACCAATTTGTACTATCGTGGGCTTTTCCTGGTTAAATGGTTTATCCTGTCGCTGATAAATATCGGATACAAATATGGGTATCACGGTAATCTTATCTGGTGAGATATCTATATAGGACAACAGGTCTTGTTTGGTGTATTCAGAATTAACCGTTATTTTATTCACCCATTTACAGGGTAAGGTAAACCAAAAGAATTTTAAAACATGAAATGCCAGTCCTTTTTTAATTTTAAGTTGACCACAATCATGAATAGTTAGTATAGTCCTGGATCTGCTGAGAAATGGTGCAATGAAATGTATATCTCCTGTGATGTGATTTACCTGGGACTGATGAACCATGGCATGGATGGCAATCCACAAACGCGCAAAAAGACCGCGACTGTAGGCAGGTGCTATCACTTTTTTGATTTTAATATCAGCAGGCGCCGATGCAGCAATGGTATTAAAATAAGATTCTATACTAAAATGGCCCATAGGTAGTGGGCGGCGGTAATATTGGGTGACGGTAATCATTTTGCAGAGATCGGGGGTGAGGGTCTCGCAGCGGCGCAACGACGCAGAGGAATACATTTTTCACAGAGACGCAAAGAAGCCAAAGAGATTAAGGTATACATTGATTAAAGATTGATCAGTCGCGCAAAGGACGCAATGAGCGCAAGGTGTTTTATATAATTCATGGCCACCATTTGATCTTGCTATACGGCAACCTGTATTCAACAAAAATGTTGTAAATAAGCTGATAGAAATAGTATTTAGATTCTTTGTGCTCATTAAGCTAGTGAAGGAAAAGGAACATTTAAATAGAATTTCTTGAATACTTTTCTATCAATGACTTCCTTCAAATTTTCATTTTATTTAATAAAGAAGTTTTTTCAGGGCTGATTATTTTATTATTCTTCTTGTCTATAGACCAACCGTATTTCTTAATATCCTTTTCCAGGCTATTGTTTCTTTGAGTAAAATCTATATATTCTGCTAAATTAATTTCTAAACTTTCTTTTGCTTCCTTTTCGTCGTAGCCATAACCAAATAAATCCAAAGCAGGTGCGTACACTACATTCAAATTCTCATCGATGTAGCTAAAAGTGATAGCTTAGAAAACAGTTTCTCTACATTTTTTTTGAAATTCTTTCTGTTCATAAGATTTTAATTATTTTTCATCACCTTTAGAATATTCCTTGATTATTCTTTTGGCTATAAATTTCATTTACATCATTATGGCCTCGGAATGGATTGCGAATTTAACTCATTACTTCATATTCAACTTTTGAAGGTTGAATACTGGTTTTAGAAGCATTTAAGATTTCTATCCCAACTAGTTGGTTATCTTCTGAAAAATCTAAAATGATACCTTTTTTTGATTCATCAGATTCAATAACTATGCTGTCTGATAGCTTTATATAAAGTATATCCGTTTCCCTATCGTATCTTACTTTCATAGATATTTACTTATTTTGGAAGTTTTATAAACTGTCAGAATTAAATTTGGCTTAGCTTCAGGATTCACAATAACTCTTACTAAATATTTCTTTTGATTTTCAAATATAATTAATTTTTGAAATACTTTTTCAGTGCTTGATTCGTACAGTATTGAATCTGGAAATTCTAATACTTCAATTACTGTTGAATTAGATATACTTCTTAATTTCATTTGTTCCAAAGAATGCATTGAAAATCTAAAATCCATTCTCAAACTTTAAGGAATTTTAATTTCCTGTCCACATAATTTCACTACCCAATACTTAGCCCAGGAAAGTCGTCCATTTTCGAAGTGCGTAAAGTATTTATTTTCAACTTCATCTCTAGGTTTTGCCAATTCATTTTCCTTCATCCACACTGCAAAAGGAAATGTAAAACCCTGCTTGGGCCTATTCCATATTTCTACCGGCAATATATCTTTGAATGCTTCCGTGAGCATGTATTTGGGTTTGACATCGCTAAAACGAAATGCCGAAGGAATGCTATGTACCAACGACACCAGGTCTTTATCCAGGAATGGTACGCGAATTTCCAGTGCATGCCACATCGACATAAAATCTGAATCCCGTAAAAGCTGATTTTGCATATACATGTCGTATTCAATGGAAGCCGCTTTTTCTTTTCTATCTTCTCCATTCCAGGCAAGTGCAGGCAATGATAATAAAGTTGATTTCACTTCTGATTCCTCTATATCCAGGATCTGTGCAATCGACGAGGTGGTATGCAAGCCCCGGTAGAATAAATAATCATTTGTGCTGGAGGGATGCGAGAGGTAGGTAATCTTTTTAAATTTATCAGGAGCAGCATTGGCTGCAGCGGTCAGAGCAAAAGAGGGCAGTTTTTGAAACGCATTTTTCCAGCCTGACATTTTTATGGATGGATACCCACCAAATAATTCATCAGCACCAATGCCGGAGAGCACTGCTTTGAGGCCGTACTCATGCGCGTATTTTGATATAAAGTATGAATTGATACCGTCGGTGGTAGGCTGGTCCATGGCAGCAAGAGCATCCGGTAAATTTTTGTCAAACTCTTCTTTGGTAACCAGGAAGGATTGATGTTGAGCACCGGATTTTTTAATGATGATATCCTGGTATTTTTTTTCGGAATACTTTTCGCTGTCAAAATAAATAGACAATGTTTTAAGCTGGTCGCCGCAATATTTTTTTGCTAATAAAGTAAGCAAACTGGAATCAATACCTCCACTTAAAAACAAGCCTATGGGTGCATCGGATATCAAATGTCTTTGCACTGCCTGATCTAAGGTCTCACGCACCTGTACTAACAAATCTTGTAAAGAACTTTTTGAATATTGATGCGTTGGTTTGTGATATTTAGTAATGGAATATTTTTTTTCATTTAAATCATATCGCAGGTATGATCCTTTTGCCAAATGTTGTACGCCTTCTAACGTAGTGATGGGCTCCGGTAAATGGCCGAAGGCAAGAAAATATATTCTCCAATCAATGCGTTCTTTCCACCCTGGTTTTAGTGCGTTGAATGCTTTTACCTCTGATGCAAAATAAATCGATTCACCCTGAACTGAATAATACAATGGTTTTATACCGGCATGATCGCGCGCAAGAATGAGTTCGTTTTTAGTGATATCATACAATGCCAGGGCAAACATACCATTAAACCGATCAAAACAATCCGTATCCCACTGCAAATAAGATTGCAATATTACTTCTGTATCCGACTGAGTATGAAATGATCTGCCAAGTGCTTTCAATTCGGATTTGAGTTCTTTATAATTGTAGATCTCTCCATTGTACACGATATGAATTTTACCATCTAGTATCGACATGGGTTGATGACCTGCATATGATAGGTCGATGATGGAAAGTCGGCGGTGTGTTAGCCATACATGGTTTGTAGAGTCATGATATAATCCGGTGTCATCGGGACCACCGCGGTGCATGGAGTCTCGCATGCAAACGGCATCAGCCTGGTTTAATTGTGGCGAGATGAAACCGGCTATTCTACACATTTATTATTAATAATTGATAATTGATAATGAAAAATGGATAATGTGGGTCACCAACTAGTTTAAGTTTTTAATTGATAATGAAAAATGGATAATTGATAATGAAAAATTTCACCTCCTGGATTTTGATGTTTTGATGATGCTAACCAATAATTTGATCAACTCTTCATTTTTATTACTTAGCTCAAGAAAGTCTTTTTCTAAAATAAAATCTGTTTTAACCAGTAATTCTAACCAATATAGAGTTTCATTTGCTTCTTTTAATGCAATCGACAATTTATTAATAAAATCAGCTTTACTTTGAGCATGTTCGCTTTCTCTAATTAATGCACCTATAGCAGTTCCACTTCGAATTAATTGCTTTGATAAAACATATTCCTTCCTCTTAACTAATTCATTGTTTAATTGGATGATCAGGATCGCAAAGGAGAACGATTTATCTTTAATAATATTTTCCTTCATAAATTAATCCTCCATTTTTAATTCTCCATTCCCCATTCTCCATTCCCCATTCCTCCATTCTCCATTTTCAATTTTCAATTCTCCATATCCAATTCTCCATTCTCCATTCCCCATTCTCCATTCCCCATTCTCCATTCTCCATTCTCCATTCTCCATTTTCAATTCCCCATTTTCAATTCTCCATTCTCAATTTTCAATTCTCCATTCCCCATTCCCCATTCCCCATTCTCCATTCCCCATTCTCAATTCTCCATTCTCAATTCTCCATTCTCATTTCTCCAT
>JBGAVW010000123.1:0-4503 GCA_044227925.1 Saprospiraceae bacterium | reverse complement strand
TGCATTGCCTAAAGCAATAATTGAAGTATCCGTACCGCAGTCAATAAAAGTATCCTTTGGGCAGAATGTAAATACAGGAGCAACCGTATCGACCCTGGTAATTTTTTGTATTTGTTCTGTAAAGTTGCCGCAGCTATCCGCTACTTTCCATACTCGTAATATGGTATCTTTTGCAGGGCAAATCCCTGGTACTATAGAATCTCGTCGTGTTACAGTTATGGCTCCTGTGCAATTGTCATCTTCTCCTGTCGCAATACCTAAAGCAGCAGCAGAAGTATCTGCTGTACATTGGATTGTTGTATCATTTGGGAATGTCTGGAAGGCTGGAGCTGTAGAATCAACAATGCAAAATAATTGTTCACAGGTATCTCTGTCTGTAGTAGTAGCCAGGTTTCTATCATTATCAGAGATATAAAGCCGTTGGATTTTCATGGTATCTCCGATACATCCTTTGCCACCCAGATTGTTGTGAACGACAAAGACTAATGGTTTGATCGAAAAGCACCCATCGAATGTAACCAGATTAGTATCCCTTGCTGTGGTATCGGTGATACACTGAATTAAAGTAGGTCCGGGAACCAAGGTACAATTGATGGTTGCCGAAGCTAATAGAGTAATTGTATCTGCCACCAAACTACAGCTATTGATTGATGAGCCCAAGTCAGACCTTGTAACCTTAACGGAATATTGGATACCATTTACAGCAGGCACCTTTATTGAGTCTGCGGTAAATGAAAGGACTGTATTGGTGGTAATATTTTTCCACTCATAATTATAAGGGCACGCTGTAGCTAATGAATTTGTATCTGCATAAATAATAATACTATCTTTTGTCTGAACACACTGTTGGGAAAGATCTACCGTAAATGTCGGGTAAACTATTACACTTGCCGTATCATTTATTACTATGTTTCCTACACAGGTTGTATCTGCTGGTTTGGTGCTAACTATATAATAAAAAGTATCACCGGCGCAATTGGTTACCGGACCAAACGCTGCTTCGTTATATAAAAATTCGATGGTGGATGAGTCTGTGCCAGTATATGCGATTATGTTTTGAAGCAATGGGTCATTAATAGAGCTCCATTTGGGATCTGTTGAATTTTGAACTGTGATTGAAACATTACAAGGTTCTATAGTAAGTGTATCATCTATCACCGGTGCGGTGATTGCATCTACCGAAGCTGCTGTTGAATTGCCTCCGGATTTACAAGTTAAAACAATCCATTCCTTAGCTTCAGTAAAACAAAGGGTCTGTGTGGATGCATTATTACTCACAAATTTAGGCCAGGTAGCAGCTCTGGAACCATTGCAAGAAAATCCAGCAAAGGGAGCTCCATACAATTCACCTCCTGGTGACCCAGACCCGATGGATGATACTTTTAGCCCGACATCATTTGGCCCGAGTTTAATTATAAATTCAAAACAATTAGGTTGACCTCCCGGATCTAAATCACAACAGGTGGCCTCCCTGTCTCTGGGCATAAATAAAAATACTTCTCCTTCTTTAGCGTTTGGAACCGTGAAAGAAGTAGAAGAAAAGTCGAAAAAATAAAGTGGCACTGAATTATCAGTGCAAGCCATAGCATCTGCATATGGGTTTCCATCTGCACAATGATATGTGCCTGATGCAACAAAAATTGTATCGCACATGCCAATAGTATCGATAATTGCGATATTAAAAGATGAGCCATTTGTATAAGGACCAAAAATCCACTGTTCTAAGGTATCAGAACCTGTGCCGGCAATATTTAAAGGCACACTTGTAATAGTTGTTGGTTCATTTGTACCTGTTACATCTACTCTTTTTCCCCTATTTGTCGGATTTGCTCCTCCCAAATCTTTAATTTGTCTTATAGTGCTTCCGCCTTTACTGACTACAGTAAATCCTACATAATAACCAGTTGTATGAGTATTATAATTTGAACCTGTTCCAGAATTGCAATATAAATAAACACCATTTACAGTTGTTGTCACTCCACAAGCCGCAAAACTGTTATTTGTCGAACTAGCAATTTGAATGTTTTGAGGGATCTCTCTATTTGAATTAAATGCATCGAATTTGTTTGTGTTGCTTTTATCATCAAATAGACCTAAAAGCTTTGCGAGTATCCAAACTACGAAAAGAGAGAGAGAATAAAAATGGTTCTTCATAATCAAAAATTTAAGCGCTGTTTTCCTGTTCTTTCTAGGGATGAGAAATAGAAATACATGGTAAATCTAGTAAAGCATAGTATATAAACCAAATAATTGTGCCAATTTTTATTAAAAATATTTTATTTTATTTATAGTTTATATAAAAAAAATATGTAAATTATTGAATAACAACAATATATATAAATATCCAGATTGAAAATAATTTAATATATAAAATAGATAAAATCGTAACAAATTGAATTATAGCATTTTTATACATAGTAATTGATGTAATATAGAGCAAAATTAATTTAACATTTAGAATTTTATTCTGTATTTATAAACAATTTCAATATATATAAATTGAAATAATATGTTTTAAAGTTTTAGTTTTTACATATAACATATTACTCTTAATTATTGATGGAATTTGTTATTTATTAATTCCTTATTATCTAAGGGATTACAATGAAAGTATAGTTTTTTATTTTCCTTTTACTGCGTCTCGTTCATTCACTTTAACCTATGGAATATGTATGGCAGCCAAAAAAGGTAACCAATTTCTATGTTCGGTTTGCGATGGTGATTTTTACCGCACTAATTTTATTTCATTTTGTTACAAAACGATGTGCCAAATCCTCCGCGAAGCAGTGACTTATTTAGCTACTTTTACATGAATCTTTAGTCATTTTTTTGATTTAAGCTCTTTAAATCACCTGTGCTAAAAATTGTATTTAATTTGGGTTGTGTTTTTATGAAAGAATCAAATCCAAAAGGTTCGGGATCGTTAGAAAATAAAGCCTGTCTGCCCATTACATTTAAATAAATGCTAAAAGTCAGGCAGGAATTCCTCCGGGAACCGACCTCTTCAGTTGCCCTTCGTAACATTCCAAGAGGAAAAACTCTTGATGGCGAGTTTACCTCGCTCACGGGATCACCAGGTTAGCTTCATTTGCTTGAACGTGATTTTACTATTTGGTTTTCAAATTGATATCGGGTTGCAGCATGAAAAAGGTCTTAGCCTTCCCGAACTGGTCAGGAGGGCTGTATTTTCTGATCTACGCATTTGAATGACCTTTAACCCAATCAATTATAGGTAGACTCTATTTAATTTGCCAGGTATTCCCTTGTCCTAGGTAATATTCAGGCTATGTTCACTATTTCTCCTAAACACCAGAGTATAATGATCCAGAGTATAAAAAATATTGAAACTCTGTGAATAAATAGATGCTTTAAAGTTAGTATGGTTGATTTATTAGCCTAAAGTGAGGCCATATCTTTGACTTTATTAATGGATGTACCTTATGCCAAGTCATTTCACTAAGCTAGAAAATAATTTGTTTAAACAAATCAAACCTTGGCGCTATCGTTAAAAAGTTTTCTTCTTTATTGATTAAGGAGGAGAGGGACCCGGGTATTTCCGGGATGTCTTCGCCATTTGCTCTTTTGATGGTATCTAAAAACTTAGCCCAATGCGCAGTGCTTACAATCACATTATTACCGGGATACTGTTTTGTTGCATCGTAGGCAACTGCAGTATGTGGATCCATCAGATATCCATATTCAAACCAGACTTTTTGTATATTTTCCAATGTTGTTTCATCAGATACAACGTGGGGTAATATATCTGTCTTGATTTTGTTCCACGTGAAACTGTCATCACTGTCATTGTAAAGTGCTTTAATTCGCGCAAAATTGCTGGGGTCGCCTACATCCATTGCGTTTGATAGTGTTTCACGTGAAACTCTGGGGTGATATTCACCCGTTTTTAAATAATCTGGTACAATATCATTGGTGTTTGTAGCAGCAATAAATTTTGAAATTGGTAAACCCATTTTCTTAGCAATCAACCCAGCAGTTAAATTCCCAAAATTTCCAGAAGGGACGATAAGCTGTAGATTAGATTTATTATCAGATTGACGATAAGCTTCGAAATAATAGACCATTTGTGGTAATAATCTGGCAATGTTTATAGAGTTAGCAGATCCGAATGTCTTTTTTGCCCTAAGCTCTTTATCTGCAAATGCTGTTTTCACCAGGCGTTGACAATCATCAAAACTTCCCTCTACTTCAATTGCCTTTATATTTTCATCCCATGTAGTCAATTGTTTTTGTTGAATAGGGCTTACTTTTCCTTTTGGAAATAAAATAAAAACTTTAAATCCATTCAATCCACTAAAAGCACTGGCTACTGCTCCACCAGTATCTCCACTGGTGGCTACAAGAATATTGATTTCATCATGATTATGCCTGTAATATGACATAGTCTGAGCCATAAATCGCGCTCCGAAATCTTTAAATGCAAGAGTAGGACCATGAAAAAGCTCTAAAAAACGAAGTCCATCCCCAATTTCTACCAAAGGCGCT
>JBGAVW010000122.1:0-4917 GCA_044227925.1 Saprospiraceae bacterium | reverse complement strand
GTACCAATAAAAAACCAAACCGAAACATACAAATGCCTTTCCCTCCTTTTGAGTATGGTACCAATCATATTAATACCAAATACTACCCAGATTAAAGCGATCATGATGTCGAGTGGCCATTCCAATTCTGCATATTCTTTGCCTGTGGTATATCCCAACAATAAAGTGGTGGCCCCTAATAGTATAATTAACTGCCAGCCCCAAAAATGGATTTTACTTAATACATCACTAAATAAACGGGCCTTGAGTACCCGCTGCAATATAAAATAAGCCCCACTAAACACTGCATTACCCACAAAAGCGAAGATGACCGCATTCGTATGAATGGGTCGTAACCTGCCAAAGGAAGTATACGGGATACCAAAATTAAGTGCAGGATATGCTAATTGAAATGCAATAATGACTCCCACCAGCATACCAATGATACCCCAGAAAATGGAGGCCAGGCCAAACCATTTTACAATCTTATTGTCGTAGAAAAATTTTTCTATCATAATTTACGTATTATTTTATTTTTTTTTGAGTTGATTGATCTTCATAAAATATCCTCTGACCGGGAGAAAAAGTGTCATCAAACTGTCCGGATTTGGTACTTTGGATATATAATATCAAAAAACAGACAGATACAACCAGACTTACGGCTAGTAATAAAATGATCACTTTCATACTTTGATGCGGCGAGGAATGACCTATTTAGTTTTAAAATTTTTGCTCTTATATATCATCACGGCACAACCGGCATGCCTGAGGACAGATTCTGCCACACTTCCTAAAAGGATTCTATTCATTCCGCGACGGCCGTGTGATCCCAACACGACTAAATCAGCTTTGGAAGCTTTTGCTTTGTCTATGATGGCCTGCGCAGTATCCATTTTATCTGATATTTCATAGTCTACCTCCAGAAAAGGATGGTCTGTCTCTATGATTTGTTTCAGATTTTTGATCTTAGTTTCAGCTTCTTTCTTGGATTTTTCAAAATAATCATCAAGCACTATATTCGACATACCGGTCAGAGTCCAATCATAATAAGCTGGCCTGGGTAACACATAAAGTATGCTAAAGGTGGATCCAAATTTCTCGGCCATTTGAATAGCAATCTCAAGAGCCTCGTCTGAAATTTCGGAAAAATCGACTGGGCAAAGGATCTTTTTTACTCTTTTCATGATGTTTATGTTTTAATACATCACAAATATGAAACTGGCATTTTATGAGCCCGATGACAATAAAAAGGAATATTGCTGATCTTCGTCAGCCTGGAATTAAGGTAGATAATTGACGAATCTAGGACTTGGCCACAGGCTTCAGGTTGCCGTTTTCAGGGTAAAGAATTTCGGAGCATTGCAAGTCTATATTTTCTGCTAATCTCTTGGTAGGCAAGTCGTTTTCATCGCCACTAAATGGGTCTTCGATTTCCTCGGCTATGATTTCAAGGCTTGCCAGGACATAAAAAATAAATACCGTGACCGGTATAGAAACATAGCCAAGACTGAATGCAAAGCCAAAAGGCAAAGTCATGGTGTAAAAAAAAACAATTTTTTTTATGAATACACTATAAGAAAAGGGAATTGGCGTGTTTTTGATCCTTTCACAAGCACCGCAAACATCCATAAAGACGACAGTTTCGGTATTACAACTTAAAAATTGCTCATTGGAAAGCAGTCCGGACATATAGGCATTATTTAGGTTGCCAATCAACTGACCGGCAATGATGGATGGAATGTGAACGGTGTTACCGTTGATATCCATACTGATTTTTTCTGCTAATTCGGCGGTTATGTTTTCGTTTCGTAGGCGTAAGTGCAATGCATGTGCAAATGCCCCGATATTTACAGCGATCGAATTCCTAATTTCAGTTTCGGATAGTGCCAAATATACATTTAGTTTTATAGCAAGATTGCGACTGGCATTTACCAGGTTTCCCCATAGCTTCCTTGCTTCCCACCATCTTTCATAAGCCGTATTTGTACGAAACACCAACAACATAGAAATTGCAAAACCTAAAAGAGTGTGCATTTGATTAAAATTTTTCAAATGCGAGTTACCAATAAAATCAAATCGAATTTCTATCCAAACCACCAGAGCCGTATAGATCGACATTCCTATGAGCATAGGAAGCAAACTCCTGAATGTATCCGCTTTATGAAAACGGAATATGAACGTGAACCAATCTTTGGGATTGTATTGAATCATGTTTAAAGATAGAGAAAAAATCAGGCTTCAGTAGCAGGTTCAGCAAGATTGGATTGAACATCCTGAGGTGCTTTGAGGAAGAAATTATTTATCCCCTCGCCTATTACGATAGTAAGTTTTTGTTGATTTAATAATTCCAGCATAGCAAGGAATGTAATGATGGCGTGAATCCGGTTTTCACATGGGCCAAAAACCTCTTCAAATCTCAATTCCGGCTTATTTGCTATTGACTCCAATATATATTCCTGCTGATCAAGAATAGTGTATACAAAATTATACACTTTATGTACCTGCTTCCTTTCTTCAAACTGAGACAGCATACGCTCAAATGCCTTCATCAATTTAAATAAGGTTACAGATTCCCATTCAGCCTCTATAAATGCTTTTTCTGCAAACTTTTTTAATTCCGGTTCGATGTTTCCTCTTGAAACCTGAGACATTCTCCGGGTTTCCAGGGCCTCGAACTCTTCCATCACACTTTTGTACTTTTTATATTCAAGTAACCTCTGTACTAATTCCTGTCTGGGATCTATTTCTTGCCCGGTTTCATCCAGCTCCTTTCTGGGCAAGAGCATTTTAGCCTTGATGCGCATGAGTGTAGCCGCTACCAAGATAAATTCACTAGCCACATCCAGATTGAGCTGCTCCATCTGGTGTATGTAATCAAGGAAATCGTTGGTAATCTTGGCAATAGGTATGTCGTAAATATCCAGCTCGTCCCTTTCAATAAAGAATAAAAGCAGGTCAAACGGACCTTCAAATTGTTTGAGCTTGATCGTAAAAGTCATCAGTAAACTACCGGCTTTGAGCCGCAAATTTACAAATTTAGATTGATGTACAAGCTTGATTAATTGAATAAATATTACTGAGCTAAATTACTGTAACTAAATCTTATCTTCGTCAAAATTTACCAATTATGACTCTTTTTATTTTATCCATCATCGGTTTTATGAATAATATGAATTTCAAACCTGAAAAGGCCGATCCCAATTATTATGAGCTAAGAATTTATCATTGTAATCCTGGTAAATTAAATGACTTGATAGCTCGATTTCAAAATCATACCACGAAACTGTTTGAAAAACATGGCATGAAAAACATTGGGTATTGGGTTCCGACGGCAGAAGACAATACCGATCTTTATTATATCTTATCCTATCCCGATAAAGAAAGCAGAGAAAAATCGTGGAAAAATTTTATTGCGGATCCAGAATGGGAAAAAGTACGGACCGCGTCAGAATTAAATGGGAAAATAATTGCCTCCATAGAGAGTATTTTCCTATCGCCTGAAGATTTCACACCTAAAATTAAAAAATCGGTAAAAAACCCAATGCGGACATTTGAATTACGTACTTATTATTGTTTACCTGATAGATTACCTGCTTTAGAAAGCCGTTTCAGGGATCATACTCTCAAATTATTTAAAAAACATGGCATGACCAATATTGCTTATTGGAAGTCGATCGAAAAAGATGGAAGTCAGCCTAAATTAATATACCTGCTCGCTCACGATAGCCAGGATGCTGCAAAAAAATCATTCGACAGTTTTAGATTAGATCCTGAGTGGATTAAAGTGCGGGATGCATCTGAAAAAAACGGGAAAATTGTAGAAAAGGTAGAATCAAAAATGATGAAACCGTTGAGTTTTTCTAAGTATCAATGATTGATGGATTTTGAGCTTGTGCGCAAAGAAGTATAGATCCCGGCTCCCAGTATAAGAAGAATTATAAGTAAAGCAAAAACACTTGGGATAGTATAAAAGTCATTAATTAACATTTTTACGCCAATAAAAAGGAGTATCACGATCAATGAAGTTTTGAGGTGTGTAAATTTGTCCATCATACCTATGAGCAGAAAGTATAGACTTCTTAGTCCCAAAATGGCAAATATATTGCTTGTGAATATTATAAATTCATCATGAGTGATTGCAAAAATAGCAGGAATCGAGTCGAATGCGAAAATAACATCGGCTATATTTACCACCAGGAAGGTCACGAATAAAGGAGTGGCATGCCAATGATTGGCTTCTTTCACAAAAAAGCGGTCCCCTTTAAAATAGGGCACTACCCGCATTACTTTTCGAAGCAGCTTTACTAAAGGCATAGCCTCAATATCCATATCTTCATCACCACTTCTCCACATTCTATATGCAGAATAAATTATAATAACGGCAAACACATATTCAATCCAATGGAATCGATGTACCAGTGCTACTCCTCCAAAAATCATCAGCCCCCTCAGAATCAATGCAATTACTATACCCCAGAATAAAACCCTGTGCTGAGAAGCCAGCGGTACCGTAAAATATTTAAATATTAAAGCAAAAACGAATAGATTATCTACGCTAAGTGAAAGCTCAACTAAATAACCGGAGAGATACTGCACCATGGCAGTAGTACCCGAGATGGATTTTCCAATTTCCAAGCCTATGCCAAACCAATGCCTGTTGTAAGCAAAATAAACAAAAATGCTAAAAAGCAAACCAATTGAAACCCAAATAATACTATTCCTCACCGCTTCCTGTGTGCTGAGTGTCCGGTCTTTATTGAGTACACCAAGATCTATAGCCAACAAGGATACCAATATTAATCCAAAAATGATCCAAATTATCATATAAGCGAAAAGATACTAAGATTATAGATTAGTTATTTTTATAATTGATTCTCAATGAATTACCTACCACTACCAGGTCACTAAAAGCCATAAATAAAGCTCCCCAGGCGGGAT
>JBGAVW010000121.1:0-5310 GCA_044227925.1 Saprospiraceae bacterium | reverse complement strand
TTGATACAAAGCGAAAAGATGGCTTCGCTGGGTGAGCTTACCGCCGGTATCGCCCATGAGATACAAAACCCATTGAATTTTGTGAATAACTTTTCTGAACTAAATAATGAATTAGTCAATGAATTAAATGAAGAAATAAATAAAGGGAATATTGAAGAAGTAAAAATCATAGCAAGTGATATAAAAGAAAATTCCGAAAAGATAAACCACCACGGTAAACGGGCAGAATCAATAGTAAAAGGCATGCTCGAACACAGTCGTAAATCTACTGGAGCAAAAGAGCCAACTGATATCAATAAACTGTGTGATGAGTTTGTAAGATTTTCATACCATGGGCTTCGTGCAAAGAATAAAGACCTGCCTACCGGACAGGCAGGATTTAATTGTGATTATAAATTAGAGCTCGATCCTAATATGCCATTGGTAAATGTGGTTTCACAGGATATTGGTAGAGTGATACTGAATGTGGTGAATAATGCTTTTCAAGCGTGTAGTGAGAAGTCAGAAAACGTAAAGTTAGGAAGTAAGGAAAGCTACAAGCCGTTAGTCATTCTTTCCACCAAATTCTCTGCGTCTATGCATACCCATGAGGCTAAATCTACGGGGAAGACCGAAGCTTCAGGATGCGAGATAATTATTTCCGACAACGGCCCCGGTATCCCCCCACACATCAAAGACAAAATTTTCCAACCTTTTTTTACAACTAAGCCGACTGGACAAGGGACTGGATTGGGATTGAGCCTGGCATATGATATTGTGAAAGCGCATGGTGGAGAGATAAGAGTAAAAACGGTAGAAAAAGAAGGAACAGAATTAATCATTACCATACCAACCAATTAAGACAGAATGAAAAAATTACTTCCATTTTCCCTGGTTTTAGGTTTAACTTTCTATACCCCCTTGGTCATCGATCTTCAGAAAAAATAAATGTGTACGATGATCTTTTTATCCCTGACACCAGCAAGAAAAACTATTTCAATCCTTCTTTACCTTAAATCATACCTGACAATTAACAGGTGTGGTGTCTCGATAAATTACAAAATATTGAAAGACCATAGAGCAATGCCAAAAATAAAAACAAAAAAAACGGAGGGACTGAATTTTGTATTCAATTGCCTAATAGACGGGAAAATGAAAAGTTTACTCATAATAAAACTTTTTTTATTGGTGCCTTTTTTATCTATTGCTCAACAAAATCCATATTGGGAAGTATGGCAAAAAGAACAAGGCGACAGCCTGTTGCTCTCTTGGAATAATCCAATCAACGATACCATCCGGATGGGCCTGGCAAGGAGCTTGGGATATTATTATATGGAACTAAACCTCGACAGCTCACATTATTTCCTTCAGAAGCAAGCAGCTTTGGCTGCCAAATTAAAATTAAAACTATGGGAAGCGGATGCCCTTGACAACATTGGCTATATATTATCATATAAAAAAGACTATGCCCAGTCGCTCAATTTTTTTCTAACCGCAATTAATATAGCCGAAGACAAAAAAACAGAAGAAAATATCTGGCAAGTATATCGATTTTCAAAAGCAGGTGATCCCGGATTGGCCCGGTTGGTCGTATTAGCTTCCTGTCACCTAGATATAGGTCGTCTTTATGGTTATACCGGAAATCTTAAAGAAGAATTAGCTAATTCATTTAAAGCACTAAAAATAGCAGAGCAAGTGGCTGACCCGGCAAACCTGGGCAATATCAACATGAACATAGGCTTGATATTTATAAGAATAAATCAATTGGATTCTGCTTTATCTTTTCAGAAAAAAGCGTTAGCGTATACTGAATCTTCTGGTTTTTACAAATACAATGGAAATATTTATTCTTACCTGGGAGCGATCTATTTACAAAAAGGAAATTATCCATTGGCTAAAGAACACTATGCAAAAGCCATCCTGGAAGGCACGCAACAAAATAATGGCTATGCATTGGCTTTGGGATGTATAGGTATAGGCAATACTTTAAGTCTGATGGGAGAGTCGGATTCAGCCATCTGGTATGTAAAAAAAGGGTTGACAATTTCACAGGCTCCCGATTTATTGGCGCAATCATATAGTTCCCTTGCATCCTTTTATAAACTAAAAGGCAACATGGATAGTGCCTTTTATTATCAGGGGTTAGCTATGACGGAAAAAGACAACATAAATAATATTGAAAAAATAAAACAATTTGAAAACATTGGATTTGATGCCCAGTTAAAAGTTCAGCAATTGGAAAAAGAGAAAATTGAAAGTCAAAATAGAATAAGAACATACGGTCTTTTAATAAGCATGACCGTGCTTGCTATGATTGCATTGATCATTTTCCGAAATAACCACCAAAAGCAAAAGGCGAATAAGGTATTGGAAACAACTCTTGATAATTTAAAATCCACTCAAGCCCTACTCATCCAATCCGAAAAAATGGCCAGCCTGGGAGAGCTCACCGCGGGCATTGCCCATGAAATTCAAAACCCATTGAATTTTGTAAATAATTTTTCAGAATTAAATCAAGAACTAGCAAATGAACTTGATTCTGAATTGGCTATTGGCAATACGCAACTGGCAAAAGATCTCGTTACGGATATCAAAACCAATTCCGAAAAAATAAACCAACACGGCCTCCGCGCCAGCAGCATCGTAAAAGGAATGCTTGAGCATAGTCGTAAATCTTCCGGTGTAAAAGAACCAACAGATATAAATAAACTATGCGAGGAATTTATAAGATTATCTTATCACGGACTGCGCGCAAATGATCCACAGGATACTGCGCATAAGTCTTTTAATTGCGAGTATAAATTGGATCTTGATCCCAAACTTCCATTGGTAAATGTGGTATCACAGGATATTGGAAGGGTGTTATTGAATGTGGTGAATAATGCATTTCAAGCTTGTAAAGAAAAATTCGAAAGTATGAAATTAGAAAGTCAGAAAGATTATAAACCATTTGTGGTTGTCTCTACTAAGTTCGTTGCGTCCCTGCCTGCCGGCGAGGCAGGTCATTGCGAGATTTGTATTTCCGATAACGGCCCAGGCATCTCTGATTCAATCAAAAACAAAATCTTCCAACCTTTCTTTACTACCAAACCTACGGGGCAGGGGACGGGACTGGGATTATCATTGGCTTATGATATTTTAAAAGCACATGGAGGAGAAATAAAGGTAGAAACGAAAGAAGGGGAAGCGACAAAGTTTATCATTCAATTACCTGTTTCATAATTAAACTTCATGAAATTATTTGTAAAAATATTACTGCTATTGTTATTGCCTGCTTTTGTCCAGGGGCAACAACAGCAAAAACAATTAGACAGCCTGCACCTGGCGTTGAGGAATGTTACCAATGATACCGTCCATATGGACATTTATTCGCAACTGGGAGCATTGTATCTGGAAACAAACCGGGACAGTGCTCTTTTCTACCTTGATCAAAGTATTTCACTTGCCAGACAATTCAAATTAAAACTGAATGAAGTATTTCCACTGGCGCTTAAGGGATTTATGCTAATGAAATTCTTCGGCAATTATCCCGGGTCGCTTGAAACATTACTACAGGCTTTGAAAATTGCAGAAGACCCTGCCAGCGAAGAAAATGCCTGGATTCCCCCGTCGGTATTACCAATTACAGGCCGAAGCCCACGAAATTACCGCCTTGATGTATTAGGCTATACTCAAATGGATCTGGGGACTTTGTATGGCAATACAGGCAATACAGATAAGCAAATTGCAAATTACTTTCATGTTTTAAGGCTTGCGGAATCTGTCCACGATACACTTTTGATTTCGCTTGTATATCGTAACCTTGGAGGTGTTTATTCAGGGCTTAATATATTGGATTCAGCGCTTCTTTTTGAACAGCGAGCCCTTCAGTATATTGGAAATTTGACATTTGAAAACAGAAAATACGAAGGCTCGAGTTTAGTCTCCATCGGTCATGTTTACCTAAGAAAAGAAAATTTTAAAGAGGCCCTCGATGCTTTTTTTAAAGCCGTAAAAGCCAATACAGAGCATAATAACCTTACTGATCTTTCAGATACCTATGGTGGATTATCGTTCTTATACGCAACTTTAAAAAAAACAGACTCCAGTTTGTTCTATGCCAGTAAATCGCTGGAAACGGCTCAATCAACCGGGCAGCCTCAGAATATTGCAGGCGCTTACTGGTTGCTGTCAAACGCCTATGGCATTAAAAAAAATAACGACAGTACGTTAAAATACCTTCAGTTATTTCATGCAATAATTGACAGCCTGAATTCTGTAGAAAAGAAAAACCTGCTTGCCTATCAGAATGTTGGATTTGACGAACAAATACGGCTCCAAAAACTGGAGGAAGAAAAAATTCAAACGCAAACTAAAATCAGAACCTATGCGATGTTGGCAGGTTTGGTGATGCTCCTTGTTATTGGTTTTATTTTGTATCGCAACAACCGGCAAAAACAAAAGGCAAATCAACTACTTCAGCAACAAAAGGAAAAAGTAGAAAGCACACTTACAGAACTAAAATCTGCCCAATCCCAACTTATCCAATCGGAAAAGATGGCAAGCCTGGGTGAACTCACCGCAGGCATTGCCCATGAAATTCAAAATCCTTTAAATTTTGTGAATAATTTTTCTGATATAAATAAGGAACTTCTGGAAGAATTAAAGGAAGAAGCAGATAAAGGAAATCTTAAAGAAGTAAAAGCTATTGCAGATGATGTAATCGGAAACGAAGAAAAAATAAACCACCATGGCAAGCGTGCCGATGGAATAGTAAAGGGAATGTTGCAACATTCAAGAAGCAGTTCAGGCGTTAAAGAGCCAACCGACTTCAATGCCCTGGCGGATGAATATTTACGATTAGCTTATCATGGCTTAAGAGCAAAAGACAAATCATTCAATGCAGAATTGAAAACAGATTTTGATTCATCCATTGGCAACATTAGTATCATTCCCCAAGATATAGGTAGAGTAATTTTAAATTTGATCAACAATGCATTTTATGCTGTGGATGAAAAGAAAAAGCAACTCGGAGATGGATTCGAACCAACCGTTTCAGTAAGTACAAAAAAAGCAAACAGTAAAGTTGAAATAAGTGTAAAAGATAACGGCAACGGCATTCCCCAAAAAGTATTGGACAAAATATTTCAACCCTTCTTTACTACAAAACCAACAGGACAGGGAACAGGTTTGGGATTATCATTGGCTTATGATATTTTAAAAGCACATGGAGGAGAAATAAAGGTAGAAACGAAAGAGACTGAAGGAACAACATTTATTATCACTTTACCAGGATGAATAAAAACATATTCAAGCTAACAAAACCAATATGAAAAGATATATTCTGCTTTC
>JBGAVW010000120.1:0-6124 GCA_044227925.1 Saprospiraceae bacterium | reverse complement strand
GATGGTCCTGCAAATACTCTGATATTCCCCAATTTGGCATCATCACATATATCTTTCAAATTACTAAAAGAGGGAGGTAATCTGGATTCTATAGGGCCAATTCTGGTCGGATTGAAAAAGTCGGTACATATACTTTCACTAGGAAGTTCGGTGAGTGAAATAGTAAATATGGTTTGCCTTGCAGTGATGGATGTAGAAAGTAAATGATTAAAATTGAACTTCGGTGAATAATTTGATTGGCATAATTTTTTAAATTAAATTCAATGAAGGAAGATTAAAGTGATTTGCATATTTTGAAGTAAATGCTTAACTAAGTAATTGAAAAGAGGAACAGGTCAATATGACTCACCGAATTATAGTGATAGTTTTATTCCGCAAAGATGAAATACCAAAGAGGCCATAACCATTTATAATATTGGAATATGGAATGACCGGTTCTGAGAAAGGATCATCAAATGCCTTCCAAAATTTTGCAATATAATGTGCATATGATTTTGATTCTTCTGTTATTGTCATGAGACTCACTGTTATATTTAAAGTATCCAATCCTTTATTGTTTAATTTAGGTAATCCTCGGGTATAAACTTTCCAGGATGTTTTATTAGCATTAAAACTATGATCTTCTAAGATATCATAATTACTTCTAGAATCATAACTAAAGCTACCCGTTCCAATTCTTTTTCCATTACTATTTCTACCAGAAATACCGATTGAATAATAATTTTTTTCTGGAGGATCAGTAAAAAATATTTCAAATTCATCCCTGATATGATTAGTAACTGGGTTTTTGGGATCAATAATAGACAAGTTAGGTGAGTAATGAATAGAGTCAACAGATACAGGCTTAGGCACAACTTGATTTGATTCAATGGCTTCGTAGCCTGGTGCCTTGGCTTTTATTTTAAACGAAATGTTCGGTTCAAATTTTATTTTTGGTGAAAGAATCGCTTTATAAACACAACGAAAGGTATCTTTTTGAAAAGTAGCAATTACTAAATTGTTTTTATACAATGTTATCTCTGCATTTGAAATAGTATCCATATTGTTATCATAAAAAATATTATAGCCGTAACTATTTGAAGCCGACCAAAATGTATCAGAATTAAATAAATACTTAGCATTAGCACTATAATCTCTAAATACATTTTGAGTTTTAGATAGTGTGCAATAAATGGTATCCTCTCCCTCTTGAATAAACGAATACAATACTAATTTCGGGTTAGTAGAAGGCAAATCTATATCTATTATTGAGCTGAAATAATCTTCACAGGAACTTACGAATAAAAAAGTCACTATCAAGAATAAGAAATTGATTTTCATAATCTAGTTAAAATTTAAAATTGTAAGAGAAATAAGGAATTATCGGAAAAAGGCTTACCTGTGTAGCGACTCTTTTATATTTAATTATATTATTTTCTCTAATATATTTATCTCTTATGGCAATATAAAATGGATTATTTCTACTGTAGGCGTTATACGCTCCTAACACACGGGCTCTATTATAATTCTTTTTCTTTTTAGCCCATTCAAGACTAAGGTCAAGTCTATGGTATGATGCCATTCTGTAATTATTTTTGGAATCAATAATTTCATAATCATTAAAATTTAGAAACCAATAGTTTTTATAAGTAGAATAATTAAATTGATTAACTCCATTAATACCCTGGTAACTGGCACTTGGTAATGTAACAGCATTCCCTGTCCTATATTGCCAAGATGCAGAAAGTGAAAATCTATTTGAAAATGTATGATTTACTAGTAATGCGATATCATGTCTGCTATCATATTTAAAAGGATAAGTAAGACCATTATTGAGGTCTTTAAATGTGCGATTATTCCACGAAAGAGTATATCCAACCCATCCATTAGTCTTACCTGATTTTTTTTGTAGGAATAATTCAGTACCATATGAGGTTCCTTTTCCCTGAGTTACCTGATCTTGCCAGTCTCCCAAACTCAACAGATTCGCTCCGTCGGTATACGAGACAAGGTTATTCATTTTTTTAAAATAAGCCTCAATAGTAAATTCATACTCTCGATTTATTTCTCTTGTCACACCCATCGCAGATTGCCAGGCTTCTTGTGGTTTTATTCTATTTGTCGTGGGTACCCATAGATCTGTAGGAAGCCCTGCGCGTTCATTTGTAAGGAGGTTGATGTATTGCCTCATGGTGACGAAAGAAACTTTGAAAGACATTAATGGGTTTAATCTTGTATTTATTCCAATACGAGGTTGCAATGAGCTATATGATTTTTTTTGATTTATAAAAGCCGAAGCATGCAATCCGATATTCGCTTTGGTACGCCCAAGCTGGAATTCATTTTCCATATAAGTAAAGATTTCATGCGCCATAAAGCATCTATTACCTAGTAAAGTATCTAACTTATCATTTATCGATTCCGTTTTGAATTGAATTGCTCCGGGTGAATACGTATGATATATTTCACCTATTCCTATACGGATACGGTATGAAGGGGAGATGATATAATCCAAATCTGTCTTTATTGACCAATCTCTGATACCTGATATATATCTTGCTGAATTATTATTTATAGTAGTGGCTTTTTGTTGACCTTCGGAAACACCAATGTTTACTTTATAATCGCTAAAAGTAATGGCTGTATTGGCAAATAGTTTTTTATTGATAAGCCAATTCCATCTGAGTGCGGAAGTAATATTGCCCCAATTAAACCCTCCTTTCGTATTATTATAGTCATTTCCAACATCTGCTTTATTATTTAAAGCTAATCCAAAAATATCCTTGCCGTTGTAGACACTTAAATAAATCCGGTGTGCATCATTTATTCTATAATTAATCTTTGCATTGAAATCATAAAAGTGAGCATCCAGATCTACTTTAGTTTTATACCCAGGCGTACCATTTCCATTTTTTATTTCGGCTTTAAGAAATGGTGCAGCTATGAGGTCGAGATAGGTACGGCGACCGGATACTAAAAATGAAATCTTATCTTTCCATACTGGACCTTCTAAGGTAAGCCTAGATGAAATAAGGCCTATCCCACCTTCGCCATTGAATTCTTTCATATTTCCTTCTTTCATGTCAATTTCAATCACAGAGGAAAGCCTGCCGCCGTATCTTGCCGGAAAGCCTCCTTTGGTAAGTGTAACATTGCGGATGGCATCGCCATTAAAAACTGAAAAAAACCCGCCCAAATGAGAAACATTATATACCGGTACTCCATCAAGTAAAATTAGATTTTGATCCAGGCTACCTCCCCTGATATAAAGACCATTCTGACCCTCACCACCGGCTTTTACCCCTGGTAGTAATTGCAATACCTTGAGGACATCGGTCTCGCCTAAGAGAGCCGGTGCTTTCTTAATCAGACTTACGGGTATATCTACCTGGCTCATTTGTACACGATTCTGAGACTTGTCTGTTCTGCTTTCTATTATCTGAATTTCCTGTAAGGATTCACCCTCATTTAAATAAAAGTGAACAGTAGTATCTTTAGATAGAAAAAACTGAAATTCTCCCTGTTGAAATCCAACATATGATGCTTTTAAATTAACAATTCTGGATGGCAAACTGAGTGAGTAAAAGCCATACGTATTAGAAATAACCCCTTTTTGACTAATACTATCAAAGACAGTAGCTGCTATCAATTTTTCAGATGAAGATGCATCTTCAATGTACCCGGAAATAATATAATTTTTAGGATCTTGCTTTGGAATTATAGACCCTATTTCTCCATTGTTGATTATTTTGTTAATTTCTTTTAATTCTTCTTTTGGGAAGATTACATAGTTTTCACCAATCAACTTAAAACTTAAATCAGTATCCTTTAAAAGAATGAAAAGTATCTGTGCAATTGATTTTTGCCTGATGGAGATATTTTTTTTTATTGACAAATCCCTCAAAGAATTGTCAAAACTGATATTGGCCAAATGATCTTTACGAAGAGCCGCTAAGATTTCGCGAAGAGAAACATTTGTTTTTTTGAGGTCATATTTTTGAATAACCTTATCTTGTCCGTGGACTAAATATTGAATGGATGTTAACAATAATATGAGCAAAGTGGCTTGTTTCATAGTTAGTTTATTGCAATTGGTATACTTGATTAATTTTATTAATTTTAATCATACAGGATAGCTTGATAATTTCCAATACCTGATCAATTGTGTATCTATCAAACTTAGCTGTGAGTCTGCACTTATTAGTACTATTTAAAAGCTTTATTTTATTACCGTAGTAAGAATTTAAATTTTGGACTACCGTACCCAAGTCTGCATTTTCAAAAGAATATACCCCGGTATACCAACCATTGTAATTTTCATCTTTGATGTCAAAGACTTCAAATTGATTTTTAATCAATTTAGCTCCTTTAGACTGTGAAAGAAGTGTTTTGTTATTTTTGATATTTGATACTTCTACCAATCCAGTCTTAACATATATTTCGGTGCTAAAGGAATCCGTATTTACATTAAAGCTTGTGCCAAGAACTTCGATCTCCAATTCATTGGCAGTAATGATAAATGGTTTCGCTTTATTCTCAGAAATTTCAAAAAAAGCCTGTCCATTTAGCTTTACCTCTCTTTTCTTATCATTAAAATGGGTTGAAACGATGAGTGTACTTTTATTTTGCAGAATAATTTTACTATTATCGGGAAGCAAAATTTGTTCATACCCCACTGAATTGTTTGCGAGATACATTTTTTTGTGACCAGATTTTGTGTAATAGATATATATACCTATAAATACTAATACTAGTATGGATGCTGCAATTTTTAAAACAGGGGAAAATAACCTATGAATAAAAATTTGATCCTCATTTTTATTCGGCATTATCTTGTTCCAGGCTCTATCAGAATTAAAAGAATGAATATTATTTTTTAATCCAATGGTATATGATATAAAATCAGAGAGGGATTCCGGATGTTCAAGCAGGTATTTGTCCAGCAATTCTGATTCGGATGCGGTGCTCCTACCCAAGACTTTTTTAAGAAATAGTTTCCTATAATATGAAATATTTACCTCACTCATACCTAATATAAGTCGTAAAGCCACTCGTTTACCCCTAAGCAGCTCAAAAAAAATCAAAATTTAAATTGAGGATGTATTTTCATTATCTCCATTGGCGATGCATTTTATTAAATCTTAGATTAAAAAAACAAACATAAGGCCTTGGCTACCAATGCTTTTAATACTTTTAATGCAGCACTCATCTGATTTTCTATTGTTTTTATTGACAACTTCCTTTTTTGGGCAATTTCTTTATAACTCAGGTTTTCTACTCTGCTCAAAATAAATGTTTCTCTGGTTTTTTCAGGTAATTGAGACATAAAATAAATGAACATCGGTTCTATGTCGCACTCAGCCATATTACTTTCACTTTCCATTGGAATTTCAAGACTTTGGTCTTCCAGGTGCGAATGGCTAATTATAAATCTGTTCTTTTTAGACCTGATATGATCTATCACTTTGTATTTTGCGGCCTTTAGTAAATATGCTTCTATGTTATCTATAAGCTGCAGATTGTTTTTTTTATACAAGTCTATAAATAGTTCCTGTGCAATATCTTCTGCTTTATGGCTATCATTTATGTATGAGGTTATATAATTGCATATAGATGAATAATGCCGATGAAAAACCTGTTCAAAACTCAAAGTAATGGTGTATTTTAGTATAAATTTAATTTATCTAAAAAAGTATTAACGCGGATCTCATTAAAATTATGTGAATAATTGATTAGCAATAAGATTTCTTTAACGTAGAACTCATCAAAAAGTTATTATGACTTGTCAAAAAAACAATATTGTTCAAGAAATACTGTAGATTGTAAATAATCTGTGGACATGCTACCATTGAATATTCCGGTTTAGAATTATCCAAAGAGTATACCTTTGCTTTTTTAATATAAGTTTAACTACTAATGCCAAGTCTGCATGCAAATATTTTTTCGTATGTTACTTGGGTGATGATGTTGAGATATTTCTACTCTCACCTTTGCAGTTCAATTCTAATACATTTTACCATTATGTCAAATCAAATTTTAATCCTCTTATTTTTCAGCTTACTGGTTTCATTTTGTAATCCAAATTCCAAACCAATTGTAGAAAAAAGACTTGAAGCAAGCATAGAAAATGCTGTAACTCCATCCA
>JBGAVW010000011.1:0-94986 GCA_044227925.1 Saprospiraceae bacterium | reverse complement strand
ACAAGAATATTGATTTCATCATGATTATGCCTGTAATATGACATAGTCTGAGCCATAAATCGCGCTCCGAAGTCTTTAAATGCAAGAGTAGGACCATGAAAAAGCTCCAAAAAACGAAGCCCATCGCCAATTTCTACCAAAGGCGCTTTGAATGTAAATGAACGCTCAATAATGCCATGCAAATCATCAGAAGGCATTGAAGTAAAAGGCCTAATGATCTCGAATCCAATATCAATAATAGATTTTGATTCAATAGTATGGAAAAAATCAGAAGCCAGGTGAGGGATCCTCTCAGGCATAAATAAGCCGCCATCAGGTGCTGGACCGTTAAATATAGCAGTATGAAACGGTACTGATAATGATATGTTTCTTGTAGAATAAAAATTCATTATATTTAATTGTAAATCAATAGTTTAAATAAGGTTATCCCAACCCGCCGATAAATCCAGTGCAAAAGTAATACCAAACTCAGGAAGAATGTTTTAGCTTAATATCCAGGACCCACTTTAGACATAAAAGCAAACATAGGATACCCATTGCCTGATGCAATACTCCCCAAAACAAGGGTATTCTTGCTTTAGACAAAACCAATGTTGTAACCCCTAATAAGATTTGAACTAAAATAACAACAGCTAAACTTCTTATCCAGAGATTTGTAAAAAAATTCTTTGCTGCATATAGAAATACAACCATAATCCCCAAGGCTGTAGACCTGTGTAAAAATTGAACCAAAGCTGGTAAAAAAGAAGATTTGTCATAATGCACGAAACTCTCTAATCTCCATAAATCAAGATTAAAAATAATAGGATCGATGAAAAATTGATTCATCATTGGGAAACTTGGATACACTAATGCCGCCTTCATACCAGACATCATACCACCTAATAAAATTTGAATGCTGACAAGAATAAACAAGACAAAAGGCCACTTACCTCGTACTACAGGAAATACACTATAGTCAGCATTTTTTAGAATGGTATATAAGAGATAAGACATAGTAATCAAGGCTAAACCAAGATGAACAGACAGTTTATATGCATTCACCCATGGACGATCAATCAAACCACTGGCGACCATAACCCAGCCAAACAAACCTACAAAACCTGCCAAAATGAAGACCACAAACAAATCGATCTTTAAACTTTTTGACAACCAACCTTTAAACAAAAAAAATAAAAAAGGAATCAGAAATACAAAACCCATACTTCTAGCCCAAAGCCTGTGTACAAACTCCCAGAAATAGATCATTTTAAACTCTTCCATTGACATACCCTCATTTATCTTTTTGTATTGAGGAGTTTCCTTGTACAGATTAAATTCATCAATCCATTCTTCCTGATTCATGGGCGGCAATGTCCCTGTTACAATCTCCCATTTAGTGATGGATAGCCCGGAACCTGTAAGCCTGGTAATCCCACCAAGAACTATCTGAAAAAAGATCATAACCATTCCAATCCACATCCATACTTTTATTACTTTGATTCCGATCATTTTGGTAGAATAAATAAAGCTCAAATATACTCCAGTCATTTCCATAAATACAGACCTCAATAGAAATGCTTTACTAATAGAAATAATATAAAATTTATATAAATAGAGCTATTATTATTAGCAGTGTTAGTTTGTGGATAAAAATTACTTGTAATTTATATATATAATTTTTTTTATATTTTTATTAATCTGATCTTTAGAGAAAAAAATAAATATGTAATGAATTAATTTACTGATTAATTAGTGAAAACGAATTAAAATAAAATGTTGACAGACTCTTGAAATCATCCAATATATTAACACATATATAAAATAATATAATATAAAAAACAGACTTGTTAGTAGATTATCTCACCTTATTAACCTGGCTAATTTCTGTGAACAAACAGTTGTGGATAAATAAAAAGAATTAGAACTGAATATCAGGGTGCAAACATGTGAGTTAAAACCATAATGTTAAAAATTATCCTTGAAAAATCTCAATATCAGAGGTATAACCTTTTCTACTTTCTGAATACGACATGGCGATCTAATCAAGGCCGCATTTTATAAAAAAAATAAGCCTAACCAGCAATAGAAACACCGATCCACTTACCAATTCCAAAAGTAACCGCAGCAGCAGCCAAACCAAATATAACTTGTCTGAAACCTGAAAACCAGATTGATTTACCAGTAAAAAGCGTAATTGCTGAACCTATCAAAAACAAGCCCGCAGCACTCATTCCTGTACTAATCAATATAGCTTTGGTGCCCCCACTAAAGAAAAAAGGTACCACGGGTATGATGGCACCAATACCAAAAAGAAAAAATGAGGTAAGCGCAGCTTCCATGGCAGACCCTTTGAGTTCTTCTTTATTTATTCCAAGCTCTTCTTTGATCAACACATCGTGAGCAAGACCTTTATCAGAAATAATTTCTTTAGCCATCCGCCTTGCTTCTGCATCCGGGACACCTTTTGAAATATAAATAAGGGCAAGCTCCTTTTCTTCCCCTTCAGGGTTTGATTCTAATTCTTCTTTTTCTAGTTCAATCTGATTTTCACTTAATTCCTGGGAGCTTTTGACAGAAATCCATTCGCCCAAAGCCATAGACAAGGCACCGGCTAATAATCCGGCAAGACCTGTAAGCAATACCTCTTTTTGGCCACTGCTGGCACCGGCAATCCCCATGACTAAAGAGAAATTAGACACTAAACCATCGTTTCCTCCCAGTACTGCCGCTCTGAGTGCGTTACCTCCCACCGATCTGTGTCTTTTTTCAAATCTTGCCAGATTGGCACCGGATATATTTTTACTACTATTGAGAATATTTTTAAGAATGCTGATATGAGCCGTATCCGATACAGAAGATTTACTGTTAAATTTCTTTCTCGAGGCAGATATAGAAGAAGAAATGTTTTTCTCTGTATCCAATAATACACCAAGTAAAATAGAATATCCAAAAATGCTACCAATAAACTGCAATATCCGGGCTCGCTTTGAGGGAGAAGGAAGTCGATTAATAGAAAGCTTATTTTTTTCCAGAAAAGCCAGGGCGTGACTATTTTCAATTTCACTCATTTCTTTAAAAATCCTGGCCACAGAAGGATCCTCTTCGTGTTCGGCTAATATTTTATATAAATATGAGGCATCTACTTCTGTCTGTATACTCTTAAGGTTTACCATCTTTTAACTGCAAAATAAGCACAAAACCCATGTCCTGATTACCTGCTATTATCATGATATGCAATGACAGAAATCAGTTTTATATAAAATGAAATGAATGGTCATTAAGAATCTAACACTAAATTATCCATCACTTAAAAATATTAATCCAAAAACAAAGAATGTGAAACGGAATCAATACTAAATCCGCCAGGACACGTACATTCGACAGGCAAAAATTTTTTTGTCTAAACAAGTATTGATTTAATAAAGACACGGAAAAAAGATGACCAATCATATGAGAAATATCTGCACATTGTTTTGGGTGGTAATCCATACTATTTCCCTGGCACAAATAGATGTAAAAGCAACTACCGAAACAAAGGCATTATATAAAAACCTGTTTGCATTGAGAAACCGAGGCATTATGATGGGGCATCAGGATGCACTTGCATATGGCATAAATGAGAATAAAACACGATGGACAGAAAGTCAAAATAGATCGGACATCAAAACGATGACCGGAGAGCATCCGGCTGTAGTTGGCCATGACCTTGGACACCTGGAGCTAAACAAAGAAAAAAATCTCGATGATGTACCGTTTGATGAAATAAAAAAAACGATACAAACCGTGTATTCCTTCGGTGGAATAAATACGATAAGCTGGCACCCAAACAACCCTCTTGATCTAAGTAAAACAACCTGGGATAAAGTGGACAATACCATCCCGAGAATATTAAACAACAAAAAGGATCTTAAATCGTATAAAACGATATTGAAGAAACTCGCAACATTTTTTAAAGGACTGAAAGGGGCAAATGGGGAAAGGATACCTGTTATTTTCAGACCGTATCACGAGCATACCGGATCATGGTTTTGGTGGGGATCCAGTCATTGTACTCCGGATGAATACAAAGAATTCTGGCGGATGACGGTAGACTATATGATCAAAAAGAAAAAAGTACATAATCTTATCTATGCCTATTCAACGGACAATTTTCGAAATGAAGAACACTACCTCGAAAGATATCCTGGGGATGCATATGTAGACTTACTTGGCTTTGACACGTATCATAGAAATGCACCACTATCTGACTCTTCCTTTATGGCCAATGCAAAAAGGATGGTAGGTACAATCAAAAAACTGGGTATAGAAAAAAATAAATTATTTGCCATTACAGAGACTGGACTCGAAAAAGTGACGGAGCCGGAATGGTGGACGAAAATACTTTATCCGATTATCGAAGAATCAACATTAAGCTATGTATTGGTATGGCGCAATGGAAGACCGGATCATTTTTATGCACCATTTAAAGGACATGAAAGTGAAGCAGATTTTATCCGATTTTACAATAAGCCGGCCACTTTATTTGAAAAGGATGTAAAAAATCTTTATAAATAATATCAACTATTTCTAAACAAAAACCATAGTAATCATTTATGAATTTTGCAGAAAGATTGGAATATATAAAGAAAGAAAAAGAAAAACTTCTTTGCCGGCAAAATGAAGTCGTACAACCCTCAAATGGAATTTATCAAAAATACAAGTATCCGGTAGTGACTGCTGACCACATTCCCTTGCACTGGGAATACGATTTAAATCAGGAAACCAATCCATTTCTTATGAAGCGGTTCCCGATAAATGCCACATTCAATGCAGGAGCAATAAAATGGAAAGGAAAATACATCCTGGTAGTACGGGTGGAGGGAGCTGACAGAAAATCATTCTTTGCAATAGCCGAAAGTGAAAACGGTATAGACCATTTTCGCTTTTGGGACAGGCCAATCACAATGCCGGAGACAGATGATCCGGATACTAATGTATATGATATGCGGCTGATCCCTCATGAAGACGGATGGATATATGGTATTTTTTGTACTGAGCGGAAAGACCCTAATGCAAAAAAAGGGGATGAATCATCCGCTGTCGCACAGGCCGGTATCGCCAGAACAAAAGATCTTATACACTGGGAAAGATTGCCCGATCTTCAATCACCATCGCCACAACAACGTAATGTAGTATTGCACCCTGAATTTGTAAATGGTCAATATCTAATTTATACCCGCCCACAGGACGGGTTTATAGAGGCAGGCACCGGAGGTGGTATAGGATATGGTTATTCTTCTTCGATGAATCCTGCTGTTGTGGATAAAGAAATAATATTAGATGAAAAAAAATACCATACGGTATATGAAGTAAAAAATGGACAGGGCCCGGCGCCTATAAAAACCAATAAAGGTTGGTTACACCTGGCTCACGGAGTGCGCAATACCGCAGCAGGACTTAGATATGTTTTATACCTGTTTCTTACGGATTTAAAAGATCCTGGTAAAGTAATATATAAACCCGCAGGATATTTTATAGCGCCGGAAGGCGATGAAAGAATAGGTGATGTAAGTAATGTGGCTTTTTCCAACGGCTGGATAACGGATGAAGATGGAAGAGTATTTATATATTACGGATCTTCAGATACCCGTATGCATGTAGCTACCAGCACGGTTGATAGATTGCTTGACTATGTGATGAATACCGCGGCGGATGGTTTGAGGTCTGCTACTTCAGTACGGACATTAAATAAAATTATAGACGGAAATTTAGGATTGTATTGATCTGATGAGGTATGGACTACTCTGGTTTGGAGCAATTTAAAACAGAAATTCGAATTGAAGTAAATCGCATTTTGGAATGGTGGCGATCTCATGCCATTGATGAGGTAAATGGCGGATTCTATGGCGAAATAAAACAGGATAATGCTATTCTATCAGAGGCAGATAAAGGGGGAATACTAAATGCCCGTATCCTATGGACATTTTCGGCAGCATACCGAAAACAAAAAAGGGATAAAGATATTGATATTGCTCACCGTGCATATCAATATATACGCGATAATTTTTACGATCATGATCAGGGTGGTACCTACTGGTCGTTGTATAAAGATGGATCTGTAAAAGATACTCGCAAACAAATATATTCTATTGCCTTTACTGTATATGGACTATCGGAATATTTTAAAATAACTAAGGATGTACATGCTCTATACCTGGCGATTGATTTGTTTAATACTATCGAAAAACACAGCAGAGATAAATCAAAAGGTGGTTATTTTGAAGCATACAGTAAAGACTGGATCCTATTAGAAGACTTACGGTTAAGTGAAAAAGATCGCAATGACCCCAAGACGATGAATACACACTTACATATAATCGAAGCTTACGCCAATCTGTATACGGTATGGAAAAACCGGGAACTAAGGGAGGCCATCATACATCTACTAGAACTTTTTGACGAATTTATTATTGATAAAAAAACAGCACACCTGAATTTATTTTTTGATGCAACATGGAATAAAACATCTCAGGCTATTTCATATGGTCATGATATAGAAGCGTCCTGGCTTTTGCACGCATGTGCCACAGCATTAGGTGATGATAATGCAGAGACTTATTGGCGAAACAAAGCTATTCGAATAGCCAATGCGGCAACAGAGGGGGTTCAGGCCGATGGAAGTTTTATACACGAATACAATCCTGAGCAATTAAAAGGCCATGATTATAGGGAATGGTGGGTTTCAGCAGAAGGTTTAGCTGGTTTTATAAATGCGTATACCATCACTAAAAACGAAGAATATCTCAGCTTGGCTCTTCAAATGTGGAATTTTATCAAACAGCATTTGATCGATACCAGGCATGGCGAATGGTATTGGGGGGTCCAATCAGATTATACTAAAACAGATATGTATAAAATGGGCTTTTGGAAATGCCCGTATCATAATGTAAGAGCATGCCTGGAAGTACTGCAGAGATTGGAGGGCTTATAATTTTAGCCAAGAATATTCACCACTTTATTTTGTACTTTCAATCTTCTATTTAACCTATCAAACCATAAAACATGAAAAAAATCATTCCCCTCATGGTATTTGCAATAAGCTACCTGGCTTGTAAAAAAAGTCCAGAAATGGAAACCAAGCCGAGAATACCCAAAGAATATACTGTGAATCAATTTTTCGAAAACATTTCTGTAATAGGAACCGGCTTTAATACTGATGAAACAAAAGTATTGACGGCCAATAACAGCACCGGTATATTTAATATCTACGAATTAAACCTGTCTGATCACTCCACCAACGCAGTAACCAAATCTACTACGGAATCCATTTTTCCAGTAGACTATGTGCCCGGTACAAATGAAATAATTTATTCATCAGATCAGGGTGGTGATGAAAACACACACCTGTATAAATTAACGCCGGGAGATACAACGGCGATGGACCTTACACCATGGAAAGGGTCAGCCAATAATTTTATGCGATGGTCAGCAGACAAAAAATCCATGTATATAACAAGTAATAAAAGGGATCCTCGGTACTTTGATCTTTATAAAATGGATTTGAGCAAATCACCCCCAACCCTATTATATCAAAATGATTCGGCATACGACATCGGCATCATCAGCAATTCCGAGCGATACCTGGTACTGATAAAATCGATTACCACGGATAAAAATGATATTTACCTGTATGATAGGAATGCCAAATCGTATCAGCGGCTCAGCAACGACAATGAAGCTAGCTGGTTTCCGGTAGCCATAGAAAATAACGACAGCATTTTGTATTATACTACAAATGATGGTAGCGAATATTCCAGGATAATAAAATACAATATAAACTCAAAAGCAGCTTCTACGTATTTTGAAGATAAATGGGATGTGGTCGGTATGTCACTGAGCGAAAACGAAAACCTGCACACCTTGTTTATTAATGAAGATGGCAAGAATAAATTATTGGTGTTTGATCATAAGACCAACCAGGCTATTCAGTTACCCAGCATCCCGGATGCATCCATTAATAATGTAATCATTTCACCTAAAGAAAAAAATTTCTTGCTGTCTATAGGCAGTAGCACCAGTCCCAATAATCTATACACCTATTCTTTAGAATCAAAAAAACTGGAGAAACTCACCAATACTTTAAATAAAGAAATAGACGAAAACGACCTGGCCAAAGCGGAAATAGTCAGATTCAAATCATTTGATGGATTGGAAATACCAGCTATATATTATAAGCCGTTGCAGGCTACGAAAACCAATAAAGTGGGTGCTTTGGTATGGGTACATGGCGGACCCGGTGGTCAAAGCAGGGTAGGCTTTAGCAATTCAATACAACATCTGGTAAATAGGGGGTATGCCGTGCTGGCGGTAAACAACCGGGGCAGCAGTGGCTATGGAAAGACTTTTTATAAAATGGATAACCGGGATCATGGTGGAGCCGACCTCAAAGATTGTGTATGGGGCAAAAAATGGCTTGCACAACAAGAGTATATAGATACCAATGCCATTGGCATTTACGGAGGCAGCTATGGTGGTTGTATGGTTTTAAATGCGTTGACCACCTATCCCGAAGAGTTTAAATTAGGTGTAAATTTATTTGGGGTAGCTAATTGGATACGTACCTTGCGAAGTATACCGCCGTATTGGGAATCATTCCGTAAAGCACTATACGAAGAGATTGGTGATCCATACTCTGCTGACAGCGTAAGAATAAAAAATATTTCTCCATTATACAATTATCAAAAAATAAATAAACCTTTGATTGTATTTCAAGGAGCTAATGATGTGCGGGTATTGCCAATAGAAAGTGATGAAATAGTGGCCGGGGTAAAAAAGAATGGAGTACCCGTAGAATACATAGTATTTAAAGATGAGGGCCATGGATTTGTAAAAAAAGAAAATCAAATCACAACTTCACAAAAAACACTGGAGTTTTTAAATACGCATATGAAAGTGGGAAATAAAATCAATAACTAACAGAAGAATAGCCTTCAGGCTGTTAAGAATAAAATAAAATTAATATAATGGCAAGATTAAAATTATGTGGTTGGCAAATCATACTTTACCCAATTAACAGGCTAAAGCCTGTTCTACAGTACACTTTATCTATTTTTCTGCTTTTAAGCATACTCCAATCTAACGCTCAAATTACTATACCCTTATATGACAAAGTAATTCCTAATAATAATGCTCAAATAACGGTAACTGAAATTGAAAATTCAGGCAGACTAAATGATGGCCGATCCATAAAATTTATCAGGAAAATAATTACACCCGAGATATATGTGTACCTGCCTAAATCGAAGATAAAGAATACCGGCAAAGCAGTGATCATCTGCCCCGGAGGTGGATATACGGGATTAGCCATAGATCATGAAGGACACGAAATAGCACAAAAACTAAATGAATACGGTATAGCCGGTATAGTACTTAAATACAGATGCCCGGATACCAGCATTGTAGAAAACAAATCGATAGTACCATTGCAAGATGTGCATCGCGCAATTCAACTGGTAAGATCCAATGCAGCAAAATGGAAAATCAAAACAAATAAAATCGGTATCATGGGATCATCTGCCGGCGGTCATCTCGCTTCTACAGCTGCTACTCATTTCAAACATACCGATATTCCCAATCCGGATAAAATAAACCTGCGACCGGATTTTGCCATTTTAAATTATCCGGTGATCAGCTTTGCAGACAGTGTAACGCATAAAGGGTCAAGATCAAACTTAATCCAGCATGGCGAAAATATGGATCCTGCTCTTATTGAATATTACAGCAATGAATTGCAGGTAAACGCCCATACTCCACCAGTTTACATTACCCATGCAGCAGATGATGATGTAGTACCGGTGGCCAATACGCTTTTGTTTATTGCAGCATGCCAGCAATATGGGGTCCCGGTAAAATCCTTTTTTTATAACAGGGGAGGACATGGATACGGAATTAAAAACCCCAAAGCGAAAAAACAATGGATAGATGATTGTATTCAATGGATACTGGGGATGTAAGTAGATAAAAGATGTAAATTGATGTTGATTAGATATATTTAGAATTAATTTGATGACACAAAAGATAATTTTTTTATTAGTTTTCGTAAAAGTCCCCCGGTTGAATTAGCAGACGATACAGTATGCAATTCGGCCGGTTCATTGGGTGGCCACATGGTACTTACAGACCCAGGATGATAAAAAGTGACCGTTACACTTCGGCGAGATTGTTTGGTTCCGGGTTTTACTGGTTCTACCGCATGCCATGAGTGATTAGATCGGATGAGCAAGGCCGAGTTGCCGGTGAGGGGCGATATACGGGTAAAAACATCATTGGGGTTATTTGAATTTAAAATGGAAAGACAGCCCCCCTGATCATCGTCCCAGGTCTCATTAAAGTAAAGTACGTGAGTAACAATTTTATCTTTTAGATCTACATGAGGTCCCATCCAGGTACCGGGGCTATAATGAAAAACATTTACTTCCATGGGTACTGAAGAAAGATCCCGTTTACAAAGATCACTCAAAGCATTCTTATAATCAGGAGACAATAAATCGCGGCACAGGCCCAACCAGGACGCACCAAGATTTTGCTCATAGGAAGCAGTGTTGCTGCCCATCCCGATGAGGTTTCTGCATTCATACACATAGCTCTTCTCCCCATCATATCCATTTACAGATTTAAAATGATCTGTCGGATATTCTACCGAGAGTCTTTTTTTATCCACGGCAGAAAATAAATTATCAATAAATCCCCATTCATAGGGATTCGATTCAATCTTTGCATTTTTAATTTTGTCAATGTTTATCATAATATCGAATTTAGAATATAGGTATGTTCCCTTAGTATTTTCATATCGGCCTGGATTAAATTGGAATAATCGATCTGTTTGCCAGGATCAAAAATATGCACGAGCTCAGGAACCGTTTTAAATGTACTTTCCTGCAAACCGCGATCTTCCATAAAAAATTGATTCTTTTCATATATGTTTGCCAACAAGAATGGAATATTGTGAGCGTAGGCAAAGATAGCCCCGTGAAGAGAATACGTGATCATTTGCGTTAGCTGCCCGATGATGGTATAAAGCGCTACGGCCCCCATTTGAGGAAAAAGAATGCAGCCTTCACCGATTTGATCCACAATGGGTTTAAACAACGCAGAATCATTTCTGTATAATGTAATAGGAATAAAAGAAATATGATTTCCCTGAACAATTAATGCTTTGCACCAATCTATAAACTGGTCCATATCTGAAGCAGAAAACAGTTCAGGATATATATGAATACCTATGGTTTGTGGTTTTACTCTGAAGGCATGCTTTTTATCGTCTTCCAGCAACATGGAAGTGCATGGAACTATGGATACATTATCAATATAAGCTATTTTTTCCCGATCTCCTTTACTTCTGACAGAAACATATTTGTATTCATTTAAATAATAAAGATCTTTTGGATATCCATGTATACCCATTGCATTTAAAATGTGTTTTCCTTCAATACGAAATTGGTTGTAGACCGAATCAGAAGTTCGTTCACGTATCAAATGACCACCGCCAATGATGATGGAGGGATATTTTTTAGTATCTGAGGATGCATACAATTCAAAATAATCTCTGTTGATGGAATGGAGCATCTTTTTTACACTAATGCCGATAGCTTCGTCTCCGCTATTACCAGAAAAATTATCGAATGCAATTCCTATCATTTACAAGGAGTATTAAATCGTTAGGTTATTTCCTGAAGATTTTTACTTTACATCCTGCGGTATCTAAAGATGCCAGAGATGTTGAATTTTTAAATAACGGATAATTAAATCAATTTACTTTATACCTATTATAGTACCTGGATTGAAAACAAAATACTTACTCATAGATCTTATCTATTACATCTTTAAATTTTTCCGTGATTACTTTTCGTTTAAGACTTAGCTTAGGAGTCATTTCACCATTATTTATACTCCACTCTTCAGACAAGAGGGCAAATTTTTTCACTTGCTCTACGTGATTAAACAAAGGATTATATTCTTCCAATATGTTTTTATAAAGCTCCAATACCTTGGGATTGCGTATTAAATCCTGTACCGTAGTATACGTAATATTGTTTTCAGAAGCCCATTGTTTGAGATTTAAAAAAGAAGGAACAATCAGGGCGCCTGCAAATTTCCGGTCGGCTCCAACGACCATCATTTGCTCAATATATTTATTTTCCTTCATTTTATTTTCAATAGGCTGTGGAGCTACATATTTGCCCCCGCTCGTTTTGAAAATTTCTTTTTTCCTGTCGGTGATTTTTAAAAATTTGTTATTTACAAATGTACCTATGTCACCGGTGTGAAAATACCCGTCGCTATCAATCACCTCTGCGGTAAGGTCAGGTCGTTTATAATATCCCATCATGATATTATCTCCTTTCGCACAGATCTCTCCATCTTCTGCAATTTTTACATGTACCCCATCGATTACCGGTCCTACCGTGCCAAATACCCTTTCTTTTGGGCTATATCTATTTACTGAGATCACAGGTGATGTTTCAGTAAGTCCATACCCCTCCATGATGGCTATTTTGGCGGCAGTAAATACTCGTAATAGTTTCACCTGGCACGCAGCGGACCCAATAATGATCGCTTTTATATTTCCACCGAGGCCTTCTCTCCATTTGCTCAATATTAGTTTATTGGCTAAGGCAAGCTGTGTGTTGTATACGAAACCCTGATTTTTACTCACATCGTATCTGCTGGCAATATCTACTGCCCAAAAGAATAATTTTTTCTTTATACCTGTGAGCTCCTGACCTTTGCCCATGATGCGTTCATACACTTTTTCCAATAGCCTGGGTACGGTGGTAAACACCGATGGTTTTACCTCCTTCAGGTTTTCGCCGATTTTTTCAATGCTTTCTGCATAATAAATGGAAACGCCATTAAATAAATAGATATAAGAAACCATGCGCTCAAATATGTGATTGAGTGGCAGAAAACTAAGTGCTTTGTCATCTTTTACGATAAAGTCATTAAATACAGGAGAGCTGGAGATGACATTGCTCAGTATATTTTTATGACTGAGCATTACTCCCTTGGGTACACCTGTAGTGCCGGATGTATAAATTATGGTTGCCAGATCTTCATAGTTGATTTTTGATGATGCTTTATTAAGTTCAATAAAATCGTCTTGGGTAGGTTTATTCAATATTTCTTTCCAGTGCAGGGAGGGTTGTATATCATTAAAAGTAAAAACAGCCTGCACGGTAGGCAGTTTGCTGCGAATGCTTTGAACTTTCTCAAATAAATCTTTATCGGATACAAAGACTAGTTTTACAGCAGCATCATTTAATACAAATTCCAATTCATTTACAGAAAGCGTAGGGTAAAGGGGTACTAAAATTGCCCCCATTTTTTGAACAGCAAGATCCAGAAACAACCATTCGGGCCGATTATTTGACATTACCGCTATTTTGTCGCGGCCTTCAATAGTCATATCGTGAGCACTCATGCCCAGGTGGATCAATCCGGCAGCTAGTTTATCTACAATTTCTTTTACCTCCTGTGTGCTGTATTTTTTCCACACACCATTTTCTTCTTTTGCGGCAAACATATCATCGCGGCGAAAATCCTTTAAGGCTACCTCGACACAATCAAAAAGTCGTTTACTATTTTGCATGGAGATAAAATTATATATAGTTATTTAAGTGGTATAATATCATACATCGTCAGATTCTGCATTAAAATAATTAAAAATCCTGTACGGTACAGCGAAATTATTTTACCAATTTCATTGCCACCGGATCCCATTTGATGATTTTATTTTTAAAATAACTTTCATTGGCTGCGAGACAGGGTGCTGCGGCCCTGAAACCAAATGTAGCATCTTCAATATTGGGAGCATTTACCCTGATGGTTTCAAAGAAGTTATTAAAATGATTTACATGCGCATTATGTCCGGAAGGGTTACTATATTCTATTCCTTCCCGGGTAGGTCTTTTTTTATCTTCTGCAGACCATTTTGCATTATAGGCCGCCATCATCCGATCTTGCATTTCTTGCGGAAATGTAAAAAGGGAATCATATCCTCCCATACCGGGTGCTTTGGCCATCAGGCTATGACTTATTTTGAAACCATTTCCAGATTTGGTGAGTACCCCTTCGCTGCCATAAAACTTGGTGCTTCCCGATCCACCGGCCCCGCTGACAAAATTTACTCGAAGTGTAACCTGGAATGCAGGATGCTGGGCTGTAGCAGGATAATCCAATAAAGTAGTCATCACATCAGGTACATCGCGCCCATCTTTCCAATAGCATAGTTGACCAGAGGATAAAATTCGTGCGGGCCCCAGAGCACCGGTCATATAATGTATACCGGTAATGAGGTGTACATATAGGTCTCCGGAAACACCAGTGCCAAAATCCCTGTAATTCCGCCACCTGAAAATTTTATTTGGATCATAAGCCGGTTTTTTATTCATGATGCTTACGTAAGTATCCCAGTCAACGGCTTCCGGCGAATGATCATCCGGAATAGAATATTGCCATGCCCCGATAGCATCTTGCCTGTCATTTACTGCTTCGATGCAATTTAGCTGGCCCAGTATGCCGGATTGATAAACTTCTTTTGCTTTGGCATAATCTGCGCCACTGATACTTTGACTGCCCACCTGCAATACTTTACCTGATTTTTTTTGAGCTGCTATAACCCCGTGTCCCTGGTCAAATTTATGTACCATTGGTTTTTCACAATAAACATGTTTACCGGCATTCAATGCATCTATGGCCATTTTACTGTGCCATAAGTCACAGGTAGCAATGATCACGGCGTCGATATCTTTACGCATTAGCAGTTCCCGATAATCACGGGTAGTGTATAGATTCTCGCCATAAACCTCCTTCATCCGTTTTAGCTTGCCGGTGTATAGATCGCAGGCTCCAGCCATTTCTACTCCGGGAATTTTTAATGCAGAACGCAAGTCAAAATTTCCCTGAATACCACAACCTATTACCCCTAAGCCGATCCTCTCATTAGCAGAAAATTTTAATTCATGTTTTAAAATATGTTTTTCATAATATTCTTCTGCAAATGCAGTGTGGGATAATCCGGTGACTGCAACAGAGCCTGCGCTTAGTTTTTTGATAAACTCTCTTCTTGATTTTCTATCCATTGCCATTTTTTATAAAATTTATACCATTGAAAGTAAAGAATATTTTGGATACCATACCTAAAAATATATTGATTATGACATTCTTCTTCCTGTGGTAATGGAAAATAGGCTGCATCAAATTGGATTGGTAATAAAATCATCCTTGTCTATGATCTTAGTCATGCCGGCCGGATAACAGGACCAATAACATTGTCAAATGAGAGGGGGTGTAGTTTTCATCTTATTATGTTGTTTATGGCAAAATCTTCTTGCTGATGATACTTTACCTCAGATAAGTGTAAACCAACCTATCAAAATGGGCGAATATTTTGATGTAATGGATGACTTTATAGACCGGTACAATGAAATACAGAATACATCTCTTAATGAATATATATTTGTGCATTGCAATCCATGGATTATAGATAGCCTGGCCGCTACCGATTATTATGCAATGAAAGAAAAAGGCTATGTAGTACTGGACAATCGGAATTTAATCCTACTGAATCCCGGAGATAAATTGAATCTGCCAGACAGTGCTGAAATCATGAAAATCAAACTAAAATTGGATTCAATATGGTTGGATGTAAATATTCCGGAATATAAACTGAGGATCAGGAAAGGCGATGAAGTCTTGTATACTTTTCCTATCCGGATTGGACAAAACAAAAAAAGATACCTGGCTACAGCAAAAAGGGTAGTAAGTCTGAAAACAGATCTCGGTGTGGGGAAAATCAGTAAATCAATAAGAGAGCCTTATTTTTTAAATCCGGTAAATGGCAGACATTTTACCACAACCAAAAGGGATGATGGAATAGTAACAGAAATGCCCCTGATCCCTTGGTTAGAAACAGAAATCAATGGGGTGAAGAATGGCGATATGATCCATCCTACTACCAATCTTAAGACTTTAAACAAAGCATACTCAAATGGATGTATAGGACTGAGGGAGTCTGATGCATGGTATGTATATTATTATGCCCCGGTGGGTACAAAAGTGGTAATTCGATATGATCTGAATCTAAAAAATGAAAACGGGGAGGAAATAATATTGAAAGATGTGTATAAAATCAGATAGTATAAAATGAATTAACAAAGCTTCGCAATAGCATAGCTAAATAGAACGGCTTTTCAGAGAGCATAACATAGCATATTGACGAAAGATAAAAGGATTAAATGATGAGCGGCCTTTCAGGGCTGGTAGTATGAAAGAAATCGCAAAAATACTTTTTAAAACAAATCACCTATTTGCTTAAAAAAGCGTATGCCGTCAAAGTTTTCACTTTTGGGAGTACAACCTAGTCTGACAATTACCAGTTTTTTGGAGGGAATGATCAGTACTAATTGCCCCTCAAATCCATCCATCAGAATGGTATCATCAGGCAATCCGGATTTGCGAGGGTAAGTCCAGAAATGAGCGGCATATTCTCCATCTGATAGGGGTGTCACAGTAGAAGAATATTTAATCCAACCTTGGGGAAGGATACGCTCACCTGCCCAGATACCATCATTAATATATAATTGGCCAAACTTGGCCCAGTCTCTGGCTGTGGCAAACATATATGACGATCCCACATAAATACCGGATGCATCAGGCTCCAGTACTGCCGACTTCATGCCTAGTACATTAAATAGCCGTTGATGAGGATATGCAAGATATGTCATCTGATCCTTTATCGTATTGGCTATGAGCAATTGTAAAATGTTGGAAGTACCACTGGAATAATACCATTTAGTACCGACCGGATAGGCTAATTTTTGCTGAGAAGCATAAGAACTGGCACTAAATTCTGAAAATAACATCCTGGTTGCATCAGAGATGCGGGCGTAATTTTCTTCAAATGCTAATCCACTGCACATTCTGAGCAATTGATCGAGAGTAATATTTTTTCTTTCGTCGGATTGCCAGTGAGGGAATAAATTATTTTTATCGAGAGTCAATTTTCCATCTTGTATCAATAAACCTACCATGGCATTTGTGATGCTTTTAGTCATAGACCAGCCAATAAGAGGAGTGGAAGCCGAAATACCAGGAGCATATCTTTCGGCTACTAATCTGCCATCGTGCACAACCAGCGCGGCCCGGGACCTCTTTATTCTATTCGAATCAAATTCATGAAATACCGAGTCAAATACCCAATTTACTTTTTGCACTACCTCTGCAGAAACTGAGGTATCGATAGGAAATTCAAAATCATTTATTTTTGAAAAAGCAATATTATTCCATTGATTTTGCAACGTATTTTCATCAACTGAATTGACGATGGTGCAGCCGAGACCGGGGCGGTAGATTGCTTTTTTGCGAATGCCATAAATGGAAGAAGTTACAGTCTTTTTTACCGGGTCTACCGATTGCCTGGCAAACGGTATATTGTAGAGATCTTCTTTTTCTATAGACTCCTGTGATCTGCCTGATATAAAGATGCAAGAGCATACCATTTTGGCATTGTAAGCTGCTCCTATACGAGCGAATGTAATGCCATAATATAGGCCATAAGCTAATAGCGGTATGAGAATTATTCCTGTTATAAATTTGTATTTCATAGTGACCATTTATTTGACTTATTCACTTTCCATACGGCTGCAAGATATTTCCTTCTCAGGTTGAAAATTAAGAGGCATATGCCAATAGAATTCGATCAAAGCTACAAATCATTTTTAAAGAAATAATCCTTGGTTTTTTGGCGCAGTCCCTGATTTGTTTTTTATTTGGATTTAACCTGGAATATCAAATACCTATTATTACCTTTCAAATAGTATTTGAGTATATTAAGAATTAGTAACAAGCTACGTAACCCAATAAATTAGTTAATAAAATGTTTATTATCAATTGATTTTAAATGGAATAAGGGCGTTTTAAAAATTATATTACAAAATTATAAATTCAATAGATGTATTCAAAAAAGACAAAGTTCTAAATAGGAATTGCGACCTAATTTCTGAGATTCGAGGTTAAATTCGTAAAATTGCCTTGATAATGTACCTGTCCAATATCCCGCACCAATCGATAAAATTGATGAAGTCAGATGCATTCTGGAAAAAAGCAGCTTGGGTGGGAGGAGGCATGATATTATTTCAGCTATTTTATTTCTTTTATCTATATATCCCCGAATTAAAAGAAAGATGGAATGATTTGAAGCCATTAGTTAAATATGGAGCACTATTGGTACTCCTGTTGACATCCTGCATAGTAGCTTACCAATTATATTTATCAAAGAAACCGGTATTAAAAAGATATTCAATCATTGCCTTCAGACTTATGTTGTCACTCTATCTCCTGCAGTGGATATTTGTGATTCTCTATTGGTTTATCAACCCACCTCTTACCTTGACACAACTGGGCAGCCTATTTTCAGGATATGGGTTAAAGCGGGACTATGTAAGCTATTCAGATATCAGTCCAAGTATGAAATTGGCAGTCATGGCCAGTGAAGACCAGCTTTTTCCAGATCACGATGGTTTTGATATTAAGGCCATAAAACGGGCACTGAAATACAACCAAAGGCAACGTAAGAAAACCAAGGGTGCCAGCACCATTAGCCAGCAGGTCGCCAAAAATTTATTTCTCTGGCAAAGAAGGAATTTTATTCGCAAAGGACTTGAAGTGTATTTCACTTTTATGATCGAAACATTTTGGAATAAAAAAGTCATACTCTCCAGATACCTTAATTCGGTAGAAATGGGCCCAGGTATCTTTGGTGTGGAGGCAGCAGCAAAATCGTATTTTAATAAATCGGCAAAAGAATTAAGTAGAAACGAATCGGCCATGATCGCGGCATGTCTGCCTAATCCTAAAAAGTATACCATAAAACCGATGAGCTCCTACGTTCGGGCACGATATGACGATATACTGGTCCAAATGAATAATATAGAACCGGATGAAGATGTGCAGGAACTGATAAAATAGGTAGATTCAAAACAAATTTCTATGATACTTGATTCCCTGCGGTACCTCTTTGATCGCGACATCAAAAAACTTAGGGTAGAAATCGAAGCATATACTTCAGACTCCGCCCTTTGGCTCTATCCATATGATATAAAAAACTCCGGAGGCAACCTTTGCCTTCATTTGATTGGTAATCTCAATGCATATATTGGCAATGGTTTGGCCAGAGCACATTACAACAGAGACCGGGATCGAGAATTTACTGCTAAAAATATTCCCAAAAATGAATTATTGTCCATGCTGGATAAAACAAGGGAGATAGTAAATGAGGGATTGAATAGTATTGATGAGGCAGATCTTTCAGCAGATTTTCCAATAATTATATGGGACCACAAAACCAATATGGCATATACCCTGATGCATTTGCATTCACACCTAAATTATCATTTGGGCCAAATTAATTATCACCGGCGACTACTTGATGTAGACAGAGAAGCCATACAGTGATTTTCTTGTGACACCTTTCGTGCATTATGCGTTTTTTGATTCGAAATATACTTTCATAGGGTCGAAATAATTTTCTACCCAACCCTTTTTGTATTTAAAATCTTTTGGTAATAAAACGGAATGCGATAAAGTCAATTCGGTAATGCCTGGTTTTATTTCTTTTAAAGCTATTTCCAGTATAGAATCAGGCTGATCCTGATCAAACTCAATCGTACGCCAAGATTGTTTGATATATTTATCTTTAATCAATTCCAGGTTTTTACCGAGGATGTATCCGTCCCAGGCGGAAAATTTTCCTCCAACTTTAGAACTGCATTTCGCATCACCTCCGGTCATGGCACCATGTGCTTTACTGGTTAACCATGCATGGTATATTTGTTCGGGTGATGTTTTGATTTTAGTTTTGATAGAGAATTTCATTTTTGCCTGCTATTTATATACGAATGTACACGAATGGTCACAGATTAATAAAGTATGATTTTCTCAGTGCCACCCTTTGCCCGGATCCATTTTCTCAACCACTATGAGTACAAACATACTTTGGTATAGCCCGGATAAATAGAAAGAAAAAAGCAAATAGTGATCCTTACTCTTTATTTTTGCACCTTCTTATGATTGGAAATCCAAGGTCATTTATAATTGCACTGATGTCAATTTCGGTATTGATATCCTGTACCGGAAGTAAGGAAAAGACGGCAGCAGAGACTATGATTACGAATAAAAAAGTTACCGTCTCCAATACAGCAGGTTGGCAACTGGATGATCAGGCTACCATATCTCAGCCCAGCAATATCATATCCCAAAATGGATATAGCTATGTTTTTTATGTGAAGGAACCATTGACATCACCCATAGCCGGATCGGGATATGGTGGAACTATCCACTATGCATTTTCAAGGGACCAGGGGCATACCTGGTCCGATCAGGGATTATTGATAAATAAAGGCTTGGCTGGTAGTTTTGATGCCGGGGGAGTAAGTAAACCAACAGTAATAAAAGTAACCGATGCGGAGTTTTTCTATTTGTATTATGTAGGAGTATCGGACCAATTTACAAATGCCGATGGCTCTGAGGCAAATAAATCCCATATCGGATTGGTAAAGCTGCTTTTTAATCCGGATGGGCCTATACGACTGGCAATAAAACTAAATACGGGCTCTCCGATAATCACAAACAGTCAGGATAAAGATAGATTTGATTCATACAGAGTAGATGACCCGAAAGCAATCAATATGAATGGTCAGGCCTGGATTTATTACACAGGTTATGACAAATTTGGCGGAGCAGCTCGTACGGGGCTAGTCATATCATCAGATATAAACCAAGGCCATATAAAACAAAATAATAATCATGCTTTACTGGATGGCATACCCAGCCTGTTACAAAAACAAAATATAGGCGTTTTAGCGGTATTTACTGAAACTCAAAATGCCTGGTATGCAGAAGATGGCATTCATTTTCAAAAACTAAAAAAGCAGTTTCCAGCGCCTTTGAAAAAAGGCTCGGCTAATGCGGATCAGCCAAAACTTAGCTGGGGCCTTACAGAGCCATTGGCCAAAGGGAACGGATTTGGCAGATGGGAAATCAATTGACATAAAAATTAATCTTAAAAAATAATTGTGACGGCGGTCAAAGCAGACCCTAAGTACTTTAAATTATTTTAAATTGATACCCAGCGTTAATATTCAGATTATATATACTAATTTCGAACTTTATATTAAATATGAAATCATACTTTCAATTATTCTGCCTGGTACTTACATTGACCACGGTCTTGTCCTGTAAAACGGAAAAGCCTAAACCCAAAAAACCAGTGATCAACAATCCTAATGATCTGCGGGAATGGATCTTAAATGAAACTTTAAAAGATTTTGATCGGAACACATTCGGTTACGACTTAAAATTTATTCGCCAGAGAAAGACCCCTTTACTATTGTATGACCAGGAGTTTAAAAATATGGTGTTGGTGAGTCACGAATTCCAGGGCAGAGTACTGACCAGCTCAGCAGATGGGCTCAATGGTTATAGCTTTGGGTGGATGAATTATGATCTTATTGCCTCAGGAGAATTGCAAGATCATATGAATGCTTTTGGCGGTGAGGACAGGATATGGTTGGGCCCCGAAGGAGGGCAATACTCATTATATTTTAAACCCAAAGCTGAATTTAAATATGAAAACTGGCAAGTGCCCAACGCATTTGATAGCGAAGCATTCGAAATTATCTCTGTTTCTTCAGAAGAGGTATCCTTATTTAAAAGATTAAACCTGACTAACTATGCCAATACTCCAATGGACATAGTACTCAGCAGGCAAATTAAATTAGAATCACCAGCGGCATTTTTATATAAATATGGTGTAATCTTTAATGATAAAGTAAAAGCGGTAGGTTTTTCCAGCCTGAATGTACTGCGCAATCAAGGTACGAATGAATGGAATCAACAAACAGGCATGCCTTCCATATGGATATTAGGAATGTTTAAACCAAGCCCAACCGCTACTGTAGTATTGCCTTACAAACCCGGTCCGGAAAATGCAATGGGTAAAGTAGTAAACGACGATTATTTTGGAAGTATTCCACCGGACCGATTGATTATAGATCCCAACGTAATTTATTTCAAAGCAGATGGTCGCCAACGTGGCAAAATTGGTACCAATACATACAGAGCTAAACCAACGGCCGGATATTTTGATGAAGAACGAGGTGTACTCACTATAGTCGAATATACATTGCCTGAAACCCCTGCTTTTTATGTAAATTCTCAATGGAAAATACAGGAAAAACCTTTTGCGGGGGATGTCGTAAACGCATATAACGATGGTCCTCTGGAGAACGGTACTCAAATGGGGCCATTCTTTGAAATAGAATCCTCATCGCCGGCAGCTGCTCTCAAAAATGGAGAAACTCTGCAACATAAACACGCTACCTATCACTTTATGGGTGATGACGCAGCCTTAAATGATATAGCTGTCAAAATATTGGGTGTGAGTATTTCAGAGATCAGAAATGCTTTTAAATAAAAACAAATCAAAATACATTTTAAAATGATACGAATAATCTTAATCATAGGTATAGCGGCAATCAGCTCAATCAGTGGAACTGCTCAGGGATGGATCCAGCTTTTTAATACTAAAAACCTGGAGGGATGGACTGCCTATGGTACTGAAAAATGGTATGTAGAAAATAGTCAACTTGTATGTGAAAGCGGACCAGATAAAGGATATGGATACCTGGGCACCAATGATCAATACAAAAACTTTGACCTGAAACTGGAATTTAAACAAGAAGCCAATGGCAACAGTGGTGTTTTTTTTCATTCTTCATTTGAAGGTACTATAGTAAGTGGCTGGCAAGCTGAGGTAGCTCCTGCTGGCCATAGTACCGGCGGAATTTACGAATCTTACGGTCGCGGATGGCTGATAAAACCTACTGACAATAAAGACACCAAATACTTAAACACAAATGATTGGAATACTATGCGTATCAAAGTTGTAGACAATACAGTGACCACATGGCTCAATGGGCATAAAATGATCCGTCTCACCGACGATAAAATAGGAAGTAAAACAGGTCAGATTGCATTACAGATACACGATGGTGGCGGTATTAAAGTGAGGTGGAGAAATTTAACAGTGAAAAAATTGAAGTAAAATTATGACTGTTGGCTACCTTGCCGAAAGTAAGCTATTTCATAAAAGGGTATGAAACTGACTACTTTTTTATTTAAACTATTAATTTTATTAATACCTGGTGAAGAACCAAACAAAACGAAAGTACCAAAGTACACCATACATAACCATGACTCCATTACGGCAATAGGAGACACTGTACCATCTCCTGACAATAATATAATGACTATCTATCAAGATAAAAAAAATATATATTGGTTTGGCAGTTGGGTAAACGGATTATATCGATATGATGGAGTTACTGTATTGCATTTTACACAAAAAGACGGCTTGCCGGGCAATCGAATCGAAGAAATAAAAGAAGACCAATCCGGTATCATTTATATCAATACAAATAAAGGAATATGCAAATACGATGGCCAACGCTTTATTTCATTGAACGAAGCCTTCCCCATTGAAAACGGATGGAAATTACTTCCTACCGATCTATGGTTTAAAAGCCTGCAGCATCCCGGACATGTATACCGGTATAGCGGTAATGCCCTCTACCGGTTAAAATTACCCAAGATCACTCCAGGTGAAGAGTTTGTCAATAAACATCCTACATCGCCAAGCCCATACATAGTTTATTGCATCTACCAGGACAGTAGAAGAAACGTATGGTTTGGCACATCAGTACTGGGAGCGTGCAGATACAATGGTACATCCTTTGACTGGATAACGGAAGAGGATGTAACGGAACTTCATGATGGGCCATCCAATGGTGTGCGCTCTATCATAGAAGATAAAGACGGATACTTTTGGTTTAACAGTAATTATCGATATGCCATTTATGAAAGCCCCACTTTTCGACAAAAGAATGCAACCAATAACGTATTTTATAAAAGAATACAGGGAATAGGAAACCTGGATGGAAAAAAAGACAGCAATCTCGGAGAATATTTATCTATAGCCAGGGACAAATCGAATCATCTATGGATAGCAACGTACAGAAATGGGGTATATAAAGTAGATGAAAAAAAAACTCAAAACTATACTGTACGTGATGGGCTGAAAGAAATTACTTTATTTTATATATACCATGATAACCAGGGCAAATTGTGGCTCGCAACACCCGAAAACGGGTTGTTTACATTTAATGGAAATGAATTTGAAAAGTTTAAGCCATGAATATGACTTAAAATGAATAAAACCAAAAGAAATTTTGTGAGAAACGATACTTAAATAAAGTTTTCGGTTTTTTTAGATAAAATTGGATGGCTTATCTAAATTGATCCACTTAAAAACGAATTACAGGACCAGGATTATTTCTATCTTTCACACACCATTTTAAAAACCCAAATACCTTGAACTTTAAAAAAACAGTACCTTATTTTTTAGCTACCCTGGCATTGGTAGTCATCTCTTTATTTTTTTTCAGATCTCAATTAGCAAACAAAAAGATATCAGCCCCGGATGAAATAAATTATATAGCGGCTTCATCCGAAGTCAGACAACATGCAGCTAAAAAAAACACTCACAGTTTTTGGACCAATTCTATGTTTTCAGGTATGCCAACCTATCAAATAGAAAAACTACCCCTGGGCTGGACACCATTTGATTTTTTAAGGAAAGCGGTCGGATTATTCATGAACCCAATGCTGTCCTTCTTTATTGCCATGTCTTTATTGTGTTTCATCAGTTTACTGTTATTGGGCATTCCCCCATGGCTGGCAGGCATAGGGGCATTTGCTTATACCTTTACTTCGGGACATTTTGTAATAGCTGCCACGGGGCACTATACCAAGCTTGATTCACTGGTTTATTTACCAATGATATTAGCAGGATTTCATTTGATATTTTATCAACGGAGAATAATTGGTTTTATATTATTCACTACGGGTTTGTTATTTAATATACAGGCCAATCACATACAGATGACCTACTATATTTTCATAGTATTGGCCATATACGGCCTGGTAGAATTGATTAAAAACAGTAAAGCTTCAACTATAAAGTCGTATGTATTGTCCATTGTATTTGTCATGGCAGCGGTACTGCTTGCTATCCTGGGTAATATAGCCCACCTGTATACGATGAAAGATTATGCAGAAGAAACGGTACGTGGCAAATCGATCTTGTCCGTATCGCATACCACTCAACCTGTACCCAAAGCCGGATTAGACTGGAATTATGCATCTGAGTTTAGCAACGGTTATCTTGACCTGATGTCGATGATCATACCCGGCTTTGTAGGAGGCTCATCTAAAGAAAAAACATCTACATCCTCTGACCTTGCTGAAGATTTTAGAAGGAAAAGCAAAAAAGTAAGCGTACCGTTTTTTACCCCGCTGTATTGGGGATCGTTACCGTTTTCATCGGGGCCAACCTACGTGGGAATTATAAGTTTCATATTGTGTTGCCTGGGTATGGTATATATAAAAAGCAATATAAAATATTGGGCGGCTATTTCGTTTTCAGTACTACTCCTGATGTCACTTGGGCATCATTTCTTTTTAAATAAATTTCTATTTGATTACCTGCCATATTATAATAAATTCAGAAGCCCGGACTCAATATTATTAGTAGCCGCACCGCTGGTTCCATGGTTTGGGATCTATACTTTAAATGAACTGCTCAAAGGAAAATGGAAGGAATTTGAATTAAAACGATTTCTCAAAAAGGCATCGCTACCCATATTGATATTCATGGCTTCCATGGCTTTCATTGGGCTTTTTATTTTTGATTTTAGCCATGAATCGGATAAAAGTTTCTGGTCTAATGTGCAAGCCATGGTAGATACCAGGAAAATGTACACGATCAAAGATACTATGCGAGCTATAGTACTGGTTATTGCATTTCTGTCCGGGTTGTATTATACGTTGATCAATAAACTGAATAGGAATTATTTTTTTATTGGGTTGGCTTTTCTGATGATGATGGATTTATTACCCATAGCAAGGAGATGCTTGCCTGAGCAATCTTATGTAGAAACGAAAGTGGTGAATGATAATTTGTCAAAGACGGAGGGTAATGAAGAAATATTAAAAGATAAGAATTTGCATTACCGGGTGATGGACCAGGCAAACAATACTTTCAATGATGCATTTGCTTCTCTTTATCATAGTTCTATAGGGGGATATCACCCTGCGAAACTGCGAAGATATCAGGATTTAATAGATGGATACCTCGCTAAAAATCATCAGGGATGTATAAATATGTTGAATGCAAAATACATCATTACCAAAGATGGTCAAATTACCGTAAATCCGGGAGCCGCGGGAAATGCCTGGTTTGCAGATACCGTGATCAGTGCCCTGACTCCGGACGAAGAATTTGCAACACTTAAAAATATAGACACCCGGCATCAGGCTGTAATCCTTGAAAATGAATTTCCAGGTTATCGCGGGGCCTCTTTTGTGCCCAATGGAAACATCTCTCTTATTGAATACCAGCCAGATCAGTTGACATACAAATATTCTACTGCCTCTCCGCAGTTGGTTGTGTTTTCAGAGATTTGGTATGGGCCGGATAAAGGATGGCATGCTTATATTGATGGGAAAGAAGAGGAACATATAAGAGTAAACTATGTATTAAGGGCTTTAAAAGTGCCCCCGGGCAGCCATACGATAGAATTTAAATTTTATCCGGATAAGGTATGGACTGCCATCCGGTGGAATAGAATTATATTATGGATTTTGCTGATTTTATTCACTGCCGGCATCGCCTACACTATTCTGCACCCTTACTCCATGCTCAAGAAGACATCAGTATAGCCCTAATACATCCTATAAAATGTTTACTAATTTTTAATCTTTATCATTGACAGCGCAAAAGAAGGTATCGGTAATATTGGTAAGTAAAGACAGGCCGGACTACCTCCGTGATGCATTGGATTCCCTGCTGCCACAAAACAGATACATTAAAGAAATATTGATTTTTGATAAAAGTGAAGATCAGGCAAAAGCAAGCAGGATAAAAGAAATAGCAGATGAGCATTCGGCTATTTTGTATACCAGGCCCTCAGTAGTAAATACATCTACCCTGCGTAATGAAGGACTTGTAAAAGCTACAGGGGATTACCTCTGCTTCCTGGATGATGATGATTATTTGTTCCCGGGTTATATAGAGAGCCAATTGACTTTTTTACAAAATGGGACTTCACTCGTATTTTGTAATTACATTACCATAAAACACCCACAGCATCCATTGCAACTCAATCGGGTAATGGATAAATATGCTGCATTGATTAAATTACGACGATGGACAGCTTCGATGGGATTTAATCACAGTGTCTTTTCTATCCAGCGCAATGCATTTGCATTCATAGCATCCTTTATACCCATAATACACGGTGCCATGTTCAGAAAAGATGCATTGGAAAAAATCAGGTTTGCAGACCAAATGATTTTTTGTGAAGATTTGCACTTTTGGATCTTATTCTACAAAAATAATCTCAGCATGGCCTTTAATAAATCGGTATTGGCCGTATACCGTATACATGAAAACAATTGGTCCTCCTTATTTTCAGCTCGCCATAATTTAGAGTTTTATATGGCATTGAAAAATGAAGGTGCCGTTTCAGGTAAAATAAACCAATTTATTCTGAGCTTAAAAATTTATAAATTCAGCCAATGGGGTAAATTATTGAATCCATCAGATAAGAAGGCGGTCCGGTATTCAATATTAAAGTCTTTCTATTTATTACCACAAATTATTCGGGTATTACCCTATTATATTGGCCTAAAGTATCAAAACTATATTTCCAGAAAGAGCCTCAGATAATACATGAAGATCAAATATATTTATTGGGATGATGATACTGGATATGGAATAGCTGCAAAGCAATTGATAAAAGCACTATCAGTGGAAGGAATTCAGGTATTGCCAGTGGGATTGAAACAAAATCGACGGCACCCTGCAGAATACAAAATACAGGATAATACCCTTAAGACAATGGATTATAATATAGTCTTTATCCATACCAGTCCATATTACCTATCGCGATACATAGAAGAAGGTAAAATCAACATAGCCTATTGTACCTGGGAGACCAGTCTTCTTCCACAACCCTGGGTGGAAGAAATAAATACGTGCGATGTGATATTCGTTCCATCTCGATTTAACAAATCCTGCTTTGAACATAGTGGGGTGATCAAACCTGTTTATATACTACCTCATATTTCACAATTCCATGGAAAAGAGGGAACAACAGGATCTCCGGAGACCATAAAAAAGGTATTTACATTTTACAGTATTGGAATGTGGACAAACAGAAAAAACAATTTGAGCTTGATGAATGCATTTACCAAAGCATTCCCCAATAATGAAACAGTACGACTTATAATTAAAACGAGTAATAAAGATTATACCAGGGCAGTATTTGATTTATTTAAAAGAATAGGGTATACTTATTATCGGAATGTGAATAGGGTAAATAAAATAAAAAAAGTCCTGAAGATAGATTCGAGAATAGAGATCATTACAGAGGCCTGGAGTGCAGATCAGATAGCACAGCTGCATTTCTCCGGAGATTGTTATATCTCATTATGTAAAAGCGAAGGCTGGGGTTTAGGGGTGTACGAAGCTGCATGGTTTGGCAAGCCGGTTATCATTACCGGATATGGCGGACACTTGGATTTTTTACCGGACTCCTTTGCTACACTATTACCATTTGAACTGGTAAAAATAAAAGATCCGGTCTGGACCGATTATAATCAAGAAGGGCAGGAATGGGCCGAGGTAAATATTAATGCAGCCATACAATCAATGAAAGAGGTATTCTCTAATCAGGCAAAGTACGCTAAGCAAGGAAAACACTTGATGCAGTATGTATCGAACCATTTTAGTTCAAAACAGATAGTAGAGACATTTAAAAATCACGTACAACCTAAAGGTGAAAACCAATAATACTATAGTAGTAATTACCAAAGACATGCCGGACACTGAGGGTGGAGGTAAATCTATACGTATGATGAATTGGTTAGCCTATCTGTCATCTCAATATAAACAGGTGTATTGTGTATATTTTTATTCCGGTAAAATTGTACCAAGGGCAATGGATAATTTGCCTGAGAATATTTTATTTATACCCATAGGCTTAATTTCTGTTCATCCGGTACTCTCGTTCTTGAGGAGATCTGTAATCGGAATGGTAAAGCCCTATTTATATAGTCTATACTGGTATGAAAAAATAAAAAAAGAGGATTTAAAAACTCTTTATTCCCTTTGCAAGAAGACGGATGCTGTTTTGATTTTTCGCTTATATCTGTTTCCGGTACTCATGCAATTAAAAAAAGATATTAAAGTGTCTACACGTATTGCAATAGACATGGATGATGCGGAGACCGATACCTATGATCAGGTTATACATTCAGAATGGAAAAAGAGGTTGTATAAAAAATGGCTGGTCTCTTCAATGGGAAGATATTATATGCATTGGTACGAACAGCATATACCCCAATCAGTAAACAAAATGTATTACTCCAACCCCCTGGATGTGGAAAAATACAAATCAAGATATTCAGAACAGGAAATTTTACATTTTCCCAACAAAGTGCCTTCTATAGAATGGAAAGAATCAAATTTGGCCAGAATGGAAGACACTATTTTATTCGTTGGTTCATTAAATTATCACCCAAACGAAGATGCAATTTATTTTTTAATCAAGGAAATATGGCCGCGTATACTATATAAAAAGAAAAACGCAAAATTAATCATCGCAGGAAGTAAGCCGGGTAAGGATATCAAAGACCTGATCCATCATACAGGGTCAGTCAGCCTGGTAGAAAACCCTGGAATGATAAAAGAGGTGTTTGACAAGGCTTCTTTATTAATCGTCCCATTGAGGCTGGCTGGTGGCACACGGATCAAAGTATTGCAGGCATTTGCGTATGGGGTACCGGTCGTTTCTACTTCTATTGGTGTAACCGGCCTTGATGTCAGACACAATGAAACAGGAATGATCGGGGATGATGCAGCTGTACTTGCAGATTATTGTATACATCTTTTGAATGACCCTCCTGGTATGCGTACCTTGGCTAAGAATGCTCATGACTTCTATACTAAATACCATTCTTTTCACATCTGATACGGTGCAGGAATATTTTTTATGGTTTTGAGTATAAGAAAGCAGGCGATGCTTAATAATTACTATTTTTACCGCACACTATCTATATCCAGATTTTCAAGTCAATGCAAGATAAATCCAGGCAAGTATGGTCATTAATCATCAGGTCAAAATCCAATTTGCTGGATTTGAATGTCAAAGAATTGTGGAGATACAAAGACCTGATACGAATGTTTATACTCCGTGATTTTACTGCTGTATACAAACAGACTATTCTGGGCCCCATATGGTATATAATACAGCCATTACTTACCACTATTGTGTATGCTGTTGTTTTTAAAGGAGTACCCCAGATGTCTTCCGAAGGACAGCCCAAAATGTTGTTTTATATGAGCGGATTATTATTATGGAATTACTTTTCAAATAACCTTATAAAAAATTCTGAGACCTTTTATGTAAATGCAGGGTTATTTGGTAAGGTATATTTTCCGAGGCTTACTGTACCCATAGCCACTACGATATCCGGATTATTGGCCTTATTTTTTCAACTTTTACTTTTGTTTATTACATATCTATACTTTGTGTATCAAGGAACCAATTTGAAAATACAACCTGCTTTATTGTTGTTTCCATATCTGTTATTCCTGATATGTATATTGAGTATGAGTTTAGGCATTATTATATCCTCGTTGACCACAAAATACAGAGACCTCAAACACCTGGTTAATTTTGGAATGCAATTGTCTATGTGGATAACACCTGTGCTGTATCCTATATCACAGTTTTCAGAATCCCGTCTGTACAATATTATCAGGTTGAATCCGTTGTCGGGTATTCTCGAAACATTCAGGTACTCCATTTTTGGAACCGGCACGGTAAACGGTTATGATTTAGTCTATTCCTCCGTATTTACTTTTATAACATTAACCATTGGTATAATTATTTTTAATAAAACCGAAAAACATTTTATAGATAATATTTAATAATCAAAGCAATACCTATTGCCATGTCAGAAGTAGCCATCCAAGTGAATAACATATCAAAGCTATATCGTCTGGGTACGGTAGGTACACGGACTTTGCATGGGGATCTTAATCGATGGTGGTACCGGGTCCGGGGACTGGATGATCCATTTACCACTGTCATGGAGACAAACGAAATCAATATAGCTCATCAGGAATTCATATGGTCATTAAGAGATATTTCATTTGAAGTAATAAAAGGAGAATCTCTCGGTATCATAGGAAAGAATGGAGCGGGTAAAAGCACAATATTAAAGTTGTTATCACGCATTACCAATCCGACCACGGGAGAAATAAAAATCAATGGCCGTGTCGCCAGTTTATTGGAGGTAGGTACGGGATTCCACCCGGAGCTTACCGGGAAAGAAAATATCTACATGAATGGCGCTATATTAGGAATGACCCGAAAAGAAGTGAATTCGAGGTTAAAGGAAATCATAGAATTTTCAGGTGTAGAGCGACATATTGACACACCAGTAAAAAGATACAGCTCCGGTATGTATGTAAGGCTTGCTTTTTCGGTGGCAGCACATTTGGAAACGGACATCTTAATATTGGATGAAATTCTTTCAGTAGGTGATCAGGAGTTTCAACAAAAATGCCTTTCTAAAATGGAACAGATCTGTCATGATCAAGGGCGGACCATTATATATGTAAGTCATGCTTTGCCTACTATAGAGCGGATGTGTTCACATGGAATTTATCTAAAAAACGGAAAGATACATTTCAATGGAAAGATAAAGGAGGTGATTAAAAGATATACCGATGACTTAAGCTCCAAAACAGAAAGATAAGGTTAGGAGCCTTGAAGCAATTTATTCAACTTCTTTTCATCGAATGCCAACCATGGTGCATGTACTGCCAGGGGCTTACTATAATATATATGCTCCACACTAAATCTCTTTTTCATCCATAGAGAAGGCAACTTGCCCCTTACCTGATTAAAACCATGTGCGAAATAAATATCCTCAGCTATCCCCTTTTGATAAGGGCAGGTATCTATAATTTGAAGCATTTTATCTCTTCGCCGTAAAGAAAAGCCTCCATTACCAATGTTCTTAGGTATGGAAAAACATTTCAAATTTTTTCGTGTCCATGGAGCACCAATATAGTCGTATTTTTTAAACGGTTCTATACCGGATCTGATCATAAATGAATCCGTCTGAAACAATAATACATAAGGAGGCAATGATTGCCAAAATGCCCTGGATACCAATAGTTCATTGTAATCATCTATAGTAAAATCAGTTTTGATTTCAATTTTACTTTTAAGATGAAGTCGTTGCAGATACTGATCGTTTAATTTTGAATGGTATACTATAACCGGCCATTGGGTAAAATAAATAATATTATTTATGGTCCAGGGCAATACCGGCATATCACGGGATTCAATGATTACGGCAGCGCGATCTATATAGGGTAAATTTCGACAAGACATTTGATCATATCGATGCTGATGATAATAGTTGGTGGCTGAATCACTTGGAAACATGAAAAGTAAAATGCAATCTCATTTTAAAATCCGGAGAATAGTAATCAATGCTATTTTAAAAAAGTGAAGATAAAAAGATTTCTACGGTTTGATCGGGCTTGGCGTATTTCCCAACCTGAGATCTTAAGCTTATATTTACTATTTATAGGCATTCATTTAAAAAGATTGATATAACATGTCATTAATATATTGGCTAAAAACCATTTATTCACATTTGAAAAAAGGGATTTACAAATCAGAAATCAGCCAATTAAAGGCAATGCCAGGGACAGAAATTGAAAAACCGCCTCAACATCTTATCGATCTCGTAGGGGGAGGTGATTATTTTGAGATAGGAAACTTGTTTTTTACCTACTTTATTGAGCTAGCCTACCTTAAACCCAGTGATAGGGTCCTGGACATAGGTTGCGGAGTGGGTCGTATGGCCATACCACTAACTAAGTATTTAAATAAACAGGGTAGTTATGAAGGCTTTGATATTGTAAAAGAGCTGGTGTCGTGGAGCCAATCCAATATTACGCCTCGATTTCCAAATTTTCATTTTCAATTGGCTAATATTTTCAATTCCTGTTATAATCCTTCCGGTAAGTATAAAGGGGTAGATTACAGGTTTCCTTATCCGGATAACGAATTTGATTTTATAATTCTCACTTCGGTGTTTACCCACATGTTACCGACTGAAGTCGAAAATTACCTTGGTGAGATGGCCCGAACAGTAAAACCGGGTGGCCGATGCCTGGTAACCTTTTTTATACTTAATGATTCAGTATATCCACTCATAGCTGACGGGAAAAGTACATTTACATTTGCATTTGAATATCAAGACTGTCGTGTAGACAATGCTGCAGTACCAGAGGCGGCAGTAGCGTATGATGAGCAAAAAATTAAAAATCTTTTCAATAAATATGATTTTGGTATCGACTCATTTAATTATGGATCCTGGAGCGGAAGAAAAGAGTATTTAAGTTTCCAGGACATAGTGGTAATAAGGAAAGAAAATAAAGTGCAATAAAAAAATACATCTGTTTTATCCCGGGTATGATTGGAAAGAAATACTTTATTTTCAGCCTAAATCTATTTTATTAATTGAAATTCGGACATGAGCGAAATAGACTATAAATATCCTGGATTTAGAAAGTTTGCGAGAAAGACAGCCCAGCTTATCTGGTGGACCATATCCGGGCAATTGCGGGCAAAAGTCCGAAGTAATAAATTAGTAATAGTGGATCGCCCTCATTTCGCCCCACTTTTTGGAGACCATGCCCTGGAAGTGCCGTTTCTTTATGCACCTGAGATTTCTTCCATCCCCAGGCTTGCTGTAATCTGTCATATGTATTATGAAGATATGATAGATGAATTTAAACACTATTTATCCGTCATCCCGTTTGCTTATGATCTATACATTTCAACTGATACTGAAGAAAAAAAACAATTGCTTTTGCTTTCGCTTAAAAATTGGCAGAAAGGAAATTCAGAAATCAGAATTGTACCCAATCGCGGCCGGGACATCGCCCCTAAGCTCATTTGCTTTAAAGATATCTATACCCGCTATGATTTTGTATTGCACCTCCATTCAAAAAAATCGCCATACGGCAGCCGATTGGATGGCTGGAGGCATTATCTCCTGGAAACACTATTGGGATCCTCTGTAATAGTAAACTCTGTGTTTGAAATTTTTAATCAAAATCCCAATATAGGCATTGTGGCTCCACAGCATTTTGAAGGAGTCCGGATCAGCCTGGGATGGGGATATAATTTTAAACTAGCCCGGAAATTGGCGCAAAAGTTAAAAATCAAACTGGACATCAATCAATATCTCGATTTTCCATCAGGATCTATGTTTTGGGCAAGGACGAAAGCATTGATGCCATTGTTGAATGCAGGGTTGAAAGCAGAAGATTTTCCCACGGAATATAACCAGGAAGATGGTACAATAGCACATGCTATAGAAAGAATGTATTTTCATGTTTGTGAAAAAGCAGGTTTTGATTGGGTTAAAATAGGCCGAAATGGGTTATTAAAAAGTACACAGAATAGAGTAATACAGATAAATAATCCCCTTGATCTCAATACCTATTTCGATAAAAATACCATTAGAATTTTAAGTCATACCCACTCCGGCTTTTCCCGGAAAATGATGTATAATGCATATCTTAATTCGGGATATCATCATCAATTAATTTTTGAAGAATTTGAACAGGAGGTGGATAAACTGAAAAAAGGAAAATCCGGCAAAATTGATTTTGATGAAGCATTTTATCTAAGCCATCATCCGGATGTTGCTCACATGGTTTATCATAAAACATTTCCTGCAGGATATATTCATTTCTGTTTATTTGGCAGAGGTGAAGGCAGGATATGGAGCAATAACGACCTTAAAACAAGATTTAACATACGACCTCAGATTGGTCAAAATAATTTTGCCCCAATATTTAATAAGCCATATCTTGAACAGTTACCGGATCTTAGTCATCTTCCCAAATCAACAGACACCTGGCTTTTAATTTTGATTCACCACTTGCAGGAAGATTTGTTTTTTGCAGGGTACGCTGAATTTTTCAGGGATTTTAAAATGGTATTTCCTCTTTTCGATCGGGTAACTTTTGGAATTCAGTCTGATGAGTACGATGCTGTTATTGCCCAAAGGCATCTTCCGACAGTCGAAGTAATACATATGAGTCAGCTTACGGCTATTCATACCAAGCCGCACATCATTGTTGCTTTTAATCATCAGTTGTTTCACAAAGCTATACAGATGTATGATGACTACGATCATACTGTCTATTATTGTCAGGAACACGAAGCTGGTTTTTTTCCATATGGTGCAGACTATATCCTGGCAGAACAGGCCATAGTCAAATCGAAGCACATCGTAATTTCTACAAAAGTATTAAAACACTTTTTTGAACAAAGACATCTGCTTTCCGGGGCAGCAAATGTCTACATTACCTCACCCCAAATAGTTAGATGGAATATAAACGGGGACAAATCTAAAAAACTCTTTTTTTATTACAGACCGGAGTCATTTCAAAGCAGGAACCTGGCACCATTGATTTACACTGCAGTATCTTCTTTTTGTAATCAGTATCGTGGATACGAAATCTACATGATCGGCACCATAGCTACATCTTATTCGTATACTCAAAATGATAATAAAATATGGATTACCAGTAAATTGCCATATGATGACTATACTCAAATCATTTGTTCTTGCGATTTGGTTGTTTCCCTTATCTATTCTGCTCACCCGGGAGTAGTAGCTTTTCAGGCTGCTGCATCGGGTATTCCAACCATTACCAATGTATTTGAAAACAGGAATGAAGCGTTTTTAAAATCCATCTCGACAAATCTCATCCCTTTTGATCCGGTAAGGCAGGATTTATTTAAATTAATCCAATTAAGCCTCGATATGCCCAAAGGGAATAAATCTTTTAATGAATCAGTATATGGTTCCGGAGAGGATAAAGCAATCGATGATTATTTCAAAGCAATAATGAGCATTTAGTAAATTTATCTTTACGTTGTAATCATAAAATTAGTAATTCGCAACTCAGAAAAAAGAATTGGCCCGGAAACTTATTGTGGATGCCAATTCAGAACAATTCATTAGATTTATAGCCTACCAGATAAAATTTGAATAATCATGAATAGAAGAAATCTATTAAAAAATATAGCTGCTGTACCAGCTGCTATGGCTATTCCACTAACTGAAATCCAAAATAAAAGCACGATCCCCAAAATCAATGCGGAAGGCCCGGTAAAAATCACCGATATTAAAACCATACTTACTGCTCCGGATAGAATAAAACTGGTGGTTGTAAAAATCATGACTTCCGAGCCGGGTTTGTATGGAATAGGATGTGCAACTTTTACCCAGCGAGCGTATGTGGTGGCAACGGCGCTGGAAAAATATTTAAAGCCGTTTCTCATAGGCAGAAATGTAGACGAAATTGAAGATATATGGCAATCCAGCTACGTTAGTTCATATTGGCGCAATGGCCCGGTATTATTCAATGCTATGTCAGGTGTAGATATTGCACTATGGGATATCAAAGCTAAACGTGCTAATATGCCACTCTACCAATTATTAGGCGGTAAAGTACGCATGGGTGCAGATTTGTATTACCATGCATCCGGACTGGAATATGCAGAGCTTGATGATAAAGTAGCTGCAGCGATACAAAATGGATACCGACATGTACGGATACAGATGGGGCAGAAAGGAAATGCCAACTATGGTGCAAGGGGAGCCACAGGTACTCCAGCCAGTTCGGTGGGCTTGCCTCCTGAGCAAGCCGGACCTACGGATCCCAAGATTATATTTGATCCAATGTTATATGCGCGATCTGTACCAAAAATGTTTGAGCATATACGATCCAAATTTGGTGAAGAAGTTGAACTATTGCACGATGTGCATGAACGCATTCCGCTGAATGCCGCCATCAATATGTGCAAAGCAGTTGAAGAATATCATCCTTATTTTATAGAAGACCCATTCCCACCGGAAGACAATGATCATTTTAAATTGTTGAGACAACAGACCAGTGTGCCCTTAGCCATGGGAGAATTGTTTAATACTCAGCAAGAATACTTACCATTGATCAAAGACAGGCTTATTGACTTTATTCGAATTCATATTTCTCAGATTGGCGGCCTTAGTCCTGCACGAAAAGTACAGGCATTATCTGAATATTTTGGTGTGCGCACAGCATGGCATGGCCCGGGTGATGCATCGCCGGTAGCTCACGCTGCTCAGCTGGCATTGGAGCTATGCAGTTATAATTTCGGAGTGCATGAAGGCTATGTATTTCCTCAAAATACTAAAGAGGTGTTCATCGGATGTCCCGAAACTAAGAATGGATATATGTATGCACAGGAAAAGCCGGGACTGGGTATGGATATAGATGAAAAAGTGGCCGCAAAATTTCCATTTCCCGATGGACCGGCATTTGACTACAGTTGGGGAACGACCAGAAGGAAAGACGGCACGGTGATCAGGCCGTAAATCCGGGTTTTTATATAGAATTATAATAATCTGTATTTCATTTCTATTCTGTCGTCTTTATAGATCTGCTGCGGGCTGACATAAGTGTCATTGTAATGAATGACCATACCTGATTTTGCAAATATATCCCTGACTAATTCACTGCATATATAAGCTTTGTTTCTTTCCCTCTTACTTATCCGAAGAAGGATTCGGATCATAATACGTAAAATTTCATAGTTGTCGTATGGACGGGTTAGTTCATCCAGGCCAAAACTGATTCCTCTGTTAAGTTTTTCCCTTGGAAGCTCTTCTTTCAATTTTGCTATTACGATCTGGCCTTTATACGGCCTTCTTCTTCCATTATAATCATACAGATACTTTGAAAGTGGGATTAGCCGGATACCTATATAAGGCTCCGCTTCCAACAACATCACTCGCCCAAGCTCTTCGTCTTTATAGATTACAGCTACATGACTCCAAACACTATTGGTTAGGTTCTGAATGATGCCCGAAAAAGCATAACTGCCGGAGCTGAAAAAAAGGTCGCCTGTTTTTAAATACGATCTGATTTTTTCATATTGTATGATGGGTAATTTTTTTAGTTCAGCTTTTGTAATACTTTGCGCCATCGGGGATAAAGCTATTAAAATTTTATTGTTTTGTAAAAGGGCTGATCTGAATATAATTTCAAGGTATATTGGAATTGCTAACTAATTGTTTGATCTTTGAAGAATGCAAATACCTGCTGAAGAAAAATCTTTTCATTCGTTATTTACTAATTTTATCCAACCTGGTGAAGTACGCTGGATTGGGGTAAGGATAAAGTCAAAGCAGCCAATGAAAGTAATAGATGAAGTAATAGTTCAAATGGGTGGTTTGGAAGATGACCGGTACAATAATGGCAAACCGGATGGTCCAAGATCAGTTACTTTAATTCAGGATGAACATATCCATGCGGTGGCTTCTTTTCTGAATAAAGAATCTATAGATCCTGCTTTGCTTAGGAGAAATATAGTGGTAAAAGGTATTAATCTGAATGCCTTGAAAGGAAATAAAATAGCTATTGGCGATGCCCTATTGGAAATGACAGGATATTGCCATCCATGTAGCAAAATGGAAGACGCCCTGGGCAGGGGTGGCTACAATGCAATGAGAGGTCATGGAGGCATTACCTGTAAAGTATTAAAACCGGGTACCATCAGATTGAATGATAAAGTAACCGTCATCCATTAAATTATTTTTTTATCGTATTTTTCCTTATTACGAAATGAAGTACATTCTGATTATAATTTCACTCAGTCATACCATGATGCATGCACAAATCAATACTACATCCGTACATACCTATCTTGCTTTAGGCGATAGCTATACCATAGGTGAAAGTGTTGCAGAAGAGGATCGCTTTCCCATACAGCTGGTCCGACGGTTGAATGAGGCAGGATATTCCATTTCCAATCCTAAAATTATTGCTAAGACAGGCTGGACTACAGATGAATTAATGGCAGCAATAGTACAAGAGCATATAGAGGATCAGACATTTGATATGGTGTCGTTACTCATCGGTGTTAATAATCAATACAGGGGCAGGGATGTGGAAGTGTATCGAAGGGAATTTACCGAATTGGTAAGCAGGGCAGTAAAATTTGCCCGTAATAATGTAAAAAATGTATTTGTAGTATCCATACCCGATTGGGGCATGACTCCATTTGGTAAAAAATCACCTAAGCAGAATATTTCTCAAAACATAAACCTTTTCAACAAGGTGAATAAAGAAGTATGTATAAAAATGGGGATATTGTATATTGATATTACTCCGGATTCCCGATTGGCGGATAAAGACCCGGACCTGATAGCAAATGACGGCCTGCATCCTTCAGCTAAAATGTATGCAAATTGGGTAGATCATATCATACGTGAACTACCAAAAAAGTAGAGGATGGAACCGGAACAATATAAAAAAATAGCAGAAGGATTCGATGCCGGTGATGAACTCTCACGGTACGGTAAGTATTTTTCTAAATCGGAATCTATTTACCTTGACGGTAATTCTCTCGGCAAGTTGCCACTCAAATCGGTTGACCTTATTCACGACATAGTACACCATCAATGGGGTGACCGGCTCATTCTTTCGTGGAATGAAAATTGGATGGGTCTGCCTCAGCGCATTGCAGCGAAAATTGCCAGATTGGTAGGGGCACAACCGGATGAAATTTTTATAGGTGATTCCACCTCCATCAATCTATTTAAACTTGCCTATGCAGCTCTTTACTACAATAAGAATAAAACTGAAATCATTACCGATGATTTAAATTTCCCTACAGACTTATATATTTTACAAGGGTTAGTTGCAAATCCATTCCCCAATCATAAAATCAAAATAATAAAAAGCAAAGATCAGATCAGCATAAATGAAATTGAAATACATAATGCTATAAATACACATACTGCTTTACTATGCCTGAGTCATGTATTATTCAAATCGGCATTCATGTACAATATGAAAGCAATAAATGAAAAAGCCCGTAAACACAATGCACTTACGCTTTGGGATCTGAGTCATGCAACAGGTGCTGTTCCAATAAAATTAAACGAATGGGGTACCGATCTCGCCATTGGTTGTACGTATAAATATCTAAACGGTGGCCCGGGCTCTCCTGCATTTTTATATGTTAGAAAAGAGTTGCAATCAAGATTGAGTAATATCATCTGGGCCTGGTTTGGTCATCAGCGACCATTTGATTTTGATAACAAATACCAGGCATCGGATGGTATACAAAAGTTTGCCACGGGTACGCCATCTATACTTTCTCTGGCACCTGTAGAAGTTGGAGTAGATATTTTGCTGGAAGCCGGTATAGATGCCATTAGACAAAAGAGTGTGAACCAAACTAACTTTTTTATCGATATGATAAAGGAAGTCTTGATACCGTATGGTTTTACTATTTCCAGTCCATTAAACAGTGACCAACGAGGATCTCATATTTCAATTCAACATCACGAAGCACATCGAATATACCAGGCCATGATCGAACCTAGGGGTGTTTCAAAACCAATTATACCGGATTTCAGGCCACCAAATAATATACGATTGGGTATAGCTGCTTTATATACAAGTTATATGGATTTGTGGACTTGTGTGATCCGGATGAAAGAGATAATGGAAAATAAAGAGTATGAGAGTAAGACCAATTTTTCAAATGAAACAAAATAAAAGACAGGAATAATTCAACTTTCAACATCATCCTCCAATTCCCTACCTTTGCACCACTTTGATACTAAAGAAACCTCCATATCTCCTTTATGCTGATGCCGCAGGCAATACATTTGAGGATAAGTCTTTATATGCTATCGGCAGATCCGGCTGGGATGCAGTGCCGGTTCCTGATGAAGAATGGATAGAGTTGCCATTAGGTGGCCAGTTGTACACATTACCCGATCGTCAGGGAATAGGCATAGATGTAAAAACAGGTGAGATGCGCGTATGTGAAAAAGGTCGTGCAGTGTCTGCCTTTGTACCTCCGGCATATACTGTATTAAGATTATCACCTTATGTTACTTTACCTGAAGCTACACCGCTGCCATTATATTGTTATAGTGCAGTAGGATGGCATGCTGGTAAAATCTATGTCACAGCAACAAGGATAGAGCAAGATATCAGACAAGAAGCCAAAGGATATGATGAGGAAAAAATAAAACAAGGAGTAGAAACTCTTACCAAATCCTATCCCAATAATCGCCTGGTAAAACATCTGGCCGAAAATTGTACCGAAAGATACTGCTGTCCGGCAGCACGCAATTATTTTCTCGGCCGTTGGGAATGCCCGATACCTATATCACCGGCTTGCAATGCAAACTGCCTGGGCTGCATCTCCTATATACCTGAGTCTGAAGTATTCCAGGCATCGCATGATCGACTTGCATTTAAACCCACGGCGGATGAAGTAGTAGAATATACCGTACCACATCTGGAGTCTGCTGCCTATCCAATAGTAAGCTTTGGTCAGGGCTGCGAAGGTGAACCGCTACTCATGTGGGAAACGATACGCGAAGCCATCATTAAAATCAGGAAATTTACAGATAGAGGATCGATCAATATCAATACCAATGGATCAAAACCAGCAGCAGTACGGGCATTGTGTGAAGCCGGCCTTAATAGTATACGGGTATCTATGAATTCAGCACAGCCATCTTTGTACACCAACTATTACCTGCCCAATAATTATGAGTTTAAGGACATCATTGAAAGTGCTAAAATAGTACGCGAATATGGTGGCTGGGCTTCCATCAATTATTTTGTATTTCCGGGCGTTACCGATACCGAAGCAGAATACCGGGCTTTATGCGATCTGATAGAGTATACGGACCTGTCTATGATCCAATGGCGTAATTTTAATATTGATCCTGATTTTTATCTGGCCAAATTGAATATACCACCCGATGATAATACCCTTGGTATATTAAATATGATGAAAATGCTTAGAGAAAGATATCCCAATCTGAAGTTTGGATATTTTAACCCCCCCAGGGAAAGGATGGTAAATTACGAGCAAGATTTTGCACATTAGCTCGGTTTAGGGAAATATCATTACTATTCAAGACAAACTACTAAATATATCAATGCGGAATACCTGGACCCGCAGATGGTATCCCTTGCAAAAACAGGATACCTAATTCCTGACCGTCCGCACCCCAAAGATCCTTCCCGCTGTCTTTCCATAGTTAGCTTCTATGCGTACGGTGATTGTTTTATTATTTTTTATGATGTCAGCAGGTATGGCATAGGTTTTATTATAAAACTTGCCGGTAATACCACCATTCCACTCCTCATATGCAATGACCCGATCATTGACTTTGATATCAAATTTTCTATCCTTGTCATCTCCAATATAAGTAAGCAATAGGCTGTTGCCGGATGGTAAATCAGCGTCTACTTTCATTTCAAAAGCAAAATAGTGATTGGCCCGGGCTTCCCTGCCATTAATGCCCAGCGCGTCGCTAACATAGGATCGTTCACTAGCCACCAGCTTATGGTCTCTTTCGGGCTGCATTTCACCTATTCTGAAATAGTCAATTGTCTTTTGTTCAATCTCATTTTGTATTCTTTTTTCATTTTCATATTCCTCTTGCCTTGCTTGCCATTGCTGGCTGGTAAAATAATCCCAGTATACACTATAGTATTCTTTATATGTTTTATAAAAGGGTTTTAGTTTTACATCAAATGGTTTACCTATGTCTTTCATTTCAAATGAGAGGGGTTCATTGGCTGCCGGATGCAACCATTCAGTTATGTTTTTATTTTCAGTAAGCAGCACGGGTACACCGTAGACTGGATTGGGCATAGTGTCTCCCAATTGCCCAGCCAACACAATGGGGCCATATAAAAAGGAAATGCGATCTTTATTGTCGGGCATGCTTTCAGAATATATACTCATTGGTAATGTAAGTTCCAGCTTATCACCTTCGTTCCATTTTTTTTGTATTGTTATAAACCCATTGGCTTCGGTTGCCTGATTAAATATAGCATTATTGATTTTTAATGAATAACCATTCCTGGCCCACCAGGGCTTCCTGATGTGTATGGTTACTGTTTTTGGTTTTGAGGATTGAAAGATAAAATTAATTTTATCGGATTCAGGGTAACTGGTTTCTTGTATTATATTTAGCTTTTTGGATTTCCAGTTAAGTACAGATGGAATAAATAGGTTTATATACAAGCTGCCATCAGCCCCTTCACTATAAATTCCCTCAGTATATTTTGCATGATTTTCCATACCACTGCCAACGCAGCAGGTAAATGTGTTGTATTCATCGCTAAATGTTTTTTGTGTACCCATTCTCAGTGGCACGAAATAGCACATCATGCCATTTTCGGGGTTTTGGGATGCTAATATATGATTGTATAGTGCTCTTTCGTAATAATCGATGTAAGTAGAAGAAGGATTCCAAGCATTGAGATGCCGTGTAAGTTTTAGCATATTGTACGTATTGCATGTTTCGCATGTATTATCACTCAGCCGGTCATTCAGTTTATCAGCATCACCGCAGTATTCATAATTACTATTGCCGCCAATTACATAACTGTGATGATATACCATAGTCTCCCAGAAAAACGAGGCTATAGTTTTGTCAGATTCGTTTCCAGTGAGTTCGTACTGTCTCGCACTACCAATAGCTTTTGGCACATTGGTATTAGAGTGTTTTCCAGGTAAAGGATCTGTCTTTTTTGAAAGAGGTACCATTACAAAATCATCGTAAAATTTATAAGACAAATCGAGGTATTTTTTATTTCCGGTGACGGAATAGAGATTGGCCAGCAAATCATTCATGCCTCCGTATTCGCATTTGAGCATAGCTTGCAATTGACTTGCATCCAGGTTTTTTAATATCTCACCTGTCCAATCTGCCATGCGGGATAGAATGGTCAATGCTTTTTTATTATCAGCATAGAGGTAGGCATCCAATAATCCAGCCATTACTTTGTGTACGGTATACCATGGGCTCCAGCCACCATTTAAATCAAACCCACTACTTTTAATTATGCCTTTTGATACTTTATAAAATATCGAGTCTTCATTTGGGATAGCTCCAATGTATCCCGTTTTTCTGGCATCCTGACATTTCGCCAATTCATGGATAGCGATATCTATTTTGTTTTTAAACTTTTTATTGTCAGTAGAGGCATACATCATAGCGCAAGCAGAAAGATAATGACCCAATGTATGACCCGATAATCCTTCCTTTTCCCACCCCCCATAGATCTCACCCTGAGCTGGCAGACCGGCATGAAGGTAAAAACGATGAAGCAATCTTTTTTCATCAATAGATAAAAGATAAGCAGCATCTTTGTCCATGGCATTTTTAAATGGACTTCCGGGTAATAATCTGACATCTCTGAGATTGAATGCAAATGCCCTGATGTTTACTTTTGGATCAACTTTGATTTTAGTGTTTTTTCTTTCCGGAATATAAGATTGTGACCATAAGAAGCCGGATATAAATAACAATATAAAACTAAAAAGTATTTTAAATCTGATCATACATTAAAAGTAATAAATCGATTCTAAAATAGTAAATTAGATTTATGTGGGACAAGGATTACAAAATGCTGATTGTATTAAATACTGCAATTTGATAATTACCCAAGAATTCAAATTTATAGTCAATAAATAAAATCAGAATAATGATAGATCTTTCTAAAGTAAAAGATAAGTACGAGAAAAATAAATCGACCTATAAAAAAACGTTGGATCAGGTGAATATTAAAAAAGCAATTCCCATACTAGGTGATCTTGCCGACAAAGCGTATAGGAAACACAATTGCCTGGAATGTGCGGCATGTTGTAAAAATTTTAGCCCCCGATTTAAAGCCCCGGATATAAAAAGAATCAGTAAATACCTGGGCATGAAGGAAACAGATCTGTTGAATGCACATTTGCACCGCGATGAAGATGGTGATTATGTGCTCAACCAACATCCTTGTACATTTTTACTGGCCGATAATACATGCAGTATATACGAGGTGAGGCCATCGGACTGTCACCGTTTTCCATACGTAGATGAAGATGTGTTTTTAAAAAGAAAAGAATTGACTCTAAAAAATGCATCTTTTTGTGTAATAGCACAGGATGTATTGGAGGGGCTAAAAAACACTTAATTCTACGAGCTGAGTTTATGAGTACCGATTCGTTTTACATTTAATTGCATGAGACTCCGGTCAGCAATAATCCTATTGTTTTAAGTTTGGTGGTATCGCTAACAGCCAGTTGCAAAGAATAGCTGATGCCCGATGGGCAAGAACAAGCCAGGCACACTGCACCGGTATAAGGAGGATTAATAGCAATTTTTACGTTTTTAATTCCATTTACCTGAAGGTATTCTAAGATAGCATTTTTCTTATCCGGGTCAGCAGGTTTGGAATAAGACTGATATGGATCTGAAGCACACTGTCTTTCGGTAATGGTAAAACAAGCGATGGTATCATCGCTATTTTTCGTACACGACATAAATATCATCAATACTATAAACAATCTGGACATCATATTAAGGTAAACGATTCAAACCTCTAAATGGTTTGGATGCCGGTAATTTTAATACTTCAAATGATCCACTTTAGGGCAATCGTATCAAATTATATTTTCTATCTTTCTCTAATTAAGAAATAATAATACATTGATCTATACAATTTATACTCTATATTTTTCGTTAACGTTTCTATATGTTTTTAGTGAAAAATCCCAGAATTATCATGAAAAAGCTCCATTTAATACCTCTATTTATTTTTTACATATCATTTTTAAATGCCGCTCCGTCATCCACTACTCATTTTATTAAGGTAGATCAGTTTGGTTATCTTCCAACTTCTAAAAAAGTTGCTGTGATATCTGACCCGCAAGTGGGATATAATTCTGCAGAGAGTTTCACACCAGGCACTGGCACTAACCAGTATCAGGTGAGGCGATGGGATAATGATGCGATCGTATACTCTGGTACAATAAGTGCGTGGAATGGAGGTCAGACCCATACACAATCTGGTGACAGAGGCTGGTATTTTGATTTTACTTCAGTATCTGCTTCCGGTAGTTATTATATTTTCGATGTTTCTAATAATGTCGGGTCGTATCGATTTGAAATCAATGATAATGTATACGAAGAAGTATTAAAACAGGCTATTCGTACTTTCTTTTACCAACGAATAAATTTTGCAAAACAATCACCCTATACCAATATAAAATGGGCAGATGGTGCCTGCTTTGAGGGGGTAGGGCAAGACAGGTCGGCTACCAGTCGATTTGCTAAAGGCAATACAGCAACAGCTAAAGATCTGCATGGTGGCTGGATGGATGCCGGTGATAAAAACAAATACACCACATTCGCTACCTCGGCAGTGATACAGCTCATTGAGGCCTATCGAATGAACCCAACCGTGTTTAAAGATAATTACAATATTCCTGAGTCCGGCAATGGTATACCGGATGTATTGGATGAAGTGAAATTTGAACTTGATTTTCTCAAACGAATGCAGGATGCTACCGGTACTAATGGGTTTTTCCTGAAAGTAGGAACAGATAACTATAATGAAATTAATCCACCCAGTGCAGACACCCGCCCCAGGTATTACCTGCCAGAATGTACTTCAGCAACAGTATCGGGTGCAGCCATGTTTGCTGTTGCAGGGGCTACACTTAAAAATGTATCTACCCTTTCAGCTTATGGATTGGATTTGATAAACAGAGCTGAGTTGGCCTGGGCCCGGGCGAAGGTGACTACCACTAATTTTACTGCTTTCGAACTCAACTGTGATGATGGAGATATCAAAGCAGGAGATGCGGATGCCGATGCACAGGAGCAACTCGATCGAGCTTTTGTAGCTGCAGTATATTTGTATGAATCTACCGGTAAAGCAGAGTATAAAACATTTGCAGAATCTAATTATGCCAATATAAACCCATATAAAATAAACTGGTGGGGTCCATACTGGATTCCACAACAACTCGCATTATTGAGATTGACAGCTATACCCGGTGTATCCTCCGTAGTAGCTAATAATATACGCAACCAAAAGGCGAGTATGAATTATTTGTTTTCGATTAATGACTATAACGCAGGTACAGACTTATACCGATCACATGTAGCTGATGGGCAGTATCACTGGGGACATAATTTAGTACATACCAATGCAGGTAGTCAAAATCTTGATTTTGTTACGTTTAATCTTAATGGTTCCAGTCATAGTTTATATAAAGAAGTTGCAGCGCAATATCTTCATTGGATGCACGGCGTAAATCCAATAGGAATGGTAATGCTGTCTAATATGAGCGCGTATGGTGCAGAAAAGTCTGCAAATGAAATCTATCATACCTGGTTTACGGATGGAAGTATTTGGGACAATGCAATTACTTCGCCCAATGGACCTGCACCTGCCTATGTGCCAGGGGGCCCTAATAAAAATTATACCGGCACTGCTGCCAATATTGCAAATCAACCGCCTCAAAAAGCATATAAAGATTGGAATTCTGTATCAGAAATTTCCTGGGAAATAACAGAACCAGCGATTTATTCTCAGGCAGGATATATAATGCTCCTTGCTCGCATCATGCCCGAAACGATCATAGTTCCCGACACTATAAAGCCATCAGTGCCATTAAATTTAATCATCACGAATACGACTGCAAATTCCATTTCGCTTTCATGGTCTGCAGCTACAGACAATATTGCCGTTACGGGATATGAATTATATCAAAATAATATTTTAATCAATAGTTCCATATCATCCACTACCTATACAGTGCCTAATCTCAGTTGCAATACAAGCTATACCTTTTATGTAAAAGCTAAAGACGCAGCGGGCAATGTATCCGGAGCTAGCAATACAGCACCAGGTACTACCACGGCATGCATCAGCCTCGTCACTAAAGTAATATATGACGAAAGCCTCAATCAGGAATGGGCTACCGTTTCCACCACTGCAACCCTAAATTTGAATAATAGCAACATCGTACAAACGGGTATACGATCAATTCGTGTTGATTATGGAGCCAATGGAATTCTTGGATTTAGTAAAAATACAGCAGCAACCACCTCCTCTTCCACTCAATTGAGATTTTGGGTGTATAATAATGGAAATAATTCCATACGCGTGTATACTCAATCACAAGATGGCAGCGGAAACAGTACCATGGTCACTACCAGACCCGCACGAAGACGGTGGGTAGAGGTAATAGTCTCTATGGCACAATTGGGCAATCCCACTCAGATAAAAAGAGTTATCATTCAAAATAGCAGTACCACTTCTACTACCATGTATTTTGATAATATAAGGCTTACCAATATCGCAGAAACGCAGAGCCTGGTATTGGTTATTCCTCCACAAAATGTATATAGTCATCAGGTTCCCTATTCAGATTTTGAGATTCAGTTATATCCCAATCCGGCAACTGAACGTACCACCTTAGAAATAATCAGCTACTCTCAATCCAATATTAAGTCAGAGATATTGGACCTAAATGGAAAAATAGTACGTAGATACCATTTTAATCTAAAATCCGGAAAGAATCAATTTCCTTTAGATTTGCAAGGATTGCCTGCAGGAAATTATATTATATCAATAAGTGATGGATTACATACTAAAGGCTTGAAGATGCTGGTAAATTAAACCATCTTTTTTAGTTTAAACCTCTGATACTAAAAGTAACGTATATGCTTTACAGGGCATTCATCACCAACTGATAAAACTCAGGATGTGACTCCCAGGTCTGGCCTGTAATGATTTTACCATCTTGTACTGCCTGTTTGGATGCAATGTATTTCCCGCCACAAGAGATGACCTCAAATTTGACATGTTCGTAACAAGTGATGCTTTTATCAGCCACCAGTCCGGCCGTGACTAAGATCTGTACACCGTGACAAATGGCCAATACATATTTACCTGCATTGTAAAAATCTTGCACCAGTTTGATTACCCGGGCGTCGTTGCGCAAGTATTCGGGAGCACGACCACCTATGCACAATACGGCATGATAGTCTGATTCTTTTACATCATCAAATCCGATATCTGCCACTACATAATATCCTTTTTCTCGCTCTACATAGGTATCCCATCCGGGTTCAAAATCATGAATGACCAAATGCAATGGCCTGGCCGATGTAGCAGCTATCACAGGTATATACCCTGCTTCTATAAATCGTTGCTTGGCATACAGTACTTCAAAACTTTCTCCGGCATCACCGGTAATGATCAGGATTTTTTTATTCATACGATAAAAGTAATAAGGAATATGGAATCAATAGATGGATTCAAGGACAGATTTAGCAAATCGCCGGCCCAGCTCACGTTGTGACGGGCTGTCAAAATGGATAGTATCTGATTTTGGTTTTAGATCACCGGTCTCAATTATATACATATTTTTTATTTCCATTGAAAGAGCACGCAAGTCATTATTTACTTCCTTTGATTTAGGAAACTCATTTGATTTGAGAAAGCTCCCTAATAATCCGGCATAAAAAGGCAATGATGTATTTCCAATGTCGTTCCTCATTTTTTCTATACATTCTTTTAACCTTGATTTAAATAATGGATATGATTTTATACCCGCATTACTTTCGCCCTGGTGCCAAAGTATTCCCTTTATTACTCCTGATTTTTTGGCTTCTTCTATTTTGGTTTTAAAATTGGTGTACAACGCCACACTTCTGTAGGTTGAGTCGTATAACCATTGTTCTATGCTGCTACCCCCTACTGCACAGGGCAAAATGCCGATGGTGATTTTATCTGGGATGGATCTGGCCATTTTTTTACCAAATGAAAGACCGCAGTCCAAACCAGTGCGAGTGGGTTCATAGAGATGAAGGGGTTCCTTGGCATAAACCCATTTTTGGTCCATATTTAAGACCAATATTCTCGGTGAAGACATCGTATCAGCAGGTGAAATTATTCCTCTGCCGGCCATATTGGATTGTCCGGCCATGATATAGATATGAAAATTTTCTCTCGAAGGCATAGATGAGGGTCCAGTGTGCGCAGAGGGAATGGTATTGACATTTTGTGCAGTTTTGGGCAACGCACACCTGAAAAAAGAAAATACAAGTATAGGGTAAGCTATAAATTTCAATGAATTATTTAATTTCATATCTGTACAAAATGGTGGTGATAAAAATCATTTTACTCTATGCATTGCAAATGCCCTGTTTTCTTTTGTAAATCCTACCTTAGGATAATAATCCATTGCAGTAGGGACACTCAGTAATAAAACCATAGTTTCATCCCCTACAGCAGATTTGGTGAGTTGTATTAATTGAGTACCAATACCTGATTTTTGATATTCAGGATGTATAGCCAGGTCAGCGAGATAACAACTCCATGCAAAATCGGTAATGGATCGGGCTACACCCACTAGTTTTTGATCGTGCCAGGCGGTAATGACCAAATTTGAATTTGCATAGATCTTCTTTATCCTGTAGGGATCATGAATTGGCCTTGGCAGTCCCGCCAATCCATACAATTCTATTATTTGCTCTGCTGACGGAATGATATCGTGTCGGTAAATAATTTCCATAAAAATTAGTATTGCATTTTACTTTTATCGAAGGTATATAAAATGGCAGAATAAAATCCATACGCACATTTTCTTGACAAATCTTATTTTAAGGCGCCAAAATAGTATAAGAAGTTATTGGATATAAAATAAGATTTAACCAATTCCCATCCTTGATTTTAGAATCAATCCCGGACTTTGTATCTTGGGATTTAATTATTGCTAAAATAGATTTTATAAATAATTCATCATTTTTGAAGATATGAAAAAATCAATTTCATCCAAACAACAGGATGACCTACTACAGATTTTAAAGGCACGATTTGAAAAAAACATGCAAAGACATAAGGGCTTTGACTGGCCTTCGGTACTAACCCTACTTCAGGGCAATATCGAAAAAGTATGGACGCTCAATGAAATGGAAAAAACAGGCGGAGAACCGGATGTTGTAGTGTTGGATAAAAAAAATATGGGTGATGTTTATTTTTGTGATTGTTCAGCCGAAAGCCCATCGGGTCGAAGAAGTTTATGCTATGACAGACCTGCGTGGGAGTCAAGGAAAGAAAACAAACCCAAATCCAGTGCCGAGCAAATGGCTACGGAAATGGGAATTTCGCTTTTAACAGAAGATCAATACCGGGCTCTTCAGAAGTTAGGAAGTTTTGATTTAAAAACCTCCAGTTGGATAAAAACACCAGAAGATATAAGAGCCCTGGGCGGTGCTTTGTTCTGTGATCGCCGTTACAATACCGTATTTGTATATCATAATGGGGCAGAATCATACTATGCGGCCCGGGGATTTCGGGGTATCTTAAAATTGTAGGGTTGGTGAAACAACTGCCTACTGACCACCGCGCACCTTAAAACTTTGTGAAAATTTCCTTATCAAAAATATAATAAAATTCAATCCATATGAGTTTTATGGTTATGAATCCCAAATCGATATTAAGTCTATGACTCTTTTCAATTTTAGGTAAATTTACAATATGCATAAAAAAATACCCGTCTTATATACCTCTATTTCACTCATTTTGATCAGTTTAGTGTTTACCTCATTGGATGGCAATGCCCAATCCATAAAAAGACAAACAATATCAAGCTATGGATCATCTGCAGTGATTAGTGAGAATGTCACCATCAGTCAGACAGCCGGTCAATCTTACAATACCATTGCTAATCATTCTAACGGGACTGTCGCACAGGGATTTCAACAGCCCGTTTCCTTTTCTGTTGAAGAATTAAAAAGCAATGTGGAAACAAACCTGAATATAACCGTATATCCCAATCCGGCCAGTCAATCCATCACCCTTGACAGCAAGGATCCAATATCCCAATCAATGATACAAGTGACAGATATAAATGGCAGGATTTTTAAAACAGAAAAAGTATCTAATCTTAAGCAACACACGATCAATTGCACCACGTGGGTAAATGGTATCTATCTTATCACTATTCGCGATGCATCAAATAATAGTAAATCAATCAGACTAATAATATCAAAATAACATGTATATTAAAACCATCAGATCGTATACACTGATATCATGCTTTTTGGCAATGGTATCCATTGCTTTTGCTCAACCGGAATTTACAGCAGAAGTTAGCCAGTTATTACCTTCATTTAAATTTAAAGATAGTGAGGGCAAAAAACTAAATTCAGAATACCAAAGCCTGATCACCGGTGCATATGGCATTGGCCTTAGATATATATTCGAATCCGGCATCTATTTAAGAGGAGGGGTGGGCTTGCGTAATGCCGGAGCCAACCTCGTGTACGATAACATTAACTATTCATGGAAAATGCAATATGCTGATATCAAATTGGGTGTCGGATACCGTGCAAAATTTAAAACCATAAGGCCCTATTTAGTGGCTTCCGGGTATTTTGCACCATTATTGAGGGGCACACAAACGCTGCATGATGAAATAATAAATATCACTAAATCAGGAGTTATTAAAACACAAGACCTGGGGCTTAACATCACGCCGGGTATAGATATAAAATTTACACAATACCTCTCCTCCTATTTAGAATTTAATTACCTCATGGGTTTATCTAATATTGAATTAAACACTAATCAGAAAGCCACCAACACAGCATTCGGGCTGACGGTAGGGGTGGCTATCTTATTAATGGAAAAATAATCTCTTAAGATCAAAAAAGCATTACAATAATGAAAAAACTTTTTTATATAATTTTATTAATGACCATCAGTATCCCTGCCTTGTTGTCTCAAAAAATAGGCAACCTGAATGGAATATATTATCAGGCAGTAGCCATCGATGATGTAGGAAAAGAAATAGTGGGTACAGACATTACCGGGAAACCATTGAATCAAAAAGCGATAGGGGTACGCTTTACAATTACCAAGGGATTGAATGGTACTATTCAATGGGAAGAAACCCATGTCACCAATACAGACAAATATGGATTATTTAATCTTATTATTGGAAAAGGAACCCCTACAGCGAATAAGCCTTATGCCCGATTATTGGATATGCCATGGATCGATGCAGATCAGTTTTTAAAAGTAGAGATCTCAACTAAAAACGATGGCAATTATAAGCTTGTGAGCAATCAACAGTTTATGACCGTGCCATATTCATTTTATACCGATGATATAGCCGATGATGCCATTACTACTTTCAAAATTTTAGACTCAGCTATATTAAACCGGGATGTAAACACCGGTGCCATAGACTCCCGTACTATATTGAATGAGACGATACTGGCAGAAGACATTGATACCGGGGCGGTGACCACTTCTGAAATATTGGATTCTACTGTATTAAACCGAGATCTTCAAACAGGGTCTGTAGATTCCCGTACCATACTTGATTCTACCTTACTCAACAGGGATATTCGCACCGGTTCTATTGATAGCCGTACCTTACTGGATTCAACTATTATAAACCGAGATCTTCAAACAGGATCGGTAGATACCCGTACGATTTTAGATTCAACTATAATTAATACAGATATTCGCACAGGAGCAATCAATTCCCGTGCCCTATTGGATGGATCCATACAGAATGAAGATATTCTTGATTCTACCATTGATCTTACAACCAAAGTCAGCGGTATTTTACCTTTGGCCAATGGCGGTACAGGTATTGACTCTCTGCCACGTAATTCCTTTTTAATCGGAAATGGCAAAGGTCCCATACTCTCATTGGGTCAGCCCAAAGAAGCTCAGATTCCAATAGGTGTAAATGACTCAGTAGCTCCGCAATTAAAAGTACTTGCGGGCAGCAGTGGTGTGACCGTATCTATTACAGCAGATTCTATTATATTATCTTCTGGTGTTCAGGGAATTTTTAGTGCCATAGCGGATACATTAGACATTGGAGTAATACCATCGAGAGTATCCTGGTTATCTGACCCTATATTTTTAGAGGGAGTGGACTTAGGTACTATAATCCATGGTTCATTGAATGTCGATTTGGGTGGTTCTATTATGACTACCTATGTATCTGCTAAAGATACCATCAGGGTTTCTATATTTAATGGAACAGCTTTTCAACTGGACTTAGGTCAACAACGGGAATTGAGAGTAATGGTGATGAAGTAGCACACCGTATTTGAAAAAGGTTTGGTACAAGCCGCTGGTATACTTTTGGAGAGAAATAAACGTTCCTGATTAACCTATGTTTTAAATTCCAATAATCTCTCGGTGATGAGGTTTTTAAATTTTTCTTCATCGTCAAATAAGAAACGTACTTCTATTGGAAGTATAAACAAAGGCAATTTATTTTCAACCAGGTAATTTCGATGCAATTGAAACCGGGTTGCATCTTTTTCGGTAGTAATGATAATTTTATTATTCCCGGGAAGCTCATCAAATTGTCTTTTTATTTGTCCCATATCATAGTTAGTATACCAGTGATGATCGGCAAAAGAATATTTTTGAATGTGTTTTCCTTTAGGTTCTAAATATTTTTCAAGGTATTCGGTATTGGCTATTCCGGATACCAGCAATATATAGGTATCTGGGTTCCACTCCCATTTATACCCAGTATTAAAAATATAATACGGCATTTTATATCTGAAATCCGTGAAGAATAACTGCTGGTGTGCCATCGGTTTTATTTCATTGATCAGGTTGATGGAACGATCATGCGTCAGATCACGGGGACATTTAGTAACTATGATGATATCTGCTCTTTTGTAGCTGGATCGCCACTCACGCAACCTGCCTGAAGGCAAAATAAAATCGCGTGTAAACAATGCGTCATAGGAAGTGAGCAAGATATTGATATGAGGTTTTACGCTCAGGTGCTGAAAAGCATCATCAAGAAAAATCAGTCTTGTTTCAGGAAATGATTTTAATAACAGGGGAATTCCTATTTCCCTGTTTTCAGAAACAGCAATCGGGACATCAGGATGTTTTGATAGAAACTGAAAGGGTTCGTCACCTATTTTTTTTACATCTCTTGCTTGCTGACCGATGACAAATCCGGTGCTTTCCCGTTTATACCCCCTGCTAAGTATCCCTACTTGCATGTATTCTTTTAGCCACGAAACCATATAATCGATATGCGGAGTCTTGCCGGTACCTCCCACACTCAAATTGCCAATACTTACTACCGGAATATCAAACTTTACTGATTTCAGTACTTCTTTTTTATACAAGATATTCCGTATACTTATTATGCCACCGTAGAGTAAAGAGAACGGAGCTAATAATAGTTTTATCACAGTCTCTCTGATCATAGGGTAGATTTTATTAAATGATGGCCTATATTGCAATGAAGACATTTTTTATCATTGCAATACTTATTTTTTAATTGTATTTGAGCCTGGCTATCCATGGCGGTGGTGGCTTTCCATTCTATCGCAGTCCAACCTTTTGTAATTACATTTTTCTCGGCCGGTAATGCTTCGAGCCATTCTATTGCTTTTTCCTTGTATACATCATTGTCGGTAGAGATACCGTAAGCAAACATCAATGGTGAAATGGTATTGATGATGATGGAGTGTATGGTTTCTTTACCAAGGTGTTTTTCTTTGTTTTCACTTTTAGAATTAAATGTATAGTGATTTTTCCAATATTGACTAATGGTGACATCCAGCATATGTATGATTTCATTTACATGCCTTGCAGATAGAAATTTGGAGAATAGTAAATCGGTTTGGAATAGGATTCTGGCCAGCTGGGCAATGCGTAAAGTTGGAAAATTGGCAGGCCGCATACGTAAAAACTTCCATTGGGAAGACTTTAACGATTGTAAATTGTATTTTGATTTTAGAAATGCATATTCATTTTGCAATTTGGTGATGTATTCATCAGCAGCATCTGCTTCCATCAATAATCCGGATTGGCCAAATAATAAAGCTTCCAGTTGTAAGAGTTGATCCCGATGTTTGTATATTATGGACAAAGGAGTCAGCCTGGCAAGAATTTCCATTATTTCACCATTTACCTGGCCTCCCAAAGCACGTGCCAGTATTTGATAGCATACAGACTCCCAATCCCGGTTGTTTTGATCCAGTGCATCCAACACCATTTTTGATTTTTGTTCCAGCCTTTCGGCCGTCAATCGGGACAGCCACGTTTGTTTGATAATGGATGGTACGGAATTAATGATATTACCACAGGGTACCCAGAGTTGATTTTGCATCAGGTATTCATATTTTGATAATAGTTGATTATTTACTAATTTATTTAATTCCATGCAGGGTATAAGCTGGCCAAGACTGTTTTTAATATCCTCATCGTGTTTCCACACTATATGAAGTATTACATTATTATAGGAAGGATCCTGAACATGATGATGCAGATTCCAGTCTGAAGATTTTACATGCAACTCTGCATTACCTACCCATAGCTGATCATTAATTTTTATTTTAGCCATGATGAAATCGGGTCCGGCGTCGGTATTTCGTATACCGGGTTCTATTATTTCTATCAGTTCACCTTGCTGTGTTTTCAAATTTTTAAAATCAAATAATCGAAAGCGCCAGATATAATATAATAAATCTTCAGTAATCTGCATATATAAAGTTAAAAAATGGAGAATGGGAAAAAGATGAATGTATAATTTACTAATTTAGGGTATTAAATCACCATACTTTCAGGATCTCCATATTGGATACCCATTTACTCCAGTTTTTATTATAAGTATGTATTTTATTTGTTTTGGAGCCATTGCTTGATTCCAAGGGCAAACCCTGATTGGCCCATTCAAAAATACTTCCGTATAGATTATATACATTTTTAAAACCAAGGTCTTTAAGTTTCTTACCTATTTTTTCACTTCGATATCCTACAGAACAATACACCACTATTTTTTTATCCATGCTTATATTTTTTACTGCTTCCTTAGACCAATGGTTGTAACCGATATGTACCGCACCGGGAATGTGACTTATAATAAATTCCTCATCTTCTCGCGCATCCAATAACAATACATCTTTCATTTTCTGCAAATCAGATACAGATATTGCCGTCACCTCAAAATCCAATAAACCAGTTATGGTTTTATCAAATGCAGGATCTTTTACCATGCCCGTAATCTTCTGGGCTTGGATATGACAAGCTGTAACCGAGCACAAAGTGATCAAAACCCATATGTACTTTATACTTTTCAACAACATTCTGCCTGCAAAATAACTTTAGATATTTGATACATGGAGATAAATTTTTTTCGATCAAATCAGGCAAGAGAAGATTTACTTTTAATTAAACCGATTCGGAGATGGGCATTGCATAGTGATTCGACAAAAAAATTATCTTTCATCATTGACAGATCGTCTATATATTGCATACAGATCTAACAGGTGAAATCATTTTTTAAGAAAGGGTTAATAGAGGCAGGTGTAGACGAAGCCGGGAGAGGCTGCCTGGCAGGTCCGGTATTTGCTGCTGCAGTGATATTGCCACAAGGCTTTAAAAATCCCGGTATAGATGATTCCAAAAAATTGAATAAAAAAGAAAGAGATCGGTTAAGAGGTATCATTGAAAAAAAAGCTTTGCATTGGGCAGTAGCCTCGTGTACCCCTGCTGAAATCGACTATTACAATATCTTGTGGGCATCAGTAAAAGCAATGCATTATGCCCTGGATAAAATCAATACTATCCCTGAGCTGATCTTAGTAGATGGAAATAAATTCAGACCATACCATGATGTAAACCACAGGTGTATTGTAGATGGTGATGCCCTGTATTTATCGATAGCGGCAGCATCAATCCTGGCCAAAACATATCGTGATGAATATATGGAAAAACTGCACGAAGAATTTCCGCATTATAATTGGGTTTCAAACAAAGGATATCCGACCCCTGAACATAAAGCGGCATTAAGAATGTATGGAGAATGCACACACCATAGAAAAAGTTTTCAATGGAATCTGCCTGAGCAGGGAGTACTATTTGAATAAACCCTTTTGTAAAAATGTAAAAGTATTTATATACTATGCTCTCGTCTTATATCACGAAAATAAGAGAAAAAATAGGACATGATTATATTCTGCTTCCATCGGTTACCATTCTCGTGTTTGATAATGCTAATAGAGTATTACTGGTGCGACATGTCAATAATAATGTATGGGTAGCACCGGGAGGAATGATTGAACCGGACGAAAGCCCTGAAGCTGCGGCAATACGGGAAATGGAGGAAGAAACGGGTTGTAAAGTTAGTCTCACTAACATCCTTGGGGTGTACGGTGGCCCGGAATTTCGGGTTCAATATCAGAATGGAGACCGGGTTGGATATGTGATGATTGTATATAAAGCTGAAATAATAGGTGGGTCTATAAAGCCGGATGGCCGGGAGATCCATGAAATTCAGTTTTTTTCTTTTGAGGATACTAAAGCATTGACGAAAGGAACTTGGCTGGATTCCGTATGGAATGATGTTTTCATTAAAATTTCTGATTCGGCTGATCAAATCGATTATCTCAGCAACCGTATTCCACCAATGATCAAACCCAATCCAATAATCTGATTAGTTGAAACATGTTCATTAGCAGTAAGTCCCCACAACACGGCCACAATAGGTATGATATAGGTCACCGTACTGGTATACAGAGCATTGGTGATCTTCATGATATGAAAATATACCAGTGAAGCGAGGGCCGTACCAATTATAGAAAGACATAATAAACTTGCGGTGCAACTCACGATTTGAGAATGCATGGTCAAGGCAGACCAATCGGTGATGGATAAAAAACCAATCATTGCCAGAATCCCTGCCGTACCAAAAGATACTGATGATATAGCCAGTGGGGGTATACCCTTTAGTTTTGACTGACTGATATTTAATGCAATAGCGGATGACAAAACAGAAACAAACATAAAATACATATAATATGTTTCTTCGGTAACCGTATTACTTGACTTTCTGAATAATACGATAAACAAACAACCAATCAACCCCAGGCTGATCCCGAAAATATTTTTCCACTTAAACTCGTGCTTGAAAAAAATAGTACCCAATATAAATGTGAATAATGGGGCCAGAGATGATAAAATACCTGCCAGGCTGCTGCTGATGTGTTTTTGACTGATGCCCATAAATAAATAAGAAATAAAGTAACCCAAGGCTCCAAGGCTGAATAACCATAACAACTGGGTTTTATTGACAGTCTTTATGTATTTTATACACCACGGAGACAGACAAAGCCCGGTAAGCATTACCCGGAGCAAAGCATACTGTATTGGGGTATAACAAGGTAAAATATGTGCTATCAGTATAAACGAACTGCCCCATACTATTCCAAGTAAAATGAGCAGGCTAAATGGAGATGCAGAGTTGTAATCGTATTTTGCCAAAAAGAAGTTGCAAAAATAACTAAACGGAAATTAGTATTTCCAGTCTTTCATGATATTATAATCCTGTCGCATGGATTCAATTGGATCCATACCCTGGTAAGCTTCTTGCTCAATAATAAGGTAAAAAGTGCCGCCTTTTTTACGAGCATGTTTTATTATATCCTTTACTCCAATCAGGCCCTTGCCGAGGACACAACTTTCGTAATGATCCAGCCCATTTTCAGCAGATTTTGCTTTGATTACATCTTTTACATGCATGAGCTCAAACCGGCCCGGATACAATTTTAATAATTCCATTGCCCTTCCGCCACCACCGTACATATTTCCGATATCGATTTGCTGAGCTACTAAAGAAGGATCCGTATTTTCCATGATGATATCCATGATGCGTTTGCTGGTAAGTTTTATGCTAAATTCAAAATCATGATTGTGATAACCATACCGTATACCCTGGCTTTTGCAATAGGCACCACTTGCATTAAACCCTTCAAGGAATTTTTTTAATCCATCAAGGTCTTTTCTTAAGTTTATATCCAACCAGGGACTAATTATATATTCCTGTCCTACCGTGATGGCATCCTCTACTATGGTTTTCCAGGCATCCGTAATTTGCCTGGTTCCCATATCATAGTGATCTTTACCAAAAGTCGTATGACCACTTTTCATAGTCATACCATTATCCATCAGTATTTTTTTCCAGTCCGCCGGGCTATAACCGTAGTATTGTCTTTTAGCCGCATTATATCCTGCATGTTCGCAATCTTTATAGCCGATTTTAGCCAATTCTTTTACAGTACCCAGAGGATCTTTACTCATAGCCTGCCTTACAGAATACAATTGCAAACTGAGAATATGTGGTTTATTCTTTACATCCGACAGCAATGAAAAATCGGCACCCGCGAAGGCTAAAGCACCTAATGAGCTTTGTTTGATAAAGTCGCGTCTTTTGATATTATTATTCATATATACATTTCTTTTTAATTAAGGAAATGGAAAGTTAATAATAATGATGGATATGGCAGACAGTATTTTTTAAAAGAAATTAACTGCAATTAATATCCTTAATCCTTGAGAGGAATGATCCAGCAAGTAAATATTTCTTTCAATCTTCTTTACTTCCATCTTCGGCCATCCTAACCATTTTGGGTTGAAATCGGGCGATGATGTCTACTAAGTCCTGCTGTGCACGCATCACCTGATTGATATCTTTATAAGCCATAGGAGCTTCATCTCTATCTCCTCCAATCAAAGTTACACCATGATCAGCCAATATTTTTTTCATTTCATCTCTTGTGATCGTGGCCATGGCTTTGGTACGAGACAATTGTCTTCCGGCACCATGTGATGCAGAATTGATGGAATTTAATTCACCGAGGCCCCTGACTAAAAACCCGGGTGCTGTCATAGATCCGGGTATGATACCAAGTGTTCCTTCTGAAGCAGGTGTGGCACCTTTACGATGTACAATGGCTTCCTGGTCATTTACCGTTTCTTTCCAGGCAAAATTATGATGGTTTTCTACCCTGCCTAACAGTTCTGCACCTATTGCTTTGGTCAATCTGTCGTGAATCACCTGGTGACAGGCAGAAGCATATGCACCAGCAAGATTCATTGCAATCCAATATTCCAAACCTTCTTCAGAGTTTAAATCGAAGTAAGCAAGATTAGCAGCTTCTCTGGGTAATACACATTTCTCTTTTGCAAGTCTGGTATAATATCCCGCAATGGTAGCTCCTAATCCCCGGGAGCCTGAATGGGATAATAAAGCCACGTATTTTCCTTTAGGTATATTTAATGATTTATCTTCTTGCAGTATGTCTAATATACCCCATTCTACAAAATGATTACCTCCCCCCGATGTACCCAGTTGTTCAGCGGCTTTATCATATAATTTATTAATAAATGTATTCATCTTAAAATCATGGCTTTCTAATACAGGATGATATGCTTTTTCTTTTCCACGCCAGGCATTTCCTGCACCGAACTTTGTAAAAGCAATCAACTCACGTTTAAAACTATGTCTATTTCCTTCAAAATAATCGGCGGGTATATCGTACACAGATAAAGCCATCCTGCATCCTATATCCACGCCTACGCCATAAGGAATCACTGCATTTTTAGTAGCCAGTACGCCGCCAATAGGCAAGCCATACCCCTGATGTGCATCGGGCATCAGTGCTCCTCGCAAGGTAACCGGAAGTTTCATGGCCGTATTCATTTGATCTAAAGCTCCTTGCTCTATATACTCTTTGCCATAAATAGGGTAGCTGTCGGCTTTTTCTTTGAGTACAATATTTTTGCTTTCGGTGATTTTGTGTTCAATCAATGACTGCGCCAACAAATCATAGACAGGATGATCAAGATAAAATTCTGGACATTGCAGTATACCGGATAAAAAAGAAAGATTTGCAGATGCATCCTGATTGTGTTTTTCCAGCAGACTCAACGCTATTCCAATGCTTTTTCCTTCAGGGAACCCAAGTTGGAGCAAGGTTTTTCCGTTGATGTCATTCATTCTAAATAAAAAATAAAAATAGCAGAAACAAACGACTATAGTCGAAATCAATTATGCAATTTAGTTAACAAAAGATACCGGATAAGCCAGATTAATCGCGATTCTTTACATACTGTAAGAATATATTATTTCTTCAATAACACAAATGCATTTATCAGGGATGCGGATGCTTGTTTTTTATGTATCCAACAGGCTCTTTCTATTTTTTTACCGGTACCAAACTCCAACAGCTCTATCAAAAGAATTCCTTTTGTATAATAAATTGAATATTAAATAGTTACTAAGGTGTCTTTACTCAAATATTGAGAAATGGAAGCACAGGACAGACAGTTCACTCCATTATCCTATATTTTATTTATATTTAAATTTGAATAAAATAAAAAACCATTCTATCATGTCTGAAAAAAATACAAATCCTCGTCGTGATTTTTTACAAAAACTGAGTCTTGGCGGTCTGAGTCTCGGCACTATGGCGATGTCGCCGATTGAAGAGCAATTGGAATATACCACGCAAAAAGTAAACCGGTCATCAGCACCATCTGATCTTAAGATCACCGATATGCGTATAGCCGAAATCAGCGGAGTGGTATTCCGGACACCGATCGTACGCATATATACTAATCAAGGCATCATAGGTCACGGCGATGTACGGGATGGAGCAGCTAAAGAGTATGCTTTATTTTTAAAAAGCAGGTTAATAGGCCAAAATCCCTGTAATGTGGAAAGGCTATTTAAAATTATTTCACAGTTTGGTCATCACGGCAGACAAGGTGGTGGAGTATCGGGAGTAGAAATGGCCCTATGGGACATAGTAGGTAAAGCATATAATGTTCCGGTATATCAATTACTGGGAGGTAAATACCGGGATAGGGTAAGAGTGTACTGTGATACGACAATTTCTCAGGATCCGTATGAATATGCAAAACGAATGCAGGAAAGATTGGACAAGGGGTATACTGCCCTCAAAATGGATATTGGTATCAATCTGCTCAAAGATATACCGGGTGCCATCATCAATGCGCCTGAAGGAAAATATAAGCCATATCAATACGAATACCGTAACTATAACCTGGCCAAACATCCTTTTACCGGAGTACAAATCACTCAAAAAGGAATAGAAAGACTCTGTGAATTTCTCGATGTGATGCGTAAGCAAATAGGCTATGAAATACCTATGGGTACTGACCATTGGGGTCATTTTGGAGTAAACGAAGCCATCAAAATTGCACAAGCTGTAGAAAAATATAATCTGGCCTATATAGAAGACATCATCCCCTGGCAATATACCGATCAGTGGAGAGAGATTACTACCTCCACCAATACTCCTACCCAAACCGGTGAAGATATATATATGTTGCAAGGTGGATTTAAAGAGATAATAGACAAACATTCAGTAGATATAGTACATCCAGATCCCAATACAGCCGGCGGTATATTAGAAACCAAGAGAATAGGTGATTATGCCAGTCAAAATGGAATAGGATTTATGTTGCATCACGCTGCAGGCCCGGTTTCGTTTTTAGGTTCAGTACATGCAGCAGCTGCTACCGAAAACTTTTTGTGGCTGGAGCATCACGCAGTAGATAGTCCAAAGTTTGAAGATTTGGTAACCGGCATTGAGAAACCATTTGTAAAGGATGGTTACGTAAAGGTTCCAGAAAAACCTGGAATCGGTGTGGAACTCAATGAAGATGTAGTGAAAGAATTTATAATCAAAGGCCAGCAAATGTTTGCCCCTACACCGGAATGGAATGAAATCAGGGCCTGGGATAGATTGTGGTCTTAAAATAAGAATAGATCAGATCGATATTATTCCTTATTTCATAGACGGTAGTGCGGTTTTAATTTATATGATTACATTTGTAAAATAAGTTTCCAATTATGACTAAATCAATCTGTAATCACAGGTATTTTTTTCCATTATTAATAATCCTTTTTACTCTTCTTACTAAAGAATTAAACAGTATGGAATCCGTATTTCAGGGCCCGCCAAAGATCCTTCGCCATGTGGTCATGTTTAAATTTAAAGATAGCTCCACGGCTGAGGATATAAAAAAAGTAGAAGATGCATTCGTGGCATTGCCTAATAAAATAAAAACGATTAAGTCTATAGAATTTGGTACCAATAATAGTCCTGAAAATCTGAATCAGGGATTTACCCATTGTTTTATCCTGACATTTAAATCAGAAAAAGACAGAGATGATTATTTGCCCCATCCGGACCATAAGGCATTCGGTAAAGTGTTAGGACCGCACCTGGATAAAGTGATGGTATTGGATTATTGGGCGAAGTAGATGTTTGAATTCTATTTTTATTAAAAAAATTGGAATTCTGCTTATAGATTGATTTGAATAATCAGGTGACGAATTAAAACAGTTTTTATACTGTTTTATGGTCCCCCAAAAATTAAATCACATTTAGCATCTTTTCAGTAGCTTTTATGGCACTTACAGTCTGGTCGCTATCGAGACCATGAGTTTTAAATTCTTTACCGTCGGCTTTACGCCAGGTGATGGCAGTCTCACATAAAGCATCCGATTTTCCACCGGGAGGTATATGTACATAATAATCTGTCAGCGTAGGCAAGGATTTGCCTTTGGCGGTATAGATTTTTTTAAGTGCATTCATAAAAGCATCGTACTGACCATCTCCGATCGCCTGCTCTTCTACTGTTTCGTTGGCCATATTTATTTTTACCGAAGCACTGGGCTTGAAATCTTTAGAATGAGTGAGTACATAACCCATGATTTTTATTTTTTCTTCCCGTTCGTCACTATCCAGTACATCGGATATAATATAAGGTAAATCGGCCTGGGTAACTACTTCTTTACGATCCCCTAATTCAATGATACGAGTGGTAATTTTTTTTAGGTCATCATCATCCAGGGTAATGCCGAGTTGCTTCAGGTTGTTTTCTATATTGGCCTTACCACTCATTTTGCCCAATGCATACATACGTTGCCGGCCAAATCGTTCGGGCATGAGCTCATTAAAATAAAGATTGTTTTTCTTATCTCCATCGGCATGTATCCCGGCAGTCTGGGTAAATACATTTTCACCCACTATTGGTTTATTTACGGGAATCCGAAAACCGGAAAAGGTCTCCACCAGTTTACTTGCTGTATACAATGCTTTTTCATCCACATTGGTAGTGACTTCTTTTACATAATCATTGAGTACAGCTATCACTGAAGCCAGTGGTGCATTACCTGCTCTTTCACCCATTCCATTTACTGTAAGATGTAATCCATGGATGCCAGCTTTTACAGCCTCCAATGCATTGGCAGTACCCAGGTCATAATCATTATGTCCATGAAAGTCAAAATGAAGATGAGGATATTTATTTACAATGACGGAGATATAATTAAAAGTTTCAGATGGTATCAGGACACCCAGTGTATCCGGTAATAATATTCTTTTTATAGGTTGATCACTTAAAAAATGGATAAACCGCATTACATAGTCCTGCGAATTGCGCATACCATTGCTCCAATCTTCGAGGTATACATTTACAGCAATGCCTGTATTATTGGCATTTTCAATTACATCAGCAATTTCTTTAAAGTGTTGCTCTTCTGTCTTTTTTAGTTGATGGGTGAGATGATTCAATGAACCTTTGGTGAGCAGGTTCATCACTTTGGCCCCAGCTTTTTTCATCCACTCAATGGAGTTGTTACCATCTACAAATGTGAGTACTTCGACGCGATCTAATAAATTGTGTTCATCAGCCCAGGTAGTAATTTTTTTTACAGCTTCCATTTCGCCTTCAGACACCCTGGCAGAAGCAATCTCAATGCGATCTACTTTTACTTCGGTAAGCAATAGTTGGGCAATAGTGAGTTTTTCACTTGCTGAGAAGGATACTCCGCTTGTCTGCTCCCCATCACGGAGAGTTGTATCCATGATTTCTATTTTTCGCACTTTTCTGTCCATCTATTTGTAATGACCTAAAATAGAAACTATATAAATAATATCTTCTTCTACTCGATATATTAATCTATCTGTTTCATTTATTCGCCTACTCCAATATCCTTTGAAATCACCTTTCAATGCTTCCGGTTTTCCAATTCCTTTAAAAGGAGTCCGCCTACATTCTTCTATTAGCCTAAAGATTTTAAAGATTGATATATTGGTTTGGAGGTCGTCTAAAGAGTTAATATCTTTCCAGGCTTTATCTAAAAAAATAATCTTACGCACTCTTTTTAGATAGTTTTAAGTGTTTTTTTAATTCAGCTATAGATTTAAATGTTATTTTTTTGGATTTACCTGATTCAAAATTTTTAATTGTTTTTATTATTTCAGGATTGGTAATTATACCGTCATTTATGATAACTGGTTTTTTCTTCACTACTTTTGAAGTAACTTTTAACCCAAGTTGGGAAGCCAAACTTTTTAGCAAAATAGCATTTTTCTTATCTACATTTTCTATAATTACTGTTTCCATCTTTCAAAATTACATCTATATTTTTACATTCTATTTAAAGCAAATTTTTCTATTTCCCCTTTCATGCTTTGCAGATAGTCTATGTCATCGTAGCCATTCATGAGGTTGTGTTTTTTATAGCCGTTGATTACAAATGATTCGTGTGCACCAGTAGCCATAAGGGTAATGGTTTGTTTTTCGAGATTTATTTCCAGCTGTGCATCCGGATCTTTTTCTATTTGCTTAAATATCTGATCTAAAAAAGCTTCGCTTACTTGTACTGGAAGCAGTCCAATGTTCATAGAATTATTTTTAAAGATATCCGCGAAGAAGGAAGATACTACGGCCCTGAATCCATAGTCATAAATAGCCCAGGCTGCATGTTCCCGGCTACTGCCACTGCCAAAATTTTTGCCACCGACCAGTATCTTGCCTGAATAGGTAGGATTATTAAGTACGAAATCGGCTTTAGGACTATTGTCATTATGATATCGCCAGTCTCTGAAAAGATTGTCTCCGAAGCCTTTTCTCTCGGTAGCTTTTAAAAATCGAGCCGGTATGATCTGATCTGTATCCACGTTTTCAATAGGCATCGGTACAGCAGATGATTGTAAGATGGTAAATTTATCGTAAGCCATAATTATTTAATTTACAATGTACCATGTTCAAATTACAATGTTTGTATAATACATGGATATTTAGTGTTTTATTTATTTTAAAAATTAATCAATAATATTCATACATGGTATATTGTACATAGTACGTAGTACATTCTTTCGATTAATTCAATAAAGTTCTTGGATCAGTTACTACTCCGGTTACAGCAGCAGCGGCAGCTACCAATGGACTGGCAAGCATAGTCCTTGCTCCAGGGCCCTGTCTGCCTTCAAAATTTCGGTTGCTGGTACTCACAGCATATTTGCCGGTAGGTATTTTATCGTCGTTCATAGCAAGACAAGCTGAGCATCCGGGTTGGCGCAGACTAAATCCTGCATCGGTAAGTATATCGAGGATCCCTTCCTCTTTGATTTGGGCTTCTACCACATGGGATCCTGGGACAATCCAGGCAGTTACATGATCGGCTTTTTTACGACCTTTTACAATAGAAGCGAATGCCCTGAAGTCTTCGATACGACCATTAGTGCATGATCCTACGAATACATAATCCACCTTTTTGCCAAGCATTTGCTGACCTTCATCAAATCCCATATAGACCATGGACTTATCAAAAGTGGCCTGATTGCTGTGAATAGATTCTGCTGATGGTATTGTTTTTGAAATTCCTATGCCCATGCCCGGATTAGTACCATAAGTGATCATAGGCTCGATATCCTCTGCATTAAAATTATATTCTTTATCAAATACAGCTCCCTCGTCCGTCTTCAGTGTTTTCCAATAGGCCAGGGCCACATCCCAGTCTGCTCCTTTCGGTGCCTTATCTTTTCCTTTGATATAATTAAAAGTAGTTTCGTCCGGAGCTATCATGCCACCTCTGGCACCCATTTCTATACTCATATTACATACGGTCATACGACCTTCCATGGTCATATTGCTAAATACATCCCCAGCATATTCTACAAAGTAACCGGTTGCACCAGCGGCGGATGTCTGAGATATAATATACAATATCACATCTTTAGGCAATACCCCTTTGGAGAGTTTTCCATTGACATTGATCCTCATTTTTTTGGGCTTTGGCTGCATGATGCACTGGGATGACAATACCATTTCTACCTCAGAGGTACCGATACCAAAAGCAATAGCTCCAAATGCACCATGTGTGGATGTATGAGAATCACCACATACTATGCTCATGCCCGGTTGAGTAATTCCATTTTCAGGTCCTACTACATGCACTATGCCATTCTTGGGATTTCCGAGTCCCCAATGGGAGATACCATATTTGGCGGAATAAGTCTCTAATGCCTTTAATTGATTGGCAGATAGAGGATCCTGTACAGGCAGATGTTGGTTGATAGTAGGTGTATTATGATCAGCTGTCGCAAAAGTACGATCAGGATACAATACATTTAAGCCACGCTGTTCAAGGCTAAGAAAAGCCACAGGACTGGTCACTTCATGTATAAAATGACGATCAATAAAAAGGATATCCGGGCCATCTTCTATCTTACGCACTACATGGCTATCCCATACCTTGTCAAATAATGTACTTGCCATTTATTACTGGTTTTTAAACATTTAAGGATACAAAAATGAGAATAATTAAAGTGAAAATACTATCAAAATGAAGGTCAAACTACGACCCTCACAGCTTTTGAATTTCGATAATAAAAATAAAAATGTGTAAGTAATTAGTTATCAGATATAACCACTAGTTAATCAAAGTATGGTATAAATATGCATTACATTGAAAATTAGCATAAGGCATTTTATATTTAGGTAATTCAATTTAATAAAATGTCAAAATCAATTCTATTCCTTTTACTTCTTACTTCTGCTCTTTTATGGTCGCAAAATAATACCAATCGCGTGCTTAAAATTTTTCCAGAAGGCACAGTACTTAAAGCAAATATCCCCTACGGGAATGACACAATAAAAAAACATAAATTGGATATCTATTGGCCCCAACATGCCAAGCCCGGTATGCCATTGGTAGTTTGGTTTCATGGGGGAGCCTGGCGCACCAACGATCAATGCGGAGATATGTCCTACATGAAAAATACGATTGCCGATATTTTGAATAATGGATATATGCTTGCTTCTGTCGATTATCGATATAGTACCCAATCCGTATTTCCACAGATAGTCCAGGATTGTAATTTAGGTCTTGAATTTTTATATCAACATGCCAGCGAATATGGGATCGATAAAAACAGAATAGCTGTGATTGGTTTTTCTGCCGGTGCCCATCTGATCTGTTTAGCTGCATTGGCCCATAATAATGGAATAAAATCTTTCATTGCGCCCGGAGCTAAAAAATCATTTAAGATTAAAGCAGTGATCGATTTTTATGGACCGTCTGATCTGGTAAGCCATACCAAACCAGAAGAAGCATTTGATCACTCCAGTCCCATTGCTAATCTCCTGGGTGCCACAGCTATTGAAAGGCCGGACCTGGCCCGACTGGCAAGCCCGGTTACTTATGTCGATAAGGGCGATCCGCCTTTTTTGATCATCAATGGAGAGAAAGATGATGCTGTACATTTCACTCAATCAAAGTTATTAGGATCTTACCTTACCCTTGCCGGCGTAAAAAATGAAGTAATCATAGTGAAAGATGCCCCTCATTATGGTGAATATTTTGATGTGGAAATGGTCAGAAGTAAAGTAATCCGGTTTTTAAATGAATATCTGAAATAGAATAATCTTTTTTTAACCCAATTTCCCATTCCATTCGAGGTTGACAACTGAAGTATGCGTAAAAAGCTATATTTATATTATTATTTACTAAATCGATAGATTAAAAAACATGAAAAGACCATTTTTCTCATTGTATTTATTCATTACATTAAATACTGTTTTAATTAGCCAGTCCTATGATATTGTACTTAAAGGAGGGCGGGTGATGGATCCGGAGACCGGTCTTGATGCGATTCGCAATATCGGAATACGCGGAGATAGAATCATGGAGATTACAGAAAAAGAATTGTCCGGAAAGCAAACATATAATGTGGCCGGCCTGGTGGTAGCTCCCGGTTTTATAGATTTGCATGTACACGGCATGACCAATGAAGCTCATGAATATCAATGTCGTGATGGAGTAACTACAGCACTGGAATTAGAAAGCGGAGTGCCATTTTTACGTGATTGGATCGAAGCAAAACGAGGTAAAACTATCGTAAACTATGGTGCCACCGTACCCCATGCTGTGATCCGAGCATTGGCAATGGAAAGATATATGCATCATTTTAGCGAAGCGAAAAAAGCAATAGCTGAAGAGGGCATCCAAAGTCCCAGACTGGCAAAAATTGAAATCAACCTGGGATCTGCAAACTATCAGGCCATGACCGATGACGAAATAAAAAATATGGCCGGGTATATAGATGACGAACTGTCAGCCGGCGCGTTGGGAATAGGGGTTCCGGTAGGATATTATCCCGGTGCTAAACATGGTGAGATTTTTAAGATATATCAATATGCTGCAAATAAAAAAGTACCTGTATTTTCCCATACCCGTGGATTTGGAATGCCGGGTATACAAGAAGCTATATCCAATGCCACCGCAAGTGGTGCTTCATTACATATAGTTCATGCCAATAGCCTATCCCTGTCAGAAATACAAGTGACACTGGATATGGTGGCCTCTGCACAAGCAAGAGGCCTGGATGTCACTACAGAAGTATATCCGTATACTGCAGCTTCTACATCTTTGGAGTCTGCCATATTCGATGATGGATGGCAGGAAAAATTAGGCATAAGCTATGGTGATCTGCAGTGGGAAACTACCGGCGAAAGACTTACTAAGGAGAGTTTTGACACATACCGAAAACAAGGTGGCGTGGTAATCATCCATATGATGAAACCGGAATGGATCAAAGTAGGAATCGGGCACCCCAATACCTCAATTGGTTCGGACGGAATGCCCTATGCCCCTAAGGCCCACCCCCGTACAGCGGGTACTTTCTCCAGGGTATTGGGCAAATATGTGAGAGAAGAAAAGGTAATTAGCTTAATGGAGGGTCTGAGGAAAATGACCATCATGCCCGCTCAGCGATTAGAAAGTATAGCTCCTTCCGTACGGCTCAAAGGAAGAATTCAGGTAGGTTGTGATGCAGACATTACCATATTTAATCCCAATACAATAATAGATAAAGCGGATTTTACGGGGTTAAAATTTTCTGAGGGGATTCAACATGTATTGGTCAATGGAGAATTTGTGGTAAAGAATGGTGAAACGGTAAAAAATACATTTCCGGGCAGGCCTGTTGTAAGTAAGTACAGAAAATAGATATCCGATTGGACTTACGATTTAAAATCATGAAGGCGGAAATCATGTTTGAAAAATTCAATTTCAAATGTCCGTTTTTTGTCTTTGTCTTCGTCTTATAATTGAATACTTTAAATTCAATTACTCTAAAAATTAGATCAAATGTCAGAGTTCATATTATTATTCCGTGGTGGTGATGCCCGTGATTTGCAACAATCTCCTGAAAAGTGGCAGGCACATATGCAAAAATGGATGCAATGGATGGGCCAGCTAAGTGAGCAAGGAAAATTAGTGGGTGCTCAACCATTAACTTCTGCGGGTAAAACCATTAAGGGTACTAATAAAATAGTGTCAGATGGTCCTTATATGGAAGGCAAAGAAATGGTTGGTGGATACCTTATTATGAAAGCGGATAATTATGATCAGGCTGTAATGCAATCCGGAGGCTGCCCTATACTTGAGTTTGAAGATGGAACCGTAGAAATTCGGGAAGTCTTGGAAATGAATCCGTAATCCTATAAAGGGTAGATGTAATTCATTCTATAGAAATCGGGAGCCCTTTTTCATCATGTAGCTTCCTTTGCATCGGAAAGATCATGCTGAAACGGGCTAATACTGATGATTTGGAGAGACTAAAGTCGATAGCGGCTGGGAAAAAGAATATCCAGCATATGAATAAGGCTCATCCAATCATGATCTCCACCGGACCAGTTACTACTCTGGCAATCGGGCATTTGGGTATTAGTGTTTTCAACCTGTTTATCTGATCTTCATCGAGATTTCCATGCACTTGCAATTTTTCAGTAATGCGGTTTACTGTAATTCCTGTTTCCGTTTTGATTTCTTCCAGCTTTAATTCGATTTCAATTTTCTCCACCGGCCATTCTTTCCTTTTAGCATACATGCGTAAAGTAATTGTAGCACAGCTGCCTACTGCTGCCAGCAATAATTCACCGGGAGAAGGTGCAGAGTCCAGCCCCCCATTGTATTCCGGCTCATCCGCATACCAGGTATGCACTCCATTGGAAATGAGACATCGGTACGGATTTTCTAGGGATTCCAGTGTTACTATTCTTGCCATGCTATTCTGATTTTCAGGCAAGGTACTGGTATAAATGCTAAATCAAAAAGGGGTTGTGGACTTTTTCGTGGCCTATAGTGGTCGATGGACCATGCCCCGGGTACACCGTGGTATGATCAGGCAATGGGAAAAGTTGATTGACTATACTATCTAATAATCTTTGATGGTTGCCCCCGGGCAGATCGGTACGGCCTATGGATTCAAAAAATAAAACATCCCCGGCAATCAAGGTATTATCCTGTGCATAATAAAGGCAAATGCTTGCAGGCGAATGCCCGGGTGCGGATATCAGTTTCCACTCTTTACCACCCAATACCATGGTGTCATCATGATACATCAGATGGTCAGGAGAAGGTGATGCCTCTACCGGAAAATTATACATTTTACCTACATCCACTAATCTTTCGAGGACCATTTGTTCGCCATCCGGAATATAAAGAGGTATGCCATACGTTTCCTTGCACCATTTGTTTCCAATCACATGATCTATGTGACAGTGCGTATTTATAATGCATATTGGTGTAAGTCCTTCTTTCTTTAAAAAAGATTCCAGCATCTTTCTTTCATTGCCATTGGAGCACCCGGGGTCTATGATCCAGGCTTCCCGGCTTTCATACACGATATAGGTATTTTCCTGAAATGGATTGAACGTAAATATTTTTATAGCGGCCATCTGTATGGATTAAATCTTGGTATTGGGGAAAAGGTAATAAATATTTTGAGAATTATACAAGCTGGTAGAGAATACATCACCAATAGTATTCAGCCAGAGCATGAAATGCAGTCAAAAATAAAGGGATACTACCTATTGGTTTTATGTGTTAAAAATGACCAGGTATTTCCATCAAAAAATTTCGATTACTTTTGACCTATACATGCCCAAAAAAATTACCATTTTCAATAGCTTCGAAGAGCAAGAGATGTTTTATTTAAGGCATTACTACAATTTATCAAAAATCGAGAGACTCAGAGCTTTAGCTGATCTTCAAAGAAAACTATGGCCTGTAACTGAACAGCCTTTGAAACGAAGAATACAAATAATAGAGGGAAAAAGAAAGGAACATGGATCTGGCCAATAGTGAATTCGTATTGTTCTTAAAATGTGCTGCCGCAAATAAATTGAGATATATGTGCATTGGCGGGCAAGCAGTGAATTATTATGGATATCATAGAGCCACTAACGATCTGGATGTTTGGATAGCGCCCACTGAGAAAAATCAGAAAGCTTTTATTAAGACTTTACTTTGTATGGGATTCACAGAGGAAGAAACAGTTGATGTCGCCCAACAGGATTTTACGGCCCATTTTAAATGTTCGTTAGGATATCCTCCATATACCATAGATGTAATGACCATAGTGCATATAGATATTTATTTTGATCAGGCGGAAAAGAATGTAGAAACGTGCCTGATTAATAATGAAGTAGAAATGAAATTTATACCCTATAATACATTGATAGAGATAAAATCCCGTACCACAAGATTTAAGGATTGGGATGATATAGCCAAGCTAAGGGAACTTAAAAAAGACAATTGATGTATACATGGTCTTTATCTAATTCACTATTCTCATTTGTAATTCCTGTACTAAAGCCGGATTCTCGGGTGTAAGAGTAAAAAACACATTTACCTTACCTTTTTCACCTACAAGATTAAAATGGCCTCTCAATTGATTTTCCGGTTCAAGATCTTCAATGGTCTTTATCTTGCCTATCTGATTAAATAATTCAATACTGTATTTTCTCCAGGCATCCACAGATCTGTCGGGAAAAAAATTCTCAGCAAATATTTTTGTCTTACCATTCGTGTATGATTTCACCAGATTTTCATTCCAATCCGGAAATAATTGTAAAAGTTCATTTTTACGCTGGGCTAATACTTTTGATACAGGCAACACATACGGTTTTAGCTGGGCAGATTGTATGATTGTATCCAATACTCGTAAATTAATACCACCGGTACCGGCATAAGTAAGATTAGCAAATGAAATGACCCCTAATCCATATTCAGGTAAAAACCTCCATTGAGATCCAAATCCGGGTAGTCCACCGCTGTGACCTATATATACCCTTCCTTCGCAGTCGCGCATCCAACCTAATCCGAAGTTATAAGCCGATACCACTCCACATTGTCGGCCGGAGGGATATTTGTAACTTGGGCTCATGCCACTGAAATTGGCAGGCATATGCATTTCACGTAAGCTGGATCGTTTGAGCACTTTATTTTCAGCATCGGATCGTGGTGGCCAAGCCGACATATGCAGGGATACATATTTGGCAAAGTCATCAATAGAGGTGATCAACCCTCCCATGGCACCATAAGTGCCATGATGTAATAATTCTTCTTTTTTATACACATTGTCCTCATAGCGATAACCATAAGCAAGTTTATTGGCCGGTACTTTGGTATATTCCCATTCCGTGTGGTTCATACCCAGAGGAACAAATATTTTCTCTTTGGTATACGCCTCCAGTGATTTACCGGACACTTTTTCTACTATCTGTCCCAATAATGCAAAGCCCAGATTACTGTATTCATAGGCTACCCCGGGTACATTAGAAAAATGAGTGCCGGACTTAATCAGACTCATCAAATCCTCCTTAGTATCGGCCAGTTGGCGGTCACCCCAGGGGTTATCTTCGGGAAACCCGGCGGCATGATTTAATAAATGTCGAATCGTGATGGCAGGTGCATCCCTGGTTAGTAAAGTATTGGTTTTTAAAACCGGTATATAAAGATATGCAGGGTCGTCCAATCTAAGCTTACCGGCATCTCTTAGTTGCATGATACTGACGGCGGTAACACTTTTACTCATAGAGGCTATACGATACATAGATGTTTGGTCTGCTGCCAGACCTTCCTGTATGGTACCGTACTGACCATGCAGAATGAGCCTTCCGTCCAGTAGTATGCCATATGCCAATGATGGATAGTTTTTATCCTTGGCGTAGCTCCTGAATAAGTCATCAATGATACCAGACATGGCTTGTAACCGGTCCACTCTTGTACTATCAGTATGTACCGGTGGGGTATAAGATGGGTTGGATTGGGAAAATAATGCAACCGTTGAATAAATTGACAATATGATCAGCAAAAACCGAATTGACTTTTTCATTGTATTTAATATAGATCCTGTTAAAATAAGGAAGTTTTTTGAGACTGATATTTTCTCTATCTTCGTACTAAATATCGAATTCGTATAGTGGAAAGCAGGATCATGGATTATGAAGTCATCGAAGAACATGGGTATAAGTACATAGAGACTAATCCTGGCAAACCGGTATTATTATTATTACATGGCCTTTTTGGGGCATTGAGCAATTTTCAGGGTATCCTGCATCATTTTGAGCAAAGGGTAAATGTAGTAGTCCCCATATTGCCCATTTTTGAATTGCCTATAACTGAGGTTTCACTTGAGGGCCTGGTGAAACACATTAAGGATTTTGTAGACCACAAAGAGTTTTATTCACTGGATGTATTGGGAAATTCACTGGGTGGGCACCTGGCCATTTTATATACATTAAAGTATCCCGGCGAAGTGCGATCATTGACACTAACAGGCAGTTCAGGATTATTTGAATCAGCCATGGGTACTACCTTTCCCAAGCGAGGAGATTATGATTATATTAAAACAAAAACAGAGCTCACTTTTTATGATCCGGTCAATGCCTCCAAAGAACTGGTAGACGAAGTATTTAATATTGTAAATGATCGAATGCGTGGTCTCAGGATTGTATTGACGGCCAAAAGTGCCATGCGCAATAATGTAGAAGATAAAGTGCATACCATTACAGCCCCTACACTTTTGGTTTGGGGTAAAGAGGATGGCATCACTCCGGCTTTCGTAGGAGAGCGTTTCCATGAATTAATACCTCACTCTGAATTGGTATTATTGGATAAATGCGGACATGCCCCCATGATGGAACATCCACAGCAGTTTAATCAAATACTTGAACATTTCCTTGAAAAAGTACACAAATCCGTGTACTACTAATTAAATATCATGGATAGACGATCGACAATTAAGAGCATGGTAGCTTTGCCTTTTGTGGGCCCAATAAGCAATCGATTGCATAAACCAAAGACAGCCTTTCTGGCAGGTAAACAGCGATTAAAGTCAAGCCTCAACGCCTATTCGTTTAATGCACCGCTCATGGCTAAAACCATGGATATTTTTGATATGCTACGCTGGTGTGCCGATCTCGGATTTGAGGCGGTAGATATCACCGGATATTATTTTGAGGGTTATCCGGAAGTACCAGCCCCTGACTATTTATTTAGAATCAAAAGGACAGCACATGCCCTGGGAATTGAAATAAGTGGTACCGGAGTACGAAATGATTTTTCTATTCCGGATAAAGCACTACGGGAAAAAGAAAAGGAACGCGTGCTTGCCTGGATTAATGTGGCAGCGGATCTGGGAGCGCCTGTACTCAGAATATTCGCCGGAGCAGAAAAAAAAGAAGGATATACCCGTGACCAGATTAAAGAATGGATGCTCGAAGATATATACCATTGTGTGACTGCTGCTCAGGGCAAAGGCGTAATCATAGGGCTGCAAAATCACAATGACTTTATACTTACTTCCGATCATGTGATTGAGTTTATGGAAGCAATTCCCAATCCATGGTTTGGATTAATATTGGATACGGGTAGTTATCGAAAAGAGGATCCCTATGCAGCAATAGAAAAAACAATAGATTATGCTGTCAACTGGCAAATAAAAGAACTCCTCTTTGCAGATGGTAAAGAGATAGAAACAGATATGCCCAGGTTGTTTGATATTATCAGAAAATCAAATTACTCAGGGTATCTGCCCATTGAAACACTTGGAACAGGAGATCCTAAAGTGAAAATCCCTTTATTGTATGACAAAGTGATGAAAGAAATGAGAAAGACCTGATGAGAATTACCTTTGAGGAAGTAAAATAGATTAATAACGTGTCTTCTTTTTTATATTCTATATCAAATTGCGAAGTTTCTGACCCTATCTTACCATATATATCCTATTTCCGTTGTAATTTCTCAAAATAGGTAGTTATGAAATTATTGATTGTAGATGATGAACAAGATCAGGAAAGGCTGCTGAGACTGATTTTTAGAAGAAAAGAAACCATCAATCACCTGGATTTATACTATGCCGCCAATGGAATTGAAGCCCTGAAGATATTAAATGAAACTATGGGTATAGAAATCGTACTTCTCGATATCAATATGCCCGAGATGGATGGACTTACCTTGCTGGACCATATCAAAAAATTATATCCTTTGATTATCCCGGTCATCATATCGGCGTACGGAGACATTTCTAATATACGGACAGCCATGAACAAAGGGGCTTTTGACTTTTTGATCAAACCTATTGATTCGAATGATTTAGAACAAACCATTTTGAAAACACTCACCCAGGTAAAAGAAATAAAACACAGTCAAAAAATAACGGAAGACAATATAATGCTTAAAAAGCAAAGCCTGAACCTGGAAATGCAGGTGTTGAGGGCTCAAATGAACCCTCATTTTGTATTTAATTGTCTAAATAGTATAGACTCATTAATTCTGTCTGAAGATAAAATAAAGGCCACCACCTATTTAAATAAATTCGCCCGTTTATTCAGGGCTATTCTCGACAGCAATCGCAAAACCTTAATCCCCCTGTCCCAGGAGATTCAAAACCTGAAACTATATATAGAGTTGGAATTATTGAGATCGGACCATTTATTTGATGTGGAATATGACATCAGTCCTTTGTTGGAAAAAAGCGAGATGGAGGTGCCTTCACTATTGATTCAGCCGGTGGTGGAAAATGCCATTCAACATGGTATTAAAAATCTAAAAGACAAACGAGGTATTATATCAATTAAAATTTCTGAAGACCGGGATAAGCTTTTTTATGTCATTACTGATAATGGGGTAGGATTTGAAAAAGCAAGAATACTAAGAAAAAAGGACTCTGCACCGGCGGGGCTTGAAATAACAAAAACGAGGATCCAACTTTATAATGGGAATGACGAAACCGGATTTACCATTACGGATCGTTGCTCGGACTCAAACAGCACCGGCACCCAATTCAGTATTACCTTAAACAAATAGAATTTATGACCTGCGTATTGATAGACGATGAAATTCAGGGCCGCACTGCTTTAAAGTCAAAACTGGAAATGCACCTGCCCTCTATTACTGTTTTGGGAGAAGCGGAAAATGGTAAGCAGGGTATGGAATTAATAAAAAGCACGAGCCCCGATTTGGTATTCCTTGATGTGGAGATGCCCGTGATGACGGGATTTGAAATGCTTACTGAAATGAAAGAAAGAAATTTTCAGGTAATCTTTATAACGGCATTCGATCACTATGCTATACGGGCCCTGCGATTTGCGGCATTTGATTACTTACTCAAACCCATTGATGCACAGGAGCTGATCGAATGTATTCATAAGCTGGAAAAAAATCAATACCCATTGTACGATGAAAGGGTTCAATTATTGCAAAACAAAAACAACAAACTGGCGCTGGCTACCTCGGATGGTTTGATTTTTTGTACACTGGATCATATACTTTTCCTGGAAGCGGATAGCAACTATACGCATTTCTATTTTACGGATAATACCAGGCAACTGGTAAGTAAAACATTAAAAGATTTTGAAGATATCCTGAATCCTGAAATGTTTTTCAGATGCCACCATTCTTACCTTATCAATCTCCATCATGTACGCAAATATTTAAAAAATGAGAACCAGATTGAAATGACCAATGGAAAAAAAGTAGACCTTTCCAGAAGAAAAAAAGAAGAGTTTTTAAAACGAATGATGCCTGAATAAAAAAAATGAATGAATGTTTCCTGCAACTAGTGGCAGAGAATAGCCCGGGGAAGATTATTGCTTAACCGCACATGCCAATCCAGTATTTTGTAAAGTGATTTATTATATTGGCTAATGGTAATAAGTATTACTATGCTTTTATACCTAATTGCCAGTATAGCCGGTTAAGTGCATAACTTATTTACTCAGTGGGTTGCCATCAATCCGGAATAAATGAAAACAGGATAGAAAACTACCCCAACAGAGTAACTGATTTACACATACGATTAGTGCAGTTATTTTCTGATAAGGTGTACAGAATACAAGGTCGAATTCACGGTGGTAGGATAAATATCACTGGAGGTAGGCCTTGGAGATTGAATACCTCCATAAAAATATCCTATCGTCATGGAATCTCTCGTAAGTTTGGAGGCATCTATCACCTGGTCTTCAAACCGGATGGCATAAATGGGAATGAATAAAGCATCAGCACCTATGAATTCAGGCAATTCAGGATCGGTCAACGGATTTTGAATATATTGACTTATCGATCCATTCTTGCAGATCATTTGAGTAATAGCCTTCACAAAAGGCAAGGGATTGCCATCATCTCCATTGGGATCCCAGCTTTTGGTTTCGAAATTGAAAAAACTAGCTCCAATACCTCCCAGCAAAGCAGTCACATGTGTATTGCTCACGGGGTCAAATACATTGAGTTTGGCACAATCGTATTGATTGCTGATTTGAGATAAGGTATCTTGCTTATAAGTGATTTTTCCATTATCAGGATAGATGTATATCGGGTGAACAAAACCTTTATTGTTTTCATTAAATACACCACCATAGGTTGCAAAAAAGTCTCCGCTGTTTTGTTTCACTTTTACCACATTCAGGTCCCTTCGGTGAAATAAAGGATCCTGTACACTCGAGGTATCAGTGAGTTTTCCGTTTTTGATACGGAAAATGCGCACACTCTCTGTATACTTTCCGGACACTCCCACGGAATAAGGTTGGTCATACACCTGACCATACATCAGATAAAACCATCCATTTAGTTTAAATACTTCGCCACCGGTAACCTTAAAAAAAGGAGATTGAATAGTATACAATATTGCTTTTCGTATATCCGACTTGGATTCCACCGCACGTATCATAGCCGATACACTGATTGCGATGCATTTGTCTAAAGTATAATTATTTTGATAATCGGTCGTTGACTTTCTTCCGTATCCCCCGATGAGGTATAAAGTATCCCCGTCCTGAAAATACTGAATATTGGTACCTGTAAATGGCAACATGTCTTCACCGGCCGGTAAGGGCACACTCGAATATTTCCAGGAATACAAATCCACTACGTAAATATTTTGATTATTCTGTTTTGCATTAAAGCTGGTATCAGAAGAAATCAAACCATGAAAACCATTGGTCCTTCCGGCAAATAACAACAGTTTGGAATTGCTATAGGCATTCACACCGGATTGAATCCCTGGCAATAGGGGTTGAGGATCTAATGGGTTGACCGCGATTTTAAATTTGGTGAGAATGGGTGGTTGAATATCTGTAAGGAGCCCTGACACGGCTGTTTGCTCTTTGTTTTTACAATTCAGGTTAAGCCAGAAGAATACAGAACACAAAATATATATGATCGGTTTCATGATTTCAAATCGTATTTAAAAGGTTATTGGCCCAGGCTTGCAGCAGTTTGCGTTGGCTTCCACTCAATTCCCTTGAACGAGGCATGTATAAAATATCATTCCATAGTTTGGGATCAGTTCGTTGTAATACAGCACCGGCCATGGTTCCATTATTCCACTCCTCTTTTGTAAATGGATGTTTCAATGCCATGATGGGATAGACTACATCATATAATTTAAAGATTTCTTCATACACTACCTCAAAAGTAGGCGGGCTGTACTCCGGGTGATCCGGATCTGTATATCGACTGTAATCTATAAATGGATAAATGCGCATACAAATAAAGCTGCCGGTATCCATAATAGTATAACTGCCGCTGTCGTTGGTAAAATCAGGAATTTTATCGTCAGGATACAATCCATGATATACAAAATAATACACCGCGTTATTGGTCACTTCCATTGGAATGGACCCAAAATCAAGAACGGCACCATCAGCCAGGTTGGGCCATGAAACTTTAGCAGGAGGTCCAAATGGGTCATTGGCCCCTTCGGGAATGATGTACTGGCAAATACCAATTGGTACCGGCGATTTTACGGGATACCCTTTATTAAATATTCTTAGTCTAATCGGTTCTTTGGTATCACTATAAACCATAAAACCATCAGATGGATTTTCTCCCTGATCACCATAAGGTCCTTTTTGATCCGAAGTGATAAAATATTCTGTTTCCTGAAGTGCAACGATCGAACCTGAATTGTTTATCAGATTGACTGTGATCAGGTTGTTTAATAGTATTTGTATGGTATCAAAATCATTAATGACAAAATCAAATAGATTACCCCGGGTAAATAATTTTTTAAGCGGATTATCAACGGGATTAACCGGAATATTTCCGATGATCTTATTTCCGGCTACAATTTGAAATGTACCAAGTGGGGCAGTTTCAAAACTGGCATCCCCTCTTTTTCCGGGTTGAAACTTTCCGTTAATAAAAGGAGGATTGATCAGCTCTGGCCAACTTGTCCCCAGATCTATTGAAAATATAGCTTGTGAATTTTCCGTCAATCGCAATGAGCAAAGAGCCGGATTCATAGATATGGGTACAGGATGTGGCGGGGCAAGTCCTAAATTATTATAGATCGGTTGAGCAGTAAGCGAAATCAAATTTCTGCCGGCAACTCCTGCAATCATATCTCCATCATACCATGGGGTAATGGTAATGTTGGTGACGGCTTGTGCTGGAGAGGGATTGGTGTTATTATTGGCATATTGATTGGGGTCATACCGGTATTCAAATATATCCTGAATGGTGAAAGATACAAAGACTCCGCGGAGAGGTCTTGGATCATACGATTTATAGGACTGGAAAAACTGGATGACAGGAGAGTCGGCTACATCGTCGATTTCGCTTAAAGGAATCGCAGAATAAAATCTGCCGGCGCTGGCCATAGCCGGAATCCAATTTACTACCTTCCATGTGCCGTAAATCCCTGCAGAAAATTTATATGGTTTTCCACCTAAAGCTACCTGGTCTGGCTGGGAAGTAGTAAATACATTTACACGGCTACAAAAAATATTGGCATATACAGATTGATTGGATACGGTCTCCACCATCAAAGCCGTAGTACGACCAGATGCAGGAAAAGTATTTAAATCAAAAGAGGTATTCAATAAACTTTTTATTTGATCAGGCAGGCCAGGTGATGTATTGGTATAGGTAATGACAGAACTGCCATTAAACACCTGGATTCCCGAAGCCTGAGCATTTGAAATGGTGACTCCCATATCACCATACATGTTCCAGTATCCGGGGCAATGGTTTAAAAAAGGCAGACCCCGGTTAGCAAAATTAGCAGGAGTTGCAGCAGCTGTATAATACGGTCCATAGACGGCATCCGGGCGGTTTGGATCATTTACATCTATAGGAATCATACACCAGGAGCGGATCAATGGTATCGTATTGATGGGAAGTATTTCGATATAATAATACGTGTTGCTTTCATCATAGTGGATTTCGGGCTTAAACGGTGAATTGACACTGCTGATAATCTCACTGGAAGAAAAATAAAGCCTGGGAGGTAAAAAAGCTTTCGAATGAGTTGCATCGTACAGAGACAAGGGAAAATTTACCGTGTTATTAATCGTCGGTACGTTAATATCCATTTGTCCGGAAAAATGAATCCTGGGAAAGTCAAATAAACTCATGTGACTGGTTTTTTATGGGAATTAAATTAAATGGTTTTTCTTTCTACAAAATACATATCGATCTGTCCCAGGTTTTTGGCTTCTATTTTTCCCCTGAATGTACAGATAAAATGGTCTTTTACCAGATTATAGGTAGACGAAGAAATATTTACTCTTCCTGGTTCGCCGGATGTTTCCATGCGACTGGCAATATTTACAGTATCACCCCAGATGTCATAAGCAAATTTCTTGATGCCCACTATACCGGCCACCACTGGTCCACTATTAATACCTATTCGCACTTCAAAGGGCAGATTACCTAGTTTTGCTCTTTTTAGATTGAGTTTGTCAACTGCTTCGATCATGGCCAGACCGGCATTTACGGTATCCACCGGGCTGGCGGCATTAAAATGCGGAACCCCTCCGGCAGCCATATAGGCATCGCCAATGGTTTTGATTTTTTCTATATTGTACTGATCCATGATGTGGTCAAAAGCAGTAAAATATTCATTGATATCATGTACTAATTGCTGTGGATTGAGATTGCTCGCCGCACGCGTAAAATCCTTAAAGTCAGCGAATAATACCGTAGTGGTGTCTATTTGTCTTGCCTGGGCGGCTCCGGTCTTTTTTAATTCTTCAGCAATTTCTGAAGGCAGGATATTCAATAATAATGAATCACTGTGGGCTTTTTCCTCTGACAGTTTATTTTTTTCTTCTACCAATTCTGAAGTTCTTTCTTTTACTTTCTGTTCCAGTTCCCGGTTGGCTTTGAGCTGTATTTTTTCGTTTTCTTCCAACTGGAAAATGATCTGTTTTTGTTTGGTCTCATTTTCTTTTTTCAACTGGTTGATTCGATCAGCCAATGCAAAAGAAATCAGTAATAATTCAGCCATATGACCTATAAACAAACTATGACTATTAAAGAAATTACTAGGCAATACATTCTGATCGGTGAGAATAAATATAAATAATGAAATGATGAATAAAATCCAGGCCGGTAAAAAGAACCGAGCATTAAACACTTTACTCCGGAGTGACATTACCCCGGCTAAAAACGCATAGGTACATTCTATCAGACTGGTCGTCTGGGCTATCACCACCGTAAGGCCAAAAGGAATAAAAAAAGAAGCTACAAGTAACAAAGCAAAAAATATGACCAATCCCATCCCAAACCAGTATAAAAATTTGCGTTTACGGGTTATTTGCAAAAACTCCATGATAAACAATGGAATCATGATGTTATTGAGTAATATCAATACGACGAGGTATATATTGAGTGAAGGGCTGTTGGGATATAAATACTTAAAATGATATCCGGCTAATCCAAGATAAAAAGAAGAAGAAAACAGTACGTAAAGTATATAAAACAGGTAAGTGCGTTCGCGTACAGATAAATAAATAAAAAAATTGTAGATCAATGCAAATAATGCCACTCCTATATAAAGCCCCCAAAACAGGGTATTTTTCTGGTTGTGGGGCTGATAACTGTTTTTGTCTGAAATGATCATCGGGATTTGTAAAGGATATCCAGATGCTACCTTGAGGTAAAATTCTTTACCTGTATGAGGAGGAATGTCCAAATCAAAGAGCCAGGATTCTACATTGATTTGCCTTGCCTTGAAAGGTAAATGCATTCCTCCTGAAAATAACTGCTTTAATCCGGAAGTATCGAGTGAATATAATTCTACCGTTTCGAGTAATGGAGCCCCGAGTTCAAGAAATAAATTTTCATCTATTTCATTTTGTACTTTAAACTTTACCCATACCGGCACCTGTTGAGGTCCCAGGCTCAAATTGTCTGTATGGTTTGCAACAAATGATTTCTGTACTACATTGGAAGGATTGGTATTTTTATCCTTATCAATAAAGTAGGATACATATTTACCAATGGGAATGACTTTGCGTTCGCTCAGGCGGATGGTTTCCTGCGCGGATGCGGCAAAATCAATACATAATAAAAAAAATAAAATCCATTTAGAGAGATTCATATACTATGGGCTTTTCTAATTCAGGATAATTTGAATATATGGCTGTGAGGTCTTTATTATAGGGGCCAATGGATTGAGCAAACTTAAATACATTATTGGGGTCGTATTTTTGCTTTACTGCCAACAAGCGATCATAAGCATTGCCCCAAAAGGCCCACCTAAAATCCTGGGTTTGATTTCTATTGGGATAATTTTGGTATGAATGACCGTTACCAAACTTTTTAAGAAAATTATAATACGCTTCAGACCATTCCTCATTTTTCTTGCGATCATTTGATTCGGGTGTAAAAAAGACATCACAGAAATAATCCATCAGTGCTTTTCGATGTATAAATGCAGTTGCATCTTCAGCCACCTGGCTTACTGCCCCACCATAACATTCGATACCTACCGTCGTATATGCATTGGGAGCAGTGAGGAAAAAAGCCAAAATCTCTGACCAGTCTATTGCGGTGAGGGGCCTGGCAATGATGGTGCTTCTGGATAAAGCATTGGCATCCTGAGGAACATCAGGTGTATTCTCAAGTAATTTTTCATTTACACCAAAATAATTTCCCTTTATTCTCAATAATGGCTGAGTACCTGGAAGAGCCAATATGGGTGCCAATACCGTATTTAATTCATTTTCATCGCCGATCCATATAGCACAGAAAAATACTTTTTGCCTTCCGTCTGAATCTTTAGCTATTGCGAATTCAAAGCCCAAATTGGGGTAAGTATCGTTTACTATAAATTGATTTTGTATATACGTAAGTGCGCCAGCTGCATTGGCAGTGGAATCATGAAAATCCCAGGCAAGCTTTATTCCAATCACTTGTTGTAATGAAACCAATCGATACGAAATATTGAGCAACACCCCAAAATTGCCACCGGTGCCGCCGCGTATAGCCCAAAACAAATCCGAATTATTGTGGTTATTGGCCATTACTATTCTTCCATCGGCCAGCATTACCGTCACGGATAGTACCACATCACAGCCAAGTCCATATGTGCGGGAAGTAAACCCATATCCCCCTCCCTGCATAAAACCGGCTACTGCCACAGTAGGGCATTCGCCACTGGGCATATGCAATCCATATTGTTCGATGATCGGAAAAATTTTTTCAAATGTGCAACCCGGCTCTACGTAGGCTGTTTTATATACTGGATCCACATAGATATTATTGAGCTGACTCAAATCGATTATAATTCCATCGCAAATTGAGTAGCCAGCCAGACTATGGCCTCCGGACCGGACACAAAACTGAAGATTATTGGTCCTTATAAAAGAAAGGACCAAACGAATGTCTTCATAATTGGCTGCATAAACTATGGCTAATGGATCGGCCGGAAAAGCATTATTAAAATCTTTTTTATCCTCTGCATATCCCGGAGACCAGGGAAATACAACTTTGCCTTTTAATCCGAAGGTAAGCGTTTTTAAAAGGTCAGTACTGATAGCCACCGGACTTTTTTCGAGGGAAGAAAGGTATTCAATATTCTTTTGCCTGTGAATTTGGGACGGAGATTTACGGTAAGACATAGAGTTGGTTTTTCAAGGGAGAAATTATCAGTATACCGGAAACATTTTCAGTAAACTGAGAAACTAATATAGTTATAAAATTTATTTTTAAAATGATTTATTCATTAGGCTGTTTCTTTATGCCTTTTAATGGCAATCCATTTCGGGAAGTTCTATCAAAAAAACTGAATATAAATGGAGGCTTCTACTTAAAAATTAAATAGGTTCTGCTGGGTAAATTATAAAGATTGCCCCAAATTAATTTATTGAAAGAAATAGATGCAATAGGTGCATAGATATTTGCTAAAGGCAATAAATAGGCATGCACTAAAATGAATGGTCTAATAGTCCGGGCAAAAGCTTTGGTCAGAAAATACAGCCACCTCCGGAGGGCAGGCATGATATAAAATTTATGAAGAGATGTATCTCCTTCCGATTAACCAAATGAGCAGGGTAATCAGCAGTGCGATCAATAAACCGGTAAAAAGATACTCATGATACTGATCCCAGGTACCTAGAAATGCAAATAGGATACAAACCGGTAAATATCCCAGGAAATTATATAATAAAAAAAGAGCAGGTTTTAATTTATAGACTCCGCCGAGAATACATATTGCTTCAGATACCATTGGAATACCACGTGAAAATATAATAATAGGGAATGCATGTTTATGAAATTTTTCAAAAGACCAAAGCGTTGTAGGTTTATTTTTTAATCCCCAGTATCCTATTCCATATCCTATACATCCTGAAATGGTAGTAGAAAACATGGAAAGTAAACTACCATATCCAATATCCAAGACCCAGCCATTCATCCATAAGATCACTGAAGATGGAACGGGTAAAATTACATCTGAGGTAAGCAATATAAAACTAACCAGGCTATACATCACCGGCCTGGCCTGGATAGATTGAAGATAACTGATCAATCGTATATCTGAGTCAAGGAAAAACATACCTGCAATGGGAACCAGTACCAATATCAACAAGAAAAAAAGAAAGAGCGGACTGAAAAAGAAGGTACGGATACTTTTCATATGATCATTTTACACATTCTAAGGCCAAATAAAACTGGCGACACTTTTTGGCGGCATAGTAAAGCTAATCTTGCCTGATACATCTCCCGCATTGGCTTTTATTTCTGTATCTGATTCATTGCACACCAAAAGTACTTTGCGATCGGAGGGGGTGATAAAACCAATGTGAAGCAGTGATGAATCAGATTGCGTAAACAGTACCCGTGAGCCGGCAGGTACAAATTTTGAAATATGGGCAATGATATAATAAGAAACATTTTTATTAATGTCTTTCCCTGAGATGGTCAATGCACCTTTGCACTCCGTACATCCACCGGGAGTATGCATAGCATAATCAGGATCATTAGCGAGGTTCCACTCTAAAGCAATTTTTGACCAATTGCGCATGCTTCCTATAATTATATTTTTTATGTGCCATATCAGGTCGCCGCCAAACTGACCTTTTGCGCCGGTCCATTGTTCGGTGAAATAAAGAGATTTGTCCGGAAACCGATCGTGAATCCCGGATAATACAGAAATGTCTCCATTGTACAGATGAAAAGCAGTGCCATCAATGTATACATTAGCCGCCGAATCAGCCAGTATGCTTAAGGGGTACTCCGGATGATCTGCATTGTGATCGTAGATGATTAGTTTTGTACTAATACCTGATTTTTTAAATACCGGCCCCAGGTGATTTTTTATAAAGTCTGATTGTTCTTCAGCAGACATTTCCATACTCGGATTGTTACCGCCATGTAATGGTTCATTTTGCGGAGTGAGTGCATAGATGGGAATACCCGATAAATGCATATGACGAATATAAGTAAGCAAATATTCGGCATAGAATGGAAAGTATTTTCTGGCCAAATGGCCACCCATCGTCTTTTTATTATCCTTCATCCAGGCCGGTGCTGACCAGGGTGTGGCCATAATTTTTAATCCGGGATGAATTTGTAAAATTTCTTTAATCAATGGAATCAGGTATACTGAGTCTGTAGAAAAATTAAAATAAGTCAAAGAAGTATCCTCAGGACTATCAGCATATGAATAGATCTCCCTGCTAAGATCAGTAGCCCCGATGCCAATTCTCAAATAACTGATATGAATTCCTGATCCATCCGGGGCAAATAATTCGTTGAGTAAGTCGGATTTTTTATCGGCCGGAAGCTGCTGGATGAGGTAAGCACTGGCTTCAGTAAGTGTAAAACCAAAGCCTTCAATTTCCTGTCGCAGGAATGCGGTATCCAGCTGAATCAGATCCGATGAATTGGAATAGGGTTGAAGTGAGATAGGAGATTGATCCTGAAATACAACAGATGAATCTGCCTTAGTCAATACCCAATTAACCAATTGCCCTGGTTTTGGTTGGCTACAGGAAAAGAAAAATATAAAAAGGCTCCAGGCTAAACTAATAAAGATAGAAGGATGCATAAGTGAAGGAGATGAGTTGATAATTGTTTGATTGTTTTTAAAATAAGACAAGTATATAAAAATGAGGTGATATATACTGGTTTGTCTTCAAAAAAAGATAGGATAATAAAGTCAGGCTATGGGTAAAGTGATTACAAAACTTGAACCATGGCCTTCTGGAGAAGCCACTTTAATGGTACCCCCATGTGCTTTCACTATATCATAACTTAGACTTAACCCCAAGCCCGTGCCCTGTCCTGTAGGTTTGGTTGTAAAAAACGGCTGGAAAATTTTATCTTTTATCGAATCGGGTATGCCCGGGCCGTTGTCGTTGATATGTATTTCGATTTCCTCATGTAACTTTCTGGTTTTGATAGTAACCTCAGGTTTATAATCCCGGATGTTGATTTGTTTGCTTTTCTCACAGACTGCATAAAAAGCATTGGTAACCAAATTTAAAATTACTCTGGATATATCCTGACTTATAACATTTATTTTAGGTAATGATAGATCAGGATCAATGGAAAAATCTGAGTTGAACGTTTTATCTTTTCCTCTTAAGCCGTGATAGGCTAATCGCAGAAACTCATTGCATAGGGCATTGATATCAGTCAGGGATTTTACACCAGATGATTTGCGGCTGTGCTCGAGCATATTTTTGACAATGCTACTGGCCCGGTGACCATGGTGATGTATTTTTTCAGAATTGATTTTAATGTCGTTGATTAATTCTGTCGCTTGCTGTTTATTGCCTTTTTCAAATTCCTCCTTTAATTCATTGATTAAATCATTATTTATTTCGGAGAAATTATTTACAAAATTGAGTGGGTTTTGGATTTCATGGGCAATGCCTGCCGTGAGCTCTCCGAGGGAGGCCATTTTTTCTGATTGGATAAGCTGGGCCTGGGTGGCACTTAGTTCTTTCAATGCATCTTCAGCTCTTTTTTTCTCAGTTTGAATTTGAATTAAATCTAACCTTGCTTGTTCTGCAAGAGCCTCAGCTTTTTGCAAATCCAGAAACCGTACGTAGGCTTGTTCAAACACATAGCCTACTCTTTTAAGTAATTTATATTGCTCATCCGTTATCAATTGATTATCAGACCAACTATTAACTCCAAGCAAAGAGTTGGGTTGTGCTATAAAAGTCGCAGAATAATTTAATTCATTATAAATCCGTTTTTGCTCAAAGTCCGGAATCTGGGGATTGTGTTTAAATACGTATTGAAAATATCGGTTTTTTTCTTGTAAGGGATATATTTTAGTGATTATATCTTGTCCTGTTTCTTTAGCATGCCATATATCGGTAATGATTGGATTATCTATAAAATAATCGGCATCATATGGTAATTGGACTTCGATAGTAAATTCTAAAGTAGGTGTAGCTACCCATATCACGGCATCTTTAGTAGTATCATTAAAAATATGTATAGCAGCAGCACCATTAAAATCTACTTTCAGTTCTTTTAGTTTTTGAAATAATGTGGTGACTACTGATTTTATCTCATGTGATTTTTGCATTGCTAGTGAGCTCGATCGTATTTTTTCCAGAGCAGTTTCTATCTGAGATTCTCGGGCTTGGGCCTCTGCTTGTTTCAAGTCATTGTATCGGGTAAACGAAAGATCAAATACTTTGGAATATCGAACTAATAAATCAACAGCTTTTGTACTCAGTGGAACTGGACTACCTGTAGTGAGACAACCAAAACTATTAAAGGAGCCATCAAGGTAAATATCTGTAAATGACTGCATATTGTCTTTGATCACATCCGGTAATCTTGCTAAGTCGGTATGATGGAATAAATAATTATCCCATTTTCTTTTTTCATCTCCTTGCATCCGATATTGCCACCGCTCTTTTTTTTCCTGCCATCCTCTTAGGTAGGCCATTTGAGGAGCATGTTCACTGTAGGGCACAAAAAATCCTTTGCCCAGATCCGGAGTATCTACACCGGCCATCCACCAGGTAACACCAAAGTTTTGTGGATCAAAAACCATAAAGAAACAACGATTGAGCTCTGATTCAATTTTATTCAATTCACCATAGATGAATAGTATGACAGAGGAGAGTTGATCAGTAGATTGCATAGCCAAAGTCGCCGCGCGTATTCGTTCCAGAGATGCTTCTATTTGTGCTTCACGAGTTTGCTCTTCTGCCTTCTGTAAATCGAGAAATCGAATGTATGACTGGTCAAAAACTTTAGCTACCCTTTTGAGTATTTTTATTTGATCCTCTTCAAAAGGCTGCGCTTCCCAATTGTCCACAAAGATGCATGAATGTTTTTCGACTAATAAGCATTGAATTTGATCTGGATTATTATTTATAAATTCCCTAACATGGGTGGGTATAGTGGCTGTATCATTGCTTGCAAATACATAATCAAAATACCTGTCTTTTTGATCCCTAGGATACATTTTGTTTATAATATCCACTTTTGAATGATATGCCTTCCAGCAATCTTTCATATACCCATTTGATTCCAGGATATCTTTTCTATACGGTAAACTAACTTTTGATATATGTTGTATCTCATTACTTACCCAAAAATCACTGCTATTTTTTTCTTCATCAAATAATTGCAATGCCAACGTACCCTTGATTACATTAAGTTCTGTCATTTTCTCGAATAGTACTTTCATCACCTCATGGAGTTCATCGGACTTATGCATGGCGAGTGATCGGCTTCGTATTTTTTCGAGTGCAGTTTCTATTTGAGCTTCCCGGAGTTGTTCTTCTTTAGATTTCAAATCCAAGAATCGGGTATACGTGAAGTCAAATACTTTCGATATTCGTACTAATAAATCAAAATGTTCATCACTCATAGGTTCAAAAGAAGAGAGCATTATACAACCGAAATTTTGAAAAGAAGCATTGAGAATAATGTTTTCTACTGAGCGCATATCTTGAATTACAAAATCAGGCAACAGGGCCAAGTCGGTTTTTACTAATGTATAGTCATCCCAATTCTTTTTATTTTCACCGCCTAAGAAGTAAGACCATTTCTGTTCTCTACTGTGCCATCCGTCTAAAATTGCCAAATTGGGAGCGTGTTCATGGTATTTTACCAATAATTTCGAAGGCTTATCCGGAGATTCTGAGCCGACCATCCACCAATTAGCGTCGTTGGTTACAGAATCAAAAGTCATAATAAATCCTCTGTCGAGATGCATATTGAGTTTAAGGCACTCTGAATAAGTGAAACCAATCAAAGTATTTAATTCATCAGAAGTATTCATTGATAATGCGCGACCTCTGATACGTTCCAAGGTAGCTTCTATTTGTGCTTCTTTAGCTTGCGCTTCCGCTTTTTGCAGGTCGAGAAATCGGGTATACGATTGTTCAAACACTGACGAAAACTTTTGAAGAATATTAGCCTGCACTTCAGATAATACAGCTGGTCCCCAATGCAAGGCTCCATATTTATTATAGGCCAAAGAAAAAGATGCAGACGGCAAGTCACGCATAAACTGTATGATTTCCGGATTTAATTTTTTATAGTCGGTATGTAAAAACATCTGATCATCATACGCTGGTTTGAGAGCGGGAGATAAAAACTGTACATCATATTTTTTCCCTTTTCGAAATGCCTCTATATACGCATTGTATACCGGGTGGTCAAACTTTGGTACTTTCAATCGCTGCGGATACTCACCATCACCAAAACCTGCTACCCATGATTCCATATTATCATCCTGGTCTATAAGATATACGCTGCATGCTCCAAATGGGAAATTTAATTTTTTTAGTTCTGCATACAACGTATAGGCAACCTCCTGTATCTCATCACTGTGTTGCATAGCGAGAGATCGGGAGCGTACTTTGTCCAGGGAGGCTTCTATTTCGAGTTCGTGATTTTTTGCTATCAGGTCTTGAGTTCTTTCAGTTACTTCTTTTTCCAGTATCAGATTTTGGGTTTGTAATATTTGTTGTTTTTCCTGTTCTATCAATATGTTTTTAGCTGATAAGGATTGCACTTCCGACAGTTTTAATTTTAATTTTTTACTGGTATCAGAAAATTCTTTTGATAATAAAATTGAAAATATAATAGGTAAGCACAATAAGTATAAAATATAATAAAACATACGTAATGGATACAGCGATGTAAAAAAGGAAGTACTCGAATAAGTACCCATCGATATAAATTTGATAAAAAACAAGATGGTCGCAACAGCCCCCAGCATAATCAGAATAGAATCTGACTTGTTTTTTTTCAATGTGAGGTAAGCTGCCCGAATGGTAAAAACTTGTATGAGTACCTGAAATAATGGAGCTATGCGCCATGCCCAGGGCTGAGTCATAAAAACAAATACGGCGGTGGGTATTACTAAAGCCATCCCTATCTTATCCCATGAGTCAGGTTTTTTTTGAAGGTATAAGAGTACCGCGTAAAAAGTAGTACAATTATTCAAAGTAAATAAAATCATAGCCATCGTACCGAACCAATATTTATCACTCACATCTATCGTATAAAACCAAAATATCATCTGTAGTATAGCACCAATAAGGTATATTCCTCTCGATAATCCAAACCAAAGATTGGCTTTGATCTCAGGATTAAAATAATAAAATGCAAAATGAATAATCATAATCATGATGCACAGGGCTATCAATAGGCCTTCGAATACATGATAGTTGCTTATCTGTTTGGCATAAAACGTAGAGGCATGATTAGATTCATATAACGACAGGTTAGCTACAGGATTTTCTGTCTCGAATACAGTCGTGTATAATTTAGTTTTGGGAAATGCAAATCGTATCTCCAGGGTATTGATCGTATCATATTTCATTGGAAAATGGATTGGTGTCCAATAAGGATCTTGTCCAACTACTTTTTTAGGATCAGTATCCAAGTGACCATAAGAGACTAATTTGTTTCCATTTAAATAATATTCAGAGGCTATGGATTGCTGTATGGGCATGGAATAACCTTTACCTTTTAATTTGGAAGATGGCATAAAATATAAGCGCATAGTGCCGATGCCTTTCCTGATATCGGCAGGTAGAGAATCTAACATTTCTCTATTGGGATCTATATTTTTCCAACGATTATCTGTGGCATGATCCATTTTGTATTGCCAGTGAGTGTTGAGGAGTACACCCTGTGTTGGTACTGAGTCGATGGTAAGGATGGGTGTTTGACTAATACTTTTGGTGATAGTCGAGATAAGAATGAGAAGAAGTATGTGTCGCATTAAGATCGCATTTAAGATTTAGTATATTTTATTTGATTATCTACCTAAAGCTCCTTTTGTAATGTTAGTACTTTCATATAGGTAATATAATTATAAATTCAGAACCTTTGTTTTCATTGGTATTAAGTTTAATCTCCCCACTATGCGCTTTCACTATATCATACGCCAGACTCAATCCCAATCCCGTCCCTTGCCCGGTAGGTTTAGTAGTAAAAAATGGTTGGAATATTTTGTCTTTGATTTGAGGAGGGATTCCGGGGCCGTTGTCGGAGATGCGTATACTCACGTGGCGATGCGGCGACGCAATGTAATTTGTATTTATTGAAACCAATGGTTTATAATCGTTTTGGCTATCGGACAAACCGTGTTGGTCTTTCGGTGGAATTGCGGACAGACCAGCACGGTTGTCTGTAGCTTGAAAAGCATTATTAATAATATTCAACAATACTCTGCCTATATCTTGCGATACCACATTTACCAATGGAAGATCAGGGTCAAGATCTAATTTAAAATCACAATTAAAATTTTTATCTTTTGCTCGTAAGCCGTGGTAAGATAATCGTACAAATTCATCGCATAGTTTATTTATATCTGTAGGTTCTTTTACACCTGATGATTTGCGACTGTGTTCGAGCATGCCTTTTACGATGCTGCTGGCCCGGTTGCCATGTTGATTTATTTTTTCAGAATTAATCTTTACATCGTTGAGTAATTCACTTGCTTCTAGCATTTTGTCTTTTGCTGATTGGATATTGCCCAGTGCCAATTCATTACTACTGATTGCCAGTTCTTCGTGAGCTTCGTTTATCAATTCATTATTTATACTACTGAAGTTGTTTACAAAATTGAGTGGATTTTGAATTTCGTGGGCAATGCCGGCAGTCAGCTCACCAAGAG
>JBGAVW010000119.1:0-6671 GCA_044227925.1 Saprospiraceae bacterium | reverse complement strand
TTTTAAATATAAGCCAGAAACATTTCATGAAATACATTTATTGATTGATGCTCTAATCATTAAAGAAAGCGAATTCAAATCCCTATGAATCCGAAGGATTCCAATATTTATAGCTCTACAATTCATCAAATATTATCCCCGACCTCGAAGAGGTCGCATGTTTGGAACAAATTTTATTAGAATTACCGAATCAATTTTTAATATATACCAGGACCATTTTCATAAATATATTCATTGCTCGATATGCTAATCAGGTAGAAACCGAATTCAAATCTTAAGAATCCGAAGGATTCCAATATTTATATCTACAAAATCATCAACCAGAATCGCCGACCTCGAAGAGGTCGCATGTCTGGAACAAAATTTGTTATTTTTTGAAACATGGAGAGTATTTATTCAAGCCAAAACAAAACCGGGTACTCCATTTTATATTTTACCCTTTTATTATTTATTTCCAAAACGGCATAACCATGTTCAGCTGCCTCTGTGAATGCCTTTTTAGCCGATTCGTCACATGATTTAAATAAAGAATTTTTAATATCCAATTTGAGTATTTTGCCAGATTCATCAATGATCGCCTCCAAAATCAGAATTCCTTTTATATCTTTTTCATAAGCATCAAAAGGATATTTGATCAAACTCGTAAAACACCTTACAAATTCATCTTTTCCTTCTTTTGGTAGTGGTTCTTTCCCTGAGTAATTGCTTTCAAATATTCCATCATTATCCTTATCAAGCAGGAATTGAATAGGAGGTATTGTAGGTGGCCGTATCGAATTTTGTGTTTGCCCTATCATAATTGAAAATAAAAAAAAGGTAGAGCCATTTTATTAAAAGATCCATTTATATAGCCCATATTCATAAATAACTCAAAACGAATTTGATAATCAGATGTGTATTAGGCATCTTATCATTCCAGATGCCTAAATGCTCCAATTTTGGTGCTACCAATGAATCATTTTTGTGAACTAAAACTTACTTAATCATTTGGTCTGTAAAAACAAATTGGATTACTTACATTTACTTAAAATATTCCGAATCATGCCATTTAAACTTGTTGGATTCCTCCCTGTCATTGTATTTATCCTTTTCCAATACTCATCCATAGCCCAGCAAAAAACCCTTACGCTCGAAGACATCTACACCAATAACCTTTATTCTGTAAAAGGCATTGGCCAGGTGCGCTGGATGAAGGACAATACAAGCTATTCATTTCTAAAAAGAAACGCCACTACTTCCGGCAACGATATCATCCGATATGATGTGACGAATGGCTCAGAAACCATATTGATCCATTCCCATCAACTAATTCCGGCCGGAAGCACAAAACCACTCAATATAGCTGACTATATCTGGTCTGAGGATAATACCAAACTATTGATATTTACTAATACGCGTAAGGTATGGCGCCATAATACCAGAGGCGATTATTGGATACTTAATACCATCACCGGCAAACTAAAACAAATAGGTAAAAACCTTGAAGAAGCCTCCTTGATGTTTGCCAAATTTTCTCCCGATGGAAATAAAATCGCTTATGTAAGTAAATGGAATATTTATGTCGAGGACTTAAATACGGGTTTACTCAAACCATTGACCAAAGATGGTGGAAAAAATATAATCAACGGTACATTTGATTGGGTATACGAAGAAGAATTGGATTGCAGAGATGGCTTCCGATGGAGCCCAGATAGCAAAAATATTGCTTATTGGCAATCGGATACAAAAGCGGTAGGCACCTTTTACCTTATTAATAATGTAGATTCAATTTATAGCAAGCCCCTGCCCTTTCCTTATCCAAAGGTAGGTACTGAAAATTCTGCAGTAAAAATTGGTGTAGTATCCATACAAGGCGGGCCGACCAAATGGTTTGCTATCCCGGGGGATCCTAAAAATAATTACCTGGCGCGAATGGATTTTATACCCGGCTCTTCCGATGTAATGATCCAACAACTCAACCGCCTTCAAAACACCAACAAAGTGTGGATCGGAAACATCCAGACTATGGCATTAAAAAACATCATGACCGATACCGACGAAGCATTTCTCGATGTGCACGATGATATGGTGTGGTTAGATCAAAACAAATCATTTACCTGGACGAGTGAGCGCGACGGATGGTTGCATCTGTATAAAGTTTCGCGGGATGGAAAAGAAATGAAATTGATCACCAATGGCCATTTTGATGTGGTGCACATAAATTGTATAGCTCCGGAGCAAGGGTATGTCTATTATATCGCTTCTCCCGAAAATTATACCCAGCGCTATTTGTATCGAAGTAAATTGGACGGTAGTGGCAGTGCCGAACGAATTTCTCCAATGGATTTATCCGGCCAGCATTCGTATCAAATATCCGCTGATTCAAAATATGCTATTCATAGCTTTGAAAGCACTTCCACTCCCAAACGAACTGCCCTCATCGAACTGGCTACACATAAAGAATTAAAACTATTAGAAGATAATGCCATTTTAAAACAACGAATTAATGAATTGGGTATAAAACCCAGAGAATTTTTAAAAATAGATATTGGAGATATAAAGCTGGATGCCTGGATGATAAAACCTGTAGACTTTGATGCATCCAAAAAATATCCGTTGATCATGCACGTATATGGAGAACCCGCCGGCAGTACAGTACAAGATAATTGGGGAGTAGGCGATATGCTTTGGCATCAATATCTCGCCTCCCAAGGATATATCATCATGAGTGTGGACAACCGGGGTACCAGGACACCCCGGGGCAGGGACTTTAGAAAATCAATTTATAGACAAATAGGCTTGCTTGCATCCGATGATCAGGCGAAAGCGGTAAAACAAATTACTCAAAAATTCCCGTTTATAGATCCGGCCCGTGTTGGCTCATGGGGTTGGAGTGGCGGGGGACAAATGACTCTGATGGCCATGTTTCGGTATCCTGAAGTGTATAAAGCCGGTATTGCAGTTTCCTTTGTTGCTTTGCAAAATCTGTATGACAATGTATACCAGGAAAGATACATGGGATTACCAAATGATAACATCGCTGGCTATCGTGACGGGTCACCATTGACTCATGCAAAAAACTTAAAAGGAAATCTGCTCATCATGCACGGCACCGGTGATGATAATGTACACTATCAGAATTTTGAAATGCTGGTCAATGAACTGATTAAGTACAATAAACAATTTGATATGATGTCGTATCCCATGCGTGATCATGGTATCCATCAGGGTCAAAACACCACACTACATTTGCGTAGGACTATGGAGCGTTTTTGGAAAGATAATTTGTAATAAAAATAGGTTAGCCAAGCATTCATGTCAAAATATATTTATCTATCTCCGGAATTAAAAATTTCCCGCATCATCAATGGGCTTTGGCAGGTAGCGGATATGGAACGGGACGGCAAATCATTGGATTTGGATCAGGCTGCGAAAGCATTAGTCCCCTATGTAGAAGCCGGATTGACCACATTTGATATGGCCGATCATTATGGCTCATCGGAATTAATCGCGGGAATTTTGCATAAAAAATATGTCCCTAAAGATTCAATTCAGCTGTTGACTAAATGGGTCCCCGCACCCGGTAAGCTGACAAAAAAAGATGTAAAAGATGCAGTGGTACTATCATTAAAACGAATGCAGGTCGATTGCCTGGACCTATTGCAGTATCATGCATGGAACTATGCTGACCCGTGTTGGTTAGATCATCTCTATTGGTTACAGGAATTATCATCTGAAGGTCTGATTAAAAATATTGGCCTCACCAATTTTGATACAGCTCATTTAAAAATGACCCTCGATAGCGGGATTAAAGTAGTTTCCAATCAAGTGAGTTTTTCATTATTGGATCAGCGGGCCAAAACCACTTTACTTGCTCTTTGCGAATCATACGGCATAAAAGTATTGGCTTATGGAACTATGGCAGGAGGTTTCTTATCAGAGCAGTGGATCACCAAGGATGAACCGGATGCAAATAAACTGGATACCTGGTCATTGATGAAGTACAAACGATTCATAGATCAGGCCGGTGGCTGGTCACTTTTTCAAAATACACTGAATGATCTTACTATTTTTAGTAATCAATCCAATAATAAAATCACTACTCTGGCCAGTAAATACATTCTTGATCAACCCGGTGTAGGTGCTGTGATTATTGGGGTACGACCCGGCTTGAACAATCATCTTCAGTCCAATCTTCAACTATTTGATATTTCTTTATCCCTAACAGAAAAAGAAAAAATCGAATCCAGTATACATAAATTCAAACCTATACCTGGTGATTGCGGCGATGAATATCGTAAGCCTCCATATCTCACTGCTTCCGGTGATTTAAGTCATCATCTGGAATCTCTACCTCCACCCTATCAAACCAAAATGGGATCGGATCAACGAATACAAGCTTTGTCGGGAACCATGTGGGAAGACATCGCCGGATTTAGCAGGGCAGTGAAAAAAGGAAACCGTATCCTGATATCCGGTACTACGGCGACTCACGGATCAAAAGTAATTGGAGGTGATGATCCTGCATCGCAGGCAAACTTTATATTGGATAAAATGGAAGGTGCATTGCAATCACTGGGCAGCAGTATGCAAGATGTAGTGCGTACCCGGATTTATATCAGAAACATTTCCGATTGGGAAGTAGTAGCCAGAGCTCATGGTGCCCGATTTAAAGATATACAACCGGCCAACACTATGGTTAGGGCGGATCTGATCGGTGATGAGTATTTGGTGGAGATGGAGGCAGAGGCAATGTTGAATGGGAAATAAGGATTTCCCATTTACGATTTTTTGATTTACATTGTAAATAACTAATTATATGGCTAATCTTATTTTGATGTGTTGAATGTAGATAAAGATCAGGAATTATTTTTTTATACTTCAGGTGAATTAGCTGCCTTTTGGCCCTGATGGGATACAGAATCCGAAGGATTCATATATTTCTAAAAAAATCACAATGGTCATCTCGACCCTAATGGGGTCGTATGTTTTGGTAAAATTTTGATATTCGATTTGATACCAAACTAGTCCAGGATGTTTTATGCCGCTATCTGGCTAAAACCGATTTGAGCATAAAATAAATTACTGATGCAGAAAACTCGCTGTTAATTCAATGCTTTAAATTCAAATTTTCCGTCGGCCTCAGCCGATGGCATATGAAATAAAGGGATAAGGGCTTTAGCCCCCTTTTTCCTCCACAAATTCATTATATTCGATACCATTAAATTCAAAATCAATGACATCAAAGCGCCGTGATTTTATCAAACAATCTGCAACACTGGCAGCAGGATTTTCTATCAATTCAATAAATACTAAAAATTCCACTTCTCCAATATCATCAGTAAGTACTCTGGTCAAAGATGCCGGAATGGAAATGAGTGAAGCTTTTTTCTGGGGATTGGATGAACGCCGCATAGCGTATTGCAAACAAATGGATGTGTTTGGAGCCGTAGGAGGTATTCAGGCAGCTTTAGTCGGGCAGGATGTAAAGCCTTGGGAAGTGTCTGCTATCAAAGCAACTAAAGAAGCCTGGGATAAAGCAGGCATGAAATTTAATGTAGTAGAAGGGCCTCCGGCATTGGGAAATAATACTAAACTTGGCTTAGCAGGGCGGGATGAAGAAATTTCCAATTTTATCACATTCATGAAAAACCTGAAACTATATGCCGGTGTGGATGTGATCTGTTATAATTGGATGCCTGTAATAGGTTGGTATCGTACCAAAAAAGATGATATAGGCAGAGCAGGAGCTTTAGTCACATCATTTGATCAAGCATTGATAAAAGACTTACCCGATACGGAGTATGGTAAAGTATCCAAAGAATCCCTTTGGAAAAATCTCGAATATTTTCTAAAAGCAGTAGTCCCTGAAGCAGAGAAGATAGGAATGAAGCTGGCCATGCATCCTGATGATCCACAAGTAGACAGTATCAGGGGTATTTCCCGAATCATGACCAGTGTTGAAAATTTTAAGCGATTGATTAGTATTGTAAAAAGTCCATACAATGGCATCACGATGTGCCAGGGCAATTTTTTCCTGATGGGAGTAGATATACCTACCACTGTAAAAACATTTGCCAAACATATTCATTTTGTACATTTTCGAAACGTGCAGGATCTCAGTGGTAACAAACCAAGTACAAAGTTTACCGAGACTTTTCATGATGAAGGGCAGATAGATATGTATGCTGCGATGAAAGCGTATTATGATATTGGTTTTACAGGACCCATACGGCCTGATCACGTGCCCACCATGGCCGGTGATAGTAATGAGCGGGCAGGATATAGCAATATTGGATCATTGTATGCATTTGGGTATATGAGAGGGCTGATGCAGGCTATAGGTAATGGTAAAAGAAAAGTATAGATGGAAGAGATCATAGATTTGCCTTTTTTGAAACACATAGATACATAGGAAGTGTGAGGCGTCGCCTAGCAAAAGGTTTTCTATGTGATGCCTAAAATAAACTATTGTGCCTATGTGTTTTAAATCTCCTATACCCATTAGAGAAGCTAATGTTGTCTCTTCTTAAAGATTTCAATAATTCAATTTTATATCCTTATTCTCTTCCTGCCATTTTTGAATACCTGATGCTGTGATTTGAGTCTCAGCTAATGTGATATTTTTCAATGAAGACCATTTCTTTAATTTTTCCAGTGATTGATCTGTAACCGGATTATTAAAGAAATTT
>JBGAVW010000118.1:0-6723 GCA_044227925.1 Saprospiraceae bacterium | reverse complement strand
TGGCTTCCTTTTGCCTCTCAAGGAGCATCATTTTTAAGTAGGCACCATTATATAAAATGGATGCCTTTACAATTTCTGTAAAATCAGACTTTATGTGTTTACCACTAATTACTTTATTTAAGTATTGATAATTTGCCGTGGTCAAGGAATCAATATATGGTAAGGCCATGCCCATCGACAGGGCATAGAGATAGGTGTAGTCTATATTTTCAAGCTGTTGCTTTACAGATTCCAACAAAACATTTTCTGTTGCCAAACTTCCGCCATAAGCATAAGTGCCAGCCACATTTTTAGCATCAAATGATATTGTCAGATCTTGTCCTGGCAAAAGAAATAATTGTTTATAATTCGAAGCATAATTAAAAGACCTAATACCAGGCTTGTCTATAGGCAGGAGAATTTCAAACTTACTCTCCCCAGTTTTTTGTGGGGAAACAGAGGTCATTACTCCAAATGCATCCCGAATTTGGAGCAAGTCAGGGTCGAAACTTTGAATGTCCAAAATTAATTTTGCCCGATTCTCTTCTGAATTAGTAGAGAATGAAAGGATAGCAAGAATAGATAGAATGAGTAAGTGATACATAAGTTGGTATTTGGAGTTGGATAAAAATCATGCTTTGAATTAATCGAATTTAAGAAAAATTGCAATATGTGGAAAATCATTTATTCTTAGTGTTTTGGCCAGCAGGGCTTCACTTTCATCACTTATTTTTTTATCGCGGCCGATAGTAAGTACTTGTGATAACTGGCTAAACTCAAGAGGGCAAAGCTCCACAGGAGTGGCTTGCAGCGGTATCCATACTGTCACGGTATGGTCAGAAGATAATGGCCAATAATATTGATCAGCGTGCCAGGGAGTATGACCTCCGGATGGCTCTTTAAACAATGCCTGGTCGTGATACATGCGTACCCATCTACTTCCAGCAATTGGCTGGCTATCGATGCCAGTCTTTTACTAAAAGAGATTTAAAGGCCGGCATATTTTTCCCAATGCTTGCGGGTCAATAATGCATTCGCCTCCTTATCTCCTTTGAATTTTTCTTTTTTAGGATTCCATTGGAGTGGTCGTTTTAAATCGTATGCAATATTGGCCAGGTTACATACAGTAGCGGTGGAATGTCCTATTTCAATATCACAGATGGGTTTGGACCGATCACGCATGGAATTTAAAAAATCCATATAATGACTTTCCGGTACCGGCAGTTTTTCATCGGAGGATTTCAGAGTAATGTCTTTAATTTTTTCAGGAGTAATAAATATAGACCTGCTGATATCAATTTGTCCCTCATCGCCTATGAATCGCACCGAATTTTCATTGCCCGTATCGATGTGTTTTATAATGCTGCCATTGGCATAACGCATTTCCAATCCCCTGATCGGACCTGTAGAGGGAATCGAAGACGGAGGTATTATGTTTTTTGGACCAGTGCCATCGAGTTTTAGTCCCCAGTGAGCTATATCAAACATATGGGCACCGAAATCGGTAATATTTCCACCGCCAAACGGCTTATAATACCTCCATTTTGCCCAAAATGTATCTTCAAGCCGTGGCGCTAAAAAATGATGGTAAAGATGCGGGTCATTGGGTCCTAACCATTCCTGCCAATTGAGGGAAGCAGGAATTTCTTCTGCTTCAAAATCCACTGGCATCGGAGGATTACCCACATTGACATGCACTTCTTTTATATTGCCGATATAACCGTTGCGTACCAGCTCACATGCTTTTCTGAAATTAGGCCAGGATCGTTGCATGCTTCCGGTTTGAAATACCCGGTTGTATTTCCGTACTGCATCTATCATGGCTCTGCCTTCTCTTACCGTGAGCGACAATGGTTTTTCACCATATATATCTTTGCCATGCCTGGCGGCCTGTATGGCCATAGCCGCATGCCAATGATCGGGTGTCGCAATTGCTACTGCATCAATAGATTTATCAGCTAATAGCTCGAGATATTGGGTATGTACTTTAATGGTATTGAGGGATTGATCAGGAAACTTTTCAGCGAAAAACTTAGAATACCAACCTATAAACCGGGTGGTTTTTGCACTATATGGATCCGCCACAGCTATAATGCGGGCTTGTTTGGTTTCCATAAATCTTTTCATCAAATTTTCCGATAGCTTGCCATTGCCTATAAATCCCATTTGGATTATATCACTGGGTGCTAAAAATCCTTTTCCCAATACATGTCTGGGTACAATAAAAAATGAAGCAGCAGACGCTGTATTTTTTATAAATCTGCGTCTTGAAACCGTAAGAGCCATATTATTTTGTGATTAAATAGTTTTATTAATGCTTGCTTTATCAGATATATTGATGATATCAGTCACAAACTACTGAATTTTATATATCTAATACCTACATTTGAAGGTATGAAACTTTATTTTTTATTGCTTATTTCCCTCGGAAATTTTTTTACCAAGCCGGACTATGCTCCACCACATAAATACCTGTATGTCGCAGTGCCCGGCATACGTAATTATATAGAATACGGCGGACATGGCCTGTTGGTTTTTGATATAGAAAAAGGGCATAAATGCATTAAACGTATAAAGACCCAGGGGCTGGCTCCGGATGGTAAACCATCTAATGTAAAAGGCATTGATGTAAGTATTGCCACCAATTGTGTATACATCACTACTGTGCATAATATACAATGCATCGATCTGAAGACAGAGAAAGTAGTTTGGGAAAAACAAATTGAAAAAGGCTGCGACCGGTTATCTATATCACCTGACGGACTGGAAATATATCTGCCGAGTTTTGAAAAAGAAGATTGGTATATACTGGATGCGCGTACCGGCGATATCAAAAAAACCATTAGCCCCGACATCAGAGCTCATAATACAATATATGGTATGAATGGTAAAGAAGTTTACCTCGAAGGATTAAAATCCAATAACCTCGTTGTAGTCAATACCCGGGATCAGAAAATAAGCCATACTGTAGGACCCTTTCAAAATGTAATCAGACCATTCACCATCAATGGTTCCCAGACCAGGGTATATGTAAATATCAATGATTTTATCGGATTCGAAATAGGCGACCTCACTACGAGGCAAAAAATAAAATCCTATGAAGTAAAAGGATTTGCAAAAGGCCCTGTAAAACGGCATGGATGCCCTAGTCACGGTATAGCCATGTCACCGGATGAAAAAGAAATATGGGTCGCCGACGCGTACAATCAAATGGTACACGTATTCGAATTGAATGGAGATGAAGCAACACAGAAACAAAGTATTGCGGTACGCGATCAACCGGGCTGGATTACTTTCAGTGCCGATGGAAAATATGTGTACCCATCTACCGGTGAAGTGATCGATGCCAAATCAAAAAAAATATTGATGATATTGCACGATGAACATGGTATCCCGGTGCAGAGCGAAAAAATGGTAGAAATAGATATGAATAAAGGAGTGGCAGAAAGCGCAGGGGATCAGTTTGGTATAGGCGGAAAAAAATAATCAATTTAGTATAATTACAATACTTCGAATGCCTGCTAATGCAAACCTATTGCTGCACATTTTGATGTAGCCATAGAAGGTGGAATAGTAAAAATGCTTAGCAAACGACTAAATCTCATTTGAGGTTCCGAATGTAAAATAAAGGTTCAGGTCTTATTTTTTTGATGGAAAATTTGAATTAGCTCACAATGGATATCTCTTTGAAACACTTCATCAATAAAGATGTACGACCCTGACAGAGTCGGATTTATTGTGTATTTGAATTTATAAATAGATGATCCCTTTGGGATTGATAGCCCTGAATGGGCTTCAGAATCCGAAGGATTCAAATGGTTCTAACAAAATCATCAAGAATCATCTCGACCCCATTGGGGTCGTATGTTTTCTATCATTTTCGTTTTTATCATAAAAATGGTCCTAATGAAGCTTGTATAAGAAGTTATAGGCTTGAAAAAATTATTATTTCGGCACTTCAAAATAAGATTTAGCTTCGCAAACAAATTTTAGCTATAAGTTACCGCCCTCTATCTATATTTGCCTCCAACCATGGCAGATCCGCAGAAGCAAGGTAGTGGCAAAGTACATCTTTCTTTTTCTAAAGTATGGGCTATATTATGGCCATACATCAGCAATCGTTTTGTAGAGCAATTAAAAGCACTGTGGATTATCATTCTGTATTTATTTGTTTTTCAGCTTTGGGTACTGAAACTTCCGGTCGTATATTCTTTGATGATTATCATCGGAGTTTTGGTAGTTATCCTCGGACTCATGTTTTTTCTGGAAGGACTTATGTTGGGCTTAATGCCATTTGGAGAAACCATTGGCACCAAGCTTCCTATTAAATCCAGCTTGCCGGTAATCCTGGGATTTTCATTTGTGTTGGGAGTGATGGCCACCTATGCCGAACCAGCTATTTCTGTGCTCAAAGCAGCCGGATCCAATGTAAAACCGGACGAAGCTCCTTTGCTATACAGCATTTTACATGAGTTTGCAGACCAGCTGGTCATTGCAATTGCAATTGGAGTAGGTTTATCTGTATTATTTGGAGTCTTACGGTTTTTATATGGCTGGTCTTTGAAATGGTATGTATTGCCCCTTACCATTTTATTAGTTAGCCTTACTATTTATGCTGATGCCAGTGAAGTTTTGCAGCCCATCATTGGCCTGGCCTGGGACTGTGGCAGTGGCGCTACCGGACCTGTGATCGTGCCCTTAGTATTGTCCCTGGGTATAGGAGTATGCAGAGTAGTCAATACCAAAAAATCCAGCGGAGAGGGTTTTGGTATTGTGGCCCTGGCCTCATTATTACCTGTTTTGACGGTATTAATCCTGGCCATATATCATGATGTGGCGCAGGACTATTATGGTGCCAAACATGGATTGGCTAAAGGATCAGTAGTTTCAGATAGTTTGGATTCTACCACCGTAGATAAAAATGCCAATGAAAAATTTAATGACCAGGACCTCAAAGAGTATATCACCACAGGCAAAATCGATGGATCATTTAAAATTAGCTATCAAAGTGATAGTGTTTTCCTGGACAATGGAAAGATTGTAATAAAGCAGCCTCAGGTCATATATGAAAAAGATACAAAAAAGGCAGTGTCGGGTGATGTGAAACAATGGGATGGTAATTTGTCCTTTATGGAACTACTCCTGGAATCGATTATAAGTGCTATTAAAGCGATCCTCCCGCTTTGTCTATTCTTATTTGTAGTATTGCGATTTTTATTGCGTGAGAAAATACCTCAGGCGGATGAAATTTCCATAGGCATCCTGTTTGCTATTATCGGACTTTCTATATTTGGTATTGGTATTTATTTAGGATTGACCCCTATTGGGAGTCAGCTGGGCGGCAATATACCTGCAGCTTTTGCAAAGATCAGACCCTGGGGGCTGGATGGCAATTACGGGCCTTTGTTTACTCAATATAGCGGAAAGGTAGTTGTAATTGTATTTGGATTTTTCCTTGGATATGCGGCTACATTGGCAGAGCCTGCACTGCAGACCCTGGGTACTACAATAGAGAAAGCCACTGTAGGATCAATAAAAAAATCGTTATTGACCCATACGGTGGCATTAGGAGTGGGCCTTGGTATTGCATTGGGAGTGATGAAGATTGCATTTAGTCTTCCTTTGGCATATATAGTAGTCCCTATGTATATAATATTAATTCCTTTGACATTGATCTCTTCTGAGGCGTTTGTCAATTTTGCCTGGGATAGTGCCGGAGTGACTACAGGACCTGTATCTGTACCATTGGTCTTGGTAATGGGCCTTGAACTGGCCGAAAACGTACCGGGAGTGATAGAGGGATTTGGTATATTGACTATGGCTGCAGTAATGCCAATAATTACTGTACTCCTGATAGGAAAAATCGTTTCACGACAAAACTCGGATTCAAAAAACAAAACATCCTATGGAGCCATTAGCATATCTAAATAATTTTTCACTTATTACGGTCATTCTGCCTAAATCCAATGCAGAAGAGATATTACAAAAATCATTGCCTTCCTCCTTACATACTGATATCATCATCAATGCCCGGGGCACATTGTATAAAGAAAAATGGTATCAGCAATTTACTCCCTCAGTAAGTCCCGAACAAAGAGTATTAGAAATGCTGGTCCCTAATCATCTCAAAGATATGCTGATGGATAGTATTGCAATTGCCTGTAAATTGGATGAAAATGGTATCGGGGCTATTTACTCAATAGAATGTGAAAAAACATACTTTCTAAGGCCATATGATTTTAATCAAACCGTATCCCATATCCAGGAAGATAACATTCAATATAAAGATAATCTCTTTGGAATTTACTGTACAGCCCAGCGCAATACGGCTGATGAAATAGCAACTGCAGCTATACGGGCAGGGTCTGTGGGCCCGACAGTGGTGTATGGGCAGGGTAGAGGCATCCGGGACCGGCTTGGATTATTGCGTATAGCCATTAGTCCTGAAAAGGAAATGATACGGGTGGTAGTGGATAATTATGATACTGAACCTGTGTTTGAGGCCATGATCCAGGAAGGGCGGCTGGATACCCCCGGCATGGGTTTCATTTATATCATCCCTATCCAAAAAGGAATTGTCAATATTCCCAGCACAGCAACCGCAAAGAATGAATTGGCCAGCAGGCACCAAATGATCAAAGCCATAGATGAAATACAGGGTGGTTCTGCATGGCGTATTCAATCAGAAAAAGGTACAAAAAAACAACGTAAATATCTCAGTGATCTCAAGCGACTCACTTGTGT
>JBGAVW010000117.1:0-7031 GCA_044227925.1 Saprospiraceae bacterium | reverse complement strand
AGATTAGGTGAGCGCATAAGCGATGATATTATTGCCCACTGTCACCAATGCGGCACCGTGTGTGATGATCATACCAACTGTGCTAATGATGCATGTCATATCCTCTTTATACAGTGCCCTTCCTGTGCTGCCAAATTCGAAGGCTGTTGCTCTCAAAAATGTGCTGATTTTATTAAATTACCAAAAGAAGAGAGATTGAAATTGCAAAAGACAGAAGTATTTAATGGGTCTAAGTTTAGCAAGGGCCGCTATAAAGCGCATCAGGTGGCTGTAGGCGAGTTGGCTACAGGTTAGAAAATATTATTTCAGAAAGCTTTTGTAAAAGGCTTTTATTCTGATAGGCTTTATTCCTATACTAAATGCGGAATACGCGATTAGGTTGGCCAGTTGTACCTTTAGGTATCCATTTGATTTATATTTTCTATCCGATACCTGGATATACTGATCAAGAATTGCTTTTTTATATCCAAGCGATCTGGATCTGCTCACTAAATCAAAATCTTCCATTATATCATAATTTTCATCGAAGCCATTTAATTCAGTAAATACATCTTTCAATATGAATAAACTTTGATCTCCTCCACCCTGGAAAATGAGCAGATCGATTTTGGTAAAAAATGAATTTATTTTTTTAAGACCTTGGTCTTTAACACCTATCTTTAACTTGTATCCGCCCAGTTTACTTCCCTGTTGCCTGGCTGTTTTTATCTCCTGGCTGAAATTTTTTGGTGGTACACTATCCGCATGAAGAAAATAAAGAATGTCATGAAGAGCATTTTTTGCTCCCAGGTTCATTTGTATAGCCCTGCTGCACACATCAGTGTGAAAAAGTCGGACAGGATATGTTTTTGCTATAGTACAGGTATTGTCTTTAGAACCGCCATCCACGACTATTATTTCATCTTCTGCACTTTTGGTATTCTGCAAATAGTCTAAAAGCACCGGCAATAATTTTTCTTCATTCAATACAGGAATGATGATGGAAAGAGGCATTCTGCTAAAATAAGTTTATTATTCTACATTTGTGAGATGATGCCCGTTAAACAAATTTGCGTCTATTGCTCTTCGAGTAATTTGATTGCAAAAGAGTATTTTGATGATGCCAGGTCTCTGGGTCGAGCCATAGCCCAAAAAGGAATTACATTGGTGTACGGTGGTGGATCATCTGGATTGATGGGCTGTATAGCAAATGAAGTCCTTGCCTACAGTGGAAAGGTGATAGGAATCATTCCTGATTTTATGAAACAAGTCGAATGGGCTCACACCGGAGTGACCGAACTACATGTGGTAGGTGATATGCACGAAAGAAAGAAAAAATTTCTGGATGGTACGGATGCTTTAGTGGCTTTGCCTGGCGGATGTGGTACCCTGGAGGAATTATTGGAAGTGATTACCCTTAAAAGATTAGGCTTGTATTCAAAACCCATTATTATTGTCAATCTTAATGGATTTTATGATCCACTGCTTGAGATGCTGCAGCGCTGTATTGATCAAAAATTTATGAATCATGATTCTGATCAAATGTGGGTGGTGGTGTCCCGGTCTGAAGAGGTGATGAACGGCATTTTAACTGCTCCATCCTGGCATGAGGATGCTATTCAGCGGGCAACATTAAAATGATATGTTTCACTTACTTTCCAAAATATTGATGTTTATATTAAGTCCATATTATTGGATTGTGTTCCTCTTGTTATTTGGGGTATTTTCAAAAAATAAATTACGGAAAAAAAAGTCTTTTTGGGCTGCAGCGGTCATCTATTTTATTTTTGGCAATAGTGCTTTGCTCAATATAGCCTACAAAGCGATAGAACCCTTGCCGTTCTTTCAATTTAATATTACCACCCCATTTGAATATGGTGTGCTATTGGGGGGTGGATTTGTTGCATTTGATGAATCCTTGCCTGATAGAATCATTTTTAATGAAAGCGCAAACCGACTCACAGAAAGCCTGGAATTGTTTTATTCTCAGAAAATCAAAAACCTTATCATCAGCGGCGGGGCCGGTGGTATAGGAAGGGTAAAAAATATAGAAGCAGTACATGCACAGACTTTCTTAGGTGAAATTCAATTTCCTGATAGCGCATTGATCATAGAATCGAAGAGCAAGAATACATATGAAAATGGTGTCTTTGTAAAACAGATATTAGACTCATTGAAATACGATGGAACAATCTTATTGATTACATCGGCTGTGCATATGCCCAGGGCTATGGCAGTATTTAAAAAACAAGGTATTAATACAGTGGCTTATCCTGCGGATTATGAGCAAAAATCCAAACTGGAATACACTGATTATATACTGCCCGGTACACATAATTTATATGAATGGCAGCTGATTTTTAAAGAATGGGTAGGCTACCTGGTGTATAAATTAAAAGGGTATATCTGATAACGATTTGTGAGAAAAGCTTGTCAGCAGGGTTGATTTCTTCCATTTCAGGAATATTCAACCGCCTTTTTTAAAATCTGAGAGGGTAAAAATGTAATTTGCCAGTATAAATCAATTAACAAGTTATTTGAGGCTTTTATCAGATTGCCTCGCCAGATTAGGTTACCTTTGCACCCTCTTTCAGCAAATCATCATAAGAATATGGATATCAGGAACATAGCAATTATTGCCCACGTAGACCACGGTAAAACTACCTTAGTAGATAAAATTTTACATGCTACTAAAGTCTTCAGAGACAACCAGGAAACCGGAGAATTAATCATGGATTCGAATGAACTTGAAAGGGAAAGAGGTATTACAATTTTTAGTAAAAATGCTTCCGTTACATACAAAGGAGTTAAAATCAATGTGATAGATACCCCGGGGCACGCAGATTTTGGTGGGGAAGTAGAGCGTGTATTGAAAATGGCAGATGGTGTACTATTATTGGTAGATGCATTCGAAGGCACTATGCCTCAGACCAGGTTTGTGTTGCAAAAAGCCTTGTCACTGAATTTAAGACCTATGGTGGTAATCAATAAAGTAGACAAACCAAATTGCAGACCGACAGAGGTACATGAACAAATCTTTGAATTATTTTTCAACCTTGGTGCTACCGAAGCACAATTGGATTTTCCTACTTATTATGGTTCGGGCAAACACGGTTGGTTCAATGATTCATTGACTCCCTGTGCAGATATTACCCCATTATTGGATGGTATATTAAAACATGTACCCCCTCCTACAGTAAATGAAGGAAACCTTCAATTGCAATTAACCTCCATAGATTATTCATCTTATCATGGGCGCATTGGTGTAGGTAAAGTAAACAGGGGAGTAATAAAAGAAGGTCAGCAAATAGCCCTGGTGCAAGCAGATAAGACGGTTCGTACCAAAGTAAAAGAGCTTTTTGTATTCGAAGGCATGGGTAAGAAAAAAGTTTCGGAAGTACTGGCCGGAGATATCTGTGCTATAGTCGGAATCGATTCATTTAATATTGGCGATACCATTTGCGATGCTGAAGCTCCTGAAGCATTACCCACCATTACTGTGGATGAGCCTACCATGAATATGAGCTTTGGTATCAATAATTCTCCTTTTTATGGTCGGGATGGTAAATATGTGACCTCAAGGCATCTAAAGGAAAGACTTGCCAAAGAATTGGAAAAAAACCTTGCGCTGAGAGTGGAAGAAACCAATAGTGCAGATACCCTGATGGTATTTGGCAGAGGCATTCTTCACCTGGGGGTATTAGTAGAAACTATGCGCCGTGAAGGATATGAGCTTACGGTAGGCCAACCTAAAGTAATTGTGAAAATGATTGACGGTGTAAAACATGAGCCGTTTGAATTATTGGTAGTAGATGTATTGGCTGAATACAGTGGTAAAGTAATAGACCTCGTGACCTCGCGCAAAGGTGAAATGCATGTGATGGAAACCCGCAACGATATGCAACACCTTGAATTTGAAATACCTTCAAGAGGCCTGATAGGCCTTAGATCAAAAGTATTGGTACAGACCGCCGGTGAGGCTATTATGTCTCATCGCTTTACCGAATACAAACCATGGAAAGGTCCTTTGCCAGGTAGAAATAACGGCGCTATTATAGCTAAAATTCAAGGAGCCGCTACAGCGTATTCTTTAGATAAATTACAAGACCGCGGTATTTTCTTTATAGAACAAGGTGATGAAGTGTATCCTGGACAAATCATTGGAGAAACCAATAAACCTGGCGATCTGGTAGTGAATCCTTGTGAACCTAAAAAACTGAGTAATATGCGGGCTTCCGGATCGGATGACGCTGCCCGAATCTTCCCTAAAGTGGAAATGTCACTGGAAGAATGTATGGAATACATCGAATCAGATGAGTGTATCGAAGTTACTCCCAAAAATGTACGCTTGCGTAAAGTGGTATTAGGAGAAGAAGAAAGGAAAAAATCTCAACGATCAGCACAGGTAGAAATGGTATAATCCCTTCTGAAAGTCTGATGACTCTCTCAGTTAATTCAGGAGCGTATCAGATCTTGTCGATAAATGTCAACATGCTGATTTTTTTATCAGTTAATCGCACGAGAGGTAATCATGGCATGTCTAATACCAGATTTCATCCGCATTTATTTTTATATTTTCAATAATTTTAATCAATTTTGAAGTTAGCTGTAAAATTTTACTATTTGTTTATTTAGCTTTCTTTGCTTATCATTAAAAACACTGGGTATGAATATTTGATCCTCATGAAATTAAGGTCAAATTAAATGATTGGGTATTGGTGTTGGATGGGGTAATGGTTAATATTAATCAACAGACTCATATATAATTGATTTTCCTTAATACTTTTTTTATTCAAAATTCTTTCAGGGGAAAATGAAAAATTCTCAATTCAAAACTTACGGGGATATAAACAACCACCGTATATACGGCACCAAATAATTCTGAATATGTAAAGTAGTTACAGAAATAGATGTTTTTAATAATGAAGATATCATTGCATTTAAATTTATTCCAAAAATAGAAGCAAGATCCATTTCATTGCCCACGGTATTAGTAGACTAGTGTGCTACTACTTTGTGCCAGCCCAAAAAAATCATCGAGCAATTAAGATTGATGTATGCCAAGAAGTAGTGGTGAGTACGGCCACCAGTCACTATGTGACCAATGTATATAACACTGCTCTATAAAAGTTAAAGGGCTATCGGCAATAGTAGAAGTCATAGAGTTACACAATGATTCGATACCCCTATTAGGTGTAATTCCGATGGACATGTTGGGCTTGCAGGTAGATGTAATAAAACACGAATTGAAATCATTACCTTATCATTCTAAGGATTCCTTCCGGATGGCTTATCAATTCATTGAAATAGTTACGATTTAATCTGACTCTTAATTAAGTCGATTTTGAATTAAAAAAAAGCCAGGATGAATACACCCCGGCCAGGTTATTTAAGATTTATTTTTTCTTATTCCCTTTCTATTTTATTACTTTTTAGTCTCGAACCTTTTTTCTGAACACTTTTTTGCAGTTCTTTTGCTTTGATTCTCAGACTTTCACCACCACATTCGTAATGTCCTTCAGCCACCGGCAACAATAAAGTCCTGCAGGCATTGTATTCTGCTTCTGTGATGTTTTCGTAAGAACAATTTGTGCTTGTAGCAAAATCAAAAAAGTCTACATAATAAGTTCCTTCGATATTGGAAACACTGGTAAGGTAGGTGCCACTACATTCCATGGAAAGATATGAGCCATCATCATAGGCACATAATGCTGAGCCGCAGGTGAGGTCTACCTCGTCAAAACAGGGACAGGATGCCTCACATCCATCCACCGGATTCGCATCGGGATCATTGTCATCACAATCATCCATAGAACCACTGCATGCCCCTACAGCGGTAAATCCATCGCCGTCTGCATCGAGTACGTAGCTGCCCTTTTCAATTTCTTTCTGCACATCCTTCATCTTCACATTCTTTACATCGTAGCTGCCATCTTTTTTCAAATGACACATTTGTACCTCATCTTTTTTGGGATTTTTGGGTTTTTTGCCACGTGTTTCGAGGACATCTGTTACGAGCGGATCTTTGCTGCATCCTGCTATGAGTGCAATTGAAAATAATAGTAAAAAAAAGTTTTTCATAATTAATTATTTGTTTGATTACAATACCTGGTTACTTCCATTTAGGTTAATTATGAAAATAGTTCCGTTTTTGGTTTAAGACATTTAGTTAGTTAAAACGACATAAATATATAATTTAATTTTCGTAATCGAACTAAGTCAGATATTTTATTATCTATAAATTTTAACATATTTATTTATTTTATATATAATGAAATAAGAAACAAGAATTTAGTATTTCGGCTTCCGATGGAGACCTTCTAAATCAAATGCATTTTTCCGCTTTATATTAACTTTTTAGATTATTCCTGGTCGGGTGTGTAAAATGTAACGGTAAAATACAATAGGAATGAAGCGAATTTTATAATTGTTTTTGATTTCTAAAATTTGTCAAATAATTTCTTTTTTTACGGAATTCCCCTTTTTCGAACCTTCTTGTTATTTTTTTTACACATATAACTAATTTATATTTATGTTATTTAACAATACATAATCTATATTAAGTCAGGGAGATAGAAATGTAGTTTTTTGAATATAAAATATAATAATATACTAAATTAAAATATGTATTGGTAGGAACATATTATTTCAGCATATATTATACCTTTAGCCTGATTAAGATATTATAATTATTAATATATATGATTGAAAATTAATGATTTAAAATCAGAAATAGGATATCCATTTTAAATAATAAAATGAATACACAGAAAGGGCAACTCATAAATAAATAAACCGGGTAACTTAAAAGTTATACTGTTTGCCGGATAACCGTTTTCAATCCATTGTTTGGACATGAAATAAGGCTTGTTCTTATCAGTGATATTCCTATTTAGATTTTCTTTTGCTAAGTCCGAAGGGTCTTTTAAAACACAAAAAGTATTTATTTTAGGGTGGTATAAACAAGCATTACGGAAATGGGTATAATAATCTATTAACTTCATAGCATAGCGTTTTCAATGGAAAAATAAGCTAATATTTTTTCAAAGGAT
>JBGAVW010000116.1:0-7570 GCA_044227925.1 Saprospiraceae bacterium | reverse complement strand
AGATGTACAATGCATCTCCTTGTAGTAATGATGTATTTTTTAGGGGAATGTTTTTATGGGTGATACTAACGGGCAAACAAGATCTTTTCTACGCGCACATTTTTATTATCGATAGAAGTGTGCACAAAATAAATGCCAGGATACGGAAATTGAATAGCAGGATCATTTTTTCTAAAATTAATTCCTCTTTGAATTACCCGCCCTGCAGCATCAAATAGAATATACTTTTCATCTCCTGTGAAGTCACCTGAAACCCTATTCGGTATCTGGGCTACTTTGCCCAGTGACCGCTCATAATCATGCAGAATTTCAGTTTGTTCCATTATCGGCGGTGACTGGATAAAACCTATCCTATAATGATGTGTGCATTTATAATAATCTACTATCGGCTCTCCTACGGAGAAAGTAAGGGAAATGCCTCCATCTGATTGTATTGTTTCACCGACCGATCCTATCAACTGACTACCCATGCTCTGACTGTATGAGACACCCTGATTAATAATCAATATCAATATAAAAATTATTTTAGTATACATGACCATGGTGTTTATTATTGGTTAATAGTGTTTAGTTTCTTTTTCATCATCGGTTCCGGTTTTTGCTTAAAATCACTATACGAAGGCATGGAATTAACAGTAGTGTTCATCGTATTCTTGTCTTTGCGCTCTCCTGCTTCAGCCGGTACGGAATACAATTGCTCTTCGGTCTTTCCGCCACTTTCCGGACTGTTGATAAAACTGGTTTTATTACCCTGATTGAGGCTTACTATTACTGGCTCATTTTCATACCCTTTCCGTATACCTTTTACTTCGTAGTCAAATTCATAGTTTCCACTACCTGCAAAAAGTTCCTGAGCTACAAATCCGCCGGAAGTTTTATTCAATACAGCAATACCTTTGGAATCCGCTGATAATGGTGTGAGCATCACCGTGATTTTAGATTGACTTACGATCTGGCTAAAATATTCAGGAAGTATGACACTTACTCTGCCATTGACCAATTGGGCAGTGCCTCTGATATAGGTTGCTGCTTCTGCACCCTGCAGGACTGTATTGGACACATATAAATTACTATCTTTTGGATAGATGGTGTAGGATTGATATAAGTCTGCCTGCATGTAATTAGCGCCCACATTGCCGTTTCCTGCTGCATCTACGTACATATACGCTTTGGATTTTCTTGAATCATCCAGCACAGCTATCAATCCATTATTAGGAGTACCACCCACAGCAGACAGGGTAACTATAGGATTGCCCTTGGGGCCATACAAGCTGCTGTAACCAGCATCCGACACCACGGTATGAATCACGCGGGTGCGGGTATTTTCATTATAAACGGTCACCGATCCAATGTTTGGAGTTAATGAACTTGATCCAATCGATGTACTGACATTTCCATTAGGGCCATACGTATTGCTCACACCCTGTTTTGCTGCCCCCGGGCCTGAATAGGTGATTCTTTTACCTTTTTGGAAAATTCCTATTTGTCCGCCATCATTTAATATTTCAAGTTTTATTGCCGAATTTCCGGAACTGTCATTTACAGATAAAAATCCATAATCAGGGTTCTGAACCGATGAACCTAAAAAAACATTGGTAGATCCATTACTCCCTTTTAATAAAAGCTCTCCTGCATTTGCGTTGTTATTTACTTTCAACTCGGCCTGGGGTACAGGTGGATTATTGGAATAATAAGATGCTTTATCATTAAATATATATATTCCGGTCTCCTTAGCAGTTGGCCGCGATGTCAAAACCATTTTAGGCCCTTGTTCTCCATTCTCCAGTTCCTGATTTACGTAAATACTTCCGCTTAGCCCATCGTTGCTGCGCAAGGTCACTAAATCCCATGTTTTATTTAAGATACTAAAAATACCTGCATCGGTTTCTTTATCATTGTACATCCACGAGCGGTAAGTGCCATCGGAAGCCCCTAATGTTCCAATAAAACCGGAAGAATCTACCTGGCTGATCTCTGCCAGTGCACTACCATCCTTGGAATAAGTTAGTATTCTGCCATAGGTATCCAGTTCACGGTCTACAGTGACCATATTTTGATCCAGACTATCATTTTTTATCAGCGTAACTCCGGAATTTTTAACTGCCGGTGTCAACTGGCCTCCTTCTTGTTTCCATACATTTCCACCTGCATTGGCTGCATACAGAGCAAACGGTACTGATCTGAACTGGGTGACACCAAGCTCCATAAAATCAGTTCCTCCGGATGGATCAGCTTCTGTGCGCAGATAAAACAAACTCTCTGCCCAATTAATAGAACGGATGTCTCCTACGACTATTTTGCCCTCTCCCACCTGGATAGCAAAAATGCCAAAAGAATCGGTACGTACCCTATGCTCTTCCTTAAATACTACATCTCCCTCATCAAAATCTTTCAGAATGCTAATCCGGAGTGAAATAATAGAATTGGATACAGGTCGGTTGTCTTTAGTCCGGATCAAACCCTGGTAACTGAAACTATGTGGGATCTGAGCCTCGGCCAAAAACCAAACGAATGATAAGATGATGACTTTAAATGATGTTGGTAAATAGATTTTCATAAGAATGTATTTTTTTGATTTAATTGATGTATTAAAGAGACATGCGACAAAGGCCGACCAAAGGGCTCATCAGGATGCAGATAAATTTGAGATATGTATAAAAAATATTTTACGCCCGGAAGTTGGCTAATTTAATAAGAACATCGGCTTACATAAAAAAGCCCGGGAAAATCACTGTCCCGGGCTTCAATTCATAGATGCTTCCCAAAATTTCTTTCTTAATTCTCCTTTTGATTACATCCGGAAATATATCCAAAATGCAGAGTACCCTGTTCCTGATAATCAATAGAATTTCCTGCTTCATCTTCAGCATAGCCGAAAACATTATATGTATAATGAGCATTAACCGGCAGGTTGTCTTTTACTGAATAGGAATCAAGTTTATAATTATAATATTCACTTATTGGTGTTCCATCCGCTTCTACCCGAAAGGCCTTGTAACTAACCGTAAGGTTTTTAGACAAATAATAATATCCTGCATCGGAAGTGGTGCCCGGATATCCTTTAGCCGCCGATCTGAAAGGTTCTATTACATTATAATCAAAGCTCTGCTCTTCAATACCCACCAGTACCCATTCGTCTGTATTTTTACTGCGTAAGTATGAGGCAGATCCCTGCATTGACTGAAGGTTTTTAAAAGCTTTTAATATGGTTTGTTTTGTAACTTTTCTAGAGATATCATTTAATCCTGATTGATTAAAAGCTAATGAATTCTCGACTGCACGCAACTCCGCCGTAGCTTGTACATAGATTTTTAATACTCTAGCATTATTGGCATTCCAGGTATATTCATATCGGACTCCGCCACTGGTATAACTCTGAACCTGACCATAGAGGTCGATTTCTATTTGCTCATCCAGTACCTCCCCATTTACTTCAGTGGTAATACCTGTCCATTTGCCATCTGCATCATAATGGAAAGTACGCACTACCTCATCTCCATATTCATTCGCATGCTCTGCGTCTATCATAAAATTATCATTAAATGACATCGTTCTTACATTTTCAAACAATACTTCTCCATCTTCATGCACAATGTGAGTACTGCTTACGGGCCTGCCAAATGGTCTGACACAACTGTATTCATAATCTATTTGCCCTATGCCCGTGCCATGTGAGCCATCAGAAAGCGTGTACGTATAATCGCTTACCCAATTGGCCAAATTCCAATTCCTGTGATTGTCATTACCCCGCTCTTCCAATCCTGCTGAAAATTCAGGATCTTCTATTGACTTGGAGCAGGACATCATAAATACCAGGCCTATTAAAGCCTTCACCATGTGATTTTTCATAACTATTGTTTTTAAAGGTTATTAAGTTGTATAGATGAGTATGCGACAAAAGTGGTCCGGGAGGGTCAATTAAATAAAATAAATTTTTTTAAGTGATTGTGGTAAACGTGTGGTGGCTTCGATTTATTAAAATATATTCATAAATTCAGGAAATGAAAACAGAAAAAACTGCAGATTCAGTGACCAGAATGCTAAACAGCATAGATAGCCACGAAGATCAGGAACAACTGGTGCGGGCAATTTATGATCATTTACATCATACAGCTCAAAATTTGCTCCGGCACGAACGGCCTAATCACACCTTGTGTCCCACGGATCTGATCGGCGAATCTTATTCCAAGTTGTTTCTAAATCAAAAAATGAATGTAAACGATAGAAACCATTTTTTTTCCATCGCTGCCAATGCAATGCGTCAAATCCTGATAGATCATGCAAGGTCCAAAAAAAGATTAAAAAGAAATGGAATTCAAATCACGCTCAGTTGGGTGGATAAAGGAAGACAAAGTCAGCAAAATGCCTTAGACATCCTCGAGGTAGAAAATGCACTGGTCCGACTGGAAGCATTGGACCCCAGGCAAGCCAAAATAGTAGAATTAAAGTTTTATGCTGGTCTCACCTCTGAAGAAATCGCTTCCCTAATGGAAATTTCAGAGTCTACTGTAAAACGGGAATGGTCCACTGCAAAACTTTTTTTAAAGTCCCAAATACAGGAATAACAGCATGGATAAATCTCTATGGGAACAACTCAAACCTATTCTTGAAATAGCTCTTACACTGGACTCCACAGATAGAGATGCTTATTTAAAATCCGCCTGTGCAGGCAATATAAAACTATATGAAGAATCCCTCAACCTGCTGGCCAATGAAAGCCCGGTTACTTTCGAGTTGTCACAGGCCTTAAGTGTAACGCAAGCCGAATCCCACTATCACGAAGGACAAATTTTAGGCCATTATAAACTGATCAAAGAGATTGGCAGGGGAGGAATGGGGGCTGTATTTCTGGCCGAACGCACCGATGGTGAATACGATCAAAAGGTAGCTATCAAGATATTACAAGATGGACGCACTTCTGATGCACTGATCCAAAAATTAAGGAATGAACGCCAAATACTAGCCAATTTAAAACATCCCAATATTGTTAATATTTTAGATGGAGGCACTACAGATGAGGGTATTCCATTTATTGTGATGGAATACGTGGAGGGAACATGCATTACAGATTATGTAGAGGCACATCACCTGGGTCTGCATGAAAAACTTCGCTTATTTCAAAAATTATGTGAAGTAATCTCCTTTGCACACCAAAGAATAATTATTCACCGGGATATCAAACCATCTAATATACTTATAAGTCAAACCGGCGAAATAAAACTACTCGATTTTGGAATCGCTAAAATTCTTAATCAGCAGGGCCAATCTTTTCAGGACACACAACAATTATTTATTACTCCGGATTATGCCTCTCCGGAGCACATCAAAGGACAACCACTAACCATTTCGAGTGAGGTGTACAGCCTCGGTATTTTATTGTACCAGATCCTGACCGGGATCAACCCTTTTAAATCCGATCAAAAAAATCTTTCTGAGCTGATCGATTTGATCTGTACATACAATCCTCCACCACCCTCAAAACGCAACCCCAGGAAAAATGATAAAAGGGAAGGAGATATTGATAATATATGTCTCAAAGCACTGCGAAAAGATCCGTTTGAAAGGTACCAATCAGTCGATCACTTGTCTCAGGATATATCCCGGTATTTTCAGCATTTGCCGGTAACCGCCACCAGAGACCAATGGTCTTATCGGGCGAAAAAATTTATCGATAGAAACAGGATATATATCTTTTCCGGGCTCCTTATTTTTTTGATTACCCTTGCTGGATTGTTTTCGAGTCTTTATCAGGCAGGAAAAGCCAAAGCCATGTTCAACGACCTACGGGGGTTGACTGGTTCAATGCTTTTCGAATTTTACGATGGTGTGGCCGCCCTGGAAGGCGCAACTTCTGTAAAAGAGCTCGTGGTGTCCAAAACCTTAAGTTATCTCGACAAGATGGAAAGCAGAAATGCAGACAATCCCGACCTTATGAATGATGTATCGGATGGTTACCAAAGACTCGGTGATATACAAGGAAATTCTTATTACGCAAATTTGGGTTTGGCTGAGGATGCGTTTAAAAGTTATAGCAAATCTGTCATGATAAGCGAAAGGCTGGTGAGTAAATATGCAAAAAATCAAAAATACAGGTTAAGCCTTGCGAAGGCATATTTGGGAATTGGCGATATCACCTACACATTAAATCAATTGGATACCACTTTATTCTTCTATAAGAAAGGCAATCAGTTGCTACTCCAATTATCAGAAGCCTATCCTGATAGTATCCAATATAAGTTAATTCTTTCTCAGTCCTATACCCGTATAGGGGATGTAAGCGGAATGTATGGTTATTCGAATTTAGGTAACACGACCATGGCAATAGCTTGCTATAATAAGTCAGTTGAAATCCTGGATCAGTTGATATCGAAGGATTCAGATAATGCAGTGTTGATGAATTCATTAGCGACATCTCTTTCTATGCTCACCAGTTTATATACAGTGACCGGAAATTACATTGAAGCCATAGACAAAGGGTACAAATCGGTTGCTTCATTCGAAGCCCTTTTGAGTCAGGAACCAAACAATTATCTCAGCATGACTCACAACCTTCTGGCAAAAAATACCCTGCGGGAACCGCTTACTGAAGTTTTGAGATCAGGTGAAGCTCTTGCTTTGCTAAAGGATGTGGAGCTACATCTCCTCGAAAGCCAACGAATGGATCCCCCTAATAAACACATTAAAACCAACCTTGCTGTAAACTATAATGCTATGGGTAGAGTTTTGTCAGAAAATGGAGAATACGGAAATGCGATTAAAGCATTTCAAAATGCATACGCTCTAACCCAGGAAATGATTAAAGCTGATGTAGATAATGCCGAAATAGTGCGTAGTGCCGGTTTTACGCTGGAGTTTATGGGCGATGCCTACCTGGCCAACGAAAAATATGCAGAGGCAAAAAAAAAATATACAGAAGCCATCTCCCTTTACCAGAAGACTGATCCCGGATTAATCAATGTAGCTCAGATTAAAATTAATATCTGCCGACTTTACCTTAAAGAAAAACAGAATGAGCTTCTCAATCAACACCAAAAAGATTTATTGGTCCTCGAAAACAGCAGCCTGGAAGATACGCTCAATATCAGGAATATGGTAATGCTAAGTGAGTTTTATGGCAGCACAGCACTTGCCTTGACTATGAACAGGCACATTGGCACTGATGCTTCCGATCTGAACGACCCCTGCTACTATTACAGGCGTAGCCTGGAATTTACTGACAGGTTGAAATTAAAAAATTCGTTAAGCCCGCTGCGAATGAAAAACAGAACTAAATTGATCAATGCACTTCCCTCATGTGTTCATTGATGGAGTAATTTGATTAAAATCGAACCCGACTATAATTGCTGTAGAGTTATCTTTTGAATATTTTTGTGTGCTTTGTTCCAGGGTTAAGATTATTTTAGATATATCTTGCTCTTCCCTGATCATCTGGATGATCGTGGACTCAGAAAAAGTCTCCATCACTCCATCACTACACAGGAAGAAAGTATTGCGGCCATTTTTAAGCGGTATTTTTTGATGGTCGGCTTTGTATCTTTCACGGGTATTGGCTGAAATACACCGGGTCAGA
>JBGAVW010000115.1:0-8711 GCA_044227925.1 Saprospiraceae bacterium | reverse complement strand
ACATCAGCTATGGCCGTGCCTGCAGCCTGTCCGGGATACCAGGCTTCAATGATCGCGGGTAAATGCTGATCTGCCCAGTTTATAGCCAGGGCACTACCATTTAATAAAACTAAAACGATGGGCTTTCCCAATCCATGAATGGTTTTTATCAAGTCTTCCTGGACCTGAGGTAGGGAAATTTTGGTCCTGTCACCACCCCGGAAGCCATCTGCTTTCACATCCATTTCTTCACCCTCCATTCTCGGTGTGATGCCCATACACATGATTACGACATCAGATTGTTTTGCAATTGCAATAGCTTGTTCTTTTAACTCAGGCTTAGGAGCAGCCCATACGAGTTGTACCTGGGCATCGGCAAATGTCTCTCGTGCCTCAATCCTGATTTTATACGATTTTCCTTTCTCCAATTTGAGCGGAACGGATTTTCTCAGCCTGGGATCACCGTATTCATCTCTGAAATGATATACCGTCCTGGCAACCATACTATCTTCGAAAAATAGTTTAGTATTGCAGGTAGTGATTACTCCTAATTGATAAATTCCTGTAATGGAAGGTTTGAGCTCCCCGTTCCACACTACTCCAAAGTCATCATCGTTCATGTCTTCCCGTGGTGCTTTGTCATTCCAGTTTACATCCAATACACTATCCGTTTGAGAATAGAGTACGGGACTACTGAGGTCACTATTGCTGTAAAAATCCACCTTTAAGCCGGGTTTATTATCTGTAAATAAAACTTCCTTTGGGACAGGATAAAACATGGGAATACCGTCAGAGAGTTCACATCCCTGCGCAAATCTGACAGTAGTATTGGGCAGTTTGTTTTTAATGCCTTTTAATGGAGTAACCGCTTCCGATGGCACACCATTATAGTTACCCAGGAGCATCAGCCATTGATCCGAGTTTGGGCCTATAACTGCTATGTTTTTTACTTCTTTGCTGAGCGGCAGGATATTGTTTTGATTTTTTAATAATACGATCGACTTCCTGGCTACATCCAATGCGAGCTCTTTATGTTTTGGCTGATCTACTATGGAGTAAGGTATTTTAGCCCATTTATTATTAGCAGTGCTATCATCAAACATACCTAATTTCATTCTAGCTGTAAACAATCGTTTTAAGGCTATATCCAGCTCTTTTTCTGTAATATAATTTTTTTCAACAGCAGTTTTGAGATGTTTAAAAAATCTGCCGCATTCCAGATCGGTACCGGATTGTATAGCTAAGGCCACGCCTTCTTCCGGTGTAGCAGTAATTTTATGATGTAAAGTAATATCATCTATTGCATCACAATCAGATACTACATAACCTTTAAAACCCCAGTCGCTCCTTAATAATTTTGTGAGCAATCCGTGGCTTCCACAGCATGCTACCCCATTGAGGCGATTGTATGCGCACATTAGGGAATAGGCTTTTCCCTCTTTGATACCCATCTCAAATTGAGGCAAATACGTTTCCTTCATATCCTTAATATTGACAATAGAATTGAATTCATGCCTTTCCGGTTCCGGGCCGCTATGCACTGCAAAATGTTTTACCGTAGCGATAGTTTTAAAATACTCAGGGTCGTCACCTTGCAGCCCTTTTATAAAATTTATTCCCAACATACCAGTAAGATGTGGATCTTCTCCATAGGTTTCCTGGCCTCTGCCCCATCTTGGATCTCTGAAGATATTGATATTGGGTGACCATAAAGTAAGCCCCTGATACAGGAATCGTTTTCCTCTTCGTACGAATTCATGATGTTTAGCCCGGGTTTCATCGGAGATCACTGTAGCCACATTATAAATCAAGCTATCGTCCCAGGTGGCAGCCATACCAATTGCCTGCGGAAAGACGGTAGCTAATCCCGCACGGGCTATACCATGCAATCCTTCTGACCACCAATTGTATGCAGGAATACCTAATGAATCTATTGCAGGAGATTGATTCATAAGTTGACTTATTTTTTGGTCCAATGTAAGTCGTGAAACCAGGTCGTCTACACGTTCCTCAGTAGGCAGCTTCGGATTTAAAAACTTAAATTGGTAATTATTGCTTTGTTTGCATTGAAGCATAATCAAGCCTATGCTGACGATAAACAGGATTTTTCTAATCATACCTAATATTGAAAAAGACAAAAATAGGAAACGAATCGGTTTTACCGGCATTAAATCAAAGTAGCCCTATTTGGTAAAAAAAAGCTTGGGTCAATTTGACACGATTGTCCCAGGAAGCTATTTATGCTGGAATCAAATGTGAATGCCTCATTTTACATCAGCAATCCAAATGATTTTTTGTTCAGCTGCGCTCTTATATGCTGCTTCTATCACGGTAGTACTGTTTACACCATCATACCCGGTGACCGGTAAATCAGTATTTGAAATCATACTTTGATATACTGCATCGTAATATTCCATATAATTGCCTTGTAAGGATGGTACTTGTTCTTTGATCACCAAACCGTCTTTTTCTGTGTGTATGAATCCTTGCGCAATATCCGGCTCTATACCCCATTCGAGAGAATCCGGCTTTTTACAAGATAACAAATCTATTTCTTGTATATCGGCCCTGCTTTTTTGAAATGTACCGTGAGCCCCATAGAGGACAAAGGATGGTATGGGCTCCCGGTAATGATAACCACTTTTAAGTCTTACACGCATCCGTGGATAAAAAAGTAAAATTTCGAAATAATCATCGACCTGAGATCCTGGCCTGGTCTTCAATATATCTGCAAATACTTTATCGGGCATACCAAACAGGGATAATGCCTGATCTATCAAATGCGGACCCAGGTCATATACTATACCTACTGCCGGACCAGGGGTTTCTTTGTGTGCCTTGGGACTCAATGAAAGATTGAACCTGTCATAATGAAATTCGGCTTCCATGATTTTACCCAATATACCCGATTCATAAACTGATTTCACTGTTTTAAAATCGCTGTCCCATCGGCGATTTTGAAATACCGACAGTTTTACTTTTTTATCTGCAGCGAGTGTGGTTAACTCCTTTGCCTGGCTTACCGTGGCCGTAAATGGTTTTTCCACAATCACATTTTTTTCGGCATTCAATGCCTGTTTGGCATATTGAAAATGAGTGTAGCTCGGTGTATTCACCACGACTAAATCAATGAGCGGATCATCAAGTAATTGCTCGTATGTACGATAGATCTTTGTCTCAGGATAGTAGTCCCTGACCACATCTTTTGATCGCTCCCAGATTGCATATAGATTGATACCCGGGTGACATGAAATAAAAGGTGCATGGAATAACTTTCCGCTCATTCCAAATGAACACAGTGCAGCATTGATGGTTTTCATACGATGGCAATTCTTGAATAATATTGCAAATTAAAATTTTAAAAGGAATCAGATTAAAAATTTGCGATTGAGTTCCCCGCCTGTCAAAATTTTATATTTATTCTTAAAAAACACTTAATTTTACTCAGATATACATGCAATTTAAAAAGCGGATTTTATCGTGGCTATTAGTTATGCTTATTCTGATTAAATCTATAAGTATGCTGTCAGTGGTAATTTCCTATGAGATCAATAAGCAATATTATGCAGAAGTTTTGTGTGAAAATAAAAACAAACCTGAGCTGGCATGCAAAGGAAAATGTGTTTTCATGAAAAAAATGGAAGTTGCCATGGAAACTCAGCACAAAAACAATACGAATGATTTTATCACCATAATACAAAAAGCCTTGGAATACCCGGTCTATTCAAATGACCATAACCAGGACCATGTTTCAATATTAAATTTGTTTACTGCAGCGTCTACACCCGCAATTAATATTGATCCTGCTGATTTATGTTATACCGGCGATATTTTTCACCCTCCCGTTATCTGATATCTTTTCATTCCAGTCTTCAGTGAAGTGCTATTTGCAATCACCTGAAGTTATATATCCAATTTATTCTTTTCAGTATTCACTTTTTAAAATATAAGTGAATTAAATATTAATATTTTATGAAAAAACTAATAGTATCCTTTATCCTATTTCTTTCTTTATTCTCCTGCCACAAACACGAAGAAGAAAGCACAGCATATATAGTCGAAATTCAGATTGTCAGACCTACTCAAGGTCAAACAAGCCCTAAAAATACGGCCTTGCCTATAGCAGTCATCCTTACCCGGGAGCATGACCAGATTATACATAATTTAAAAGTAGAAGTGATAAATACCACCACTAATAAGACTGAAATAGTAGAAGAAAAACACTTCCATGTGAATGGTACACTAAATTATTCCACCAACAATTACATTCCCAAATCCAGCGGTTCCTATACGCTGAGAATTACCAGTACCAATGATGACAAACTGGAACCCAATACAAAAGAGGTAAATTTTACTATCAATTAAAATAAATACAAATGAAGCTTTCAAGATTATTTTCGATTATTATTTTAACCAGTCAGCTAACCGTTAGTTATTCACAACAAAATCACGATTCAATTGCTAAAAGGCATCAGGATATGATGGCCATTATGATGACTACTCCGAAACACCCGATCAAAAACATTGGAATATATGTCTACGATGGAGTAAACTCATTGGATGCATTTGGTCCATATCATGTGTTAGGGGAGCTCATGAATGTGAATGTATTTTTTGTAGCCAAACAAAAGGGATTTATTCATAATCAACGAGGCATTAAAATAGAAGCCTCCAAATCCATCGATGAAGTAAAACAACTGGATATTTTAGTAATACCCGGTGGCGCTAAAGAAACTTTTATGCAAACACAGGATTCTGATTTACTGGATTGGATAAAAATGATTGATAAAAACACCTATTATACCACCAGTGTCTGCACCGGCTCATGGATTTTAGGGGCAACGGGACTATTAAAAGATAAAAACGTGAGTTCCAATTGGTATCGTGCTGAAGAAATCATGAAAATGTATGGTGCTCATTTTAAACCAGAGAGGTACGTGCAGGATGGAAAATATTGGACTTCAGCAGGTGTGACGGCAGGTATGGACATGGCGCTCGGTATTGTAAAAGACCTCATGGGTGAGCAATATACCCAGGGAGCAATGCTGGATCTGGAATATGACCCCAAACCTCCAATCAATGCAGGATCAGTAACCAAAACGGATGGACTGGTAGTAGAAATGATGCAAACTATGTATGACATGGGTTTACAATCCCTGCTTGCAGCTGAAAAAGAGAAACGAACCCCAAAAAAGAAACCTACCATCTGGCAGCAATGGCCCGCCCTTGATGAATATCACAAAGTAATGGCAATGACTTTTCATCCTGCAGAAACAGGTGACCTTGTTCCACTAAAAAAATATGGAGCAGATTTAAGTACTACTGCATCGGCTCTGAAAAAATCAGTTATTCCTGAAGCCTTAAATAAGCCCGGATTGGCTGATATTGTTTCCTTACTGGAAAAAGAATCTCTTGCCCTGACCAAAATGGTCAAATCCAAAAAGAGTGATGCAGTACTTAAAAAATCAATTTTTGCACTACATGATCGATTTCATCAAATTGTAGAAAAATGTGTTCATGAATAATTTCATCGGAATTAATCATGCTTACTCAATTTTACTAAAGCCGGATTGAAATTTTGGCATTTTGCCATTATTTCATTTACATTGGACGGACAAATTTCGAAGGAACATGAAGTATTTGTTTTTCATGATACCATCTTTATGATACAATGAGAAATAGATGCGATCAGATGCATAAGTACTACTAAGCTTTTACATGTCAATTCAAAGGTAACCATTAAAATTCTAGAACTCAATGGGGAATAATTGTACGACTTATTTACAGTACGATACTATATTCCAGAATTTTATTTTTTCAATATTTAATTGATAAAAAAATGTAGTCAATTCATTTAAGAAAATGATACCTTTTGACCTGGTGAATTCAGATAATGCAAAACTATTTTATATGCTAAACTCTTAAAGACGGTCTGATTAAAACGTGGCTTATTGGATTTATCTTATGCAATTAAGTCAATACCATAACTTGATCTGGCTGTCATTTGTCCAATTTTATAATTTATTAAATTGCTGGCTTTTAAAATATCTTCGATTTTACCCTGACATTTGCGATCAACTGCTATTAGTAAGCCACCACTTGTCTGAGGGTCGGCAAGAATTGTTTTTTGAGCTTCATCTATAATTTTCACTTTATGCCCATAACTATCCCAATTGCGACCTGTGCCGCCCGGAATAGCTCCCAGGTCTATATATTTCTGTACATGGGGCAATAATGGTAAGGCTCTAAAATCTATTTCAGCGGTTAGACCACTGCCTTCTGCCATTTCAATTAAATGACCGGCTAGTCCAAATCCGGTCACATCTGTCATCGCATGTACGCCATCTATCTCTGCTAAATTGGCACCGAGATTATTTAATGTACACATAGTATCTACCATGATTTTTTCATCTTCAGTTGATAAGAATCCTTTTTTTTGGGCAGTACTGTATATACCTACTCCGAGCGGTTTAGTGAGGAAAAGGATATCTCCGGACTGTGCCGTATCGTTCCTTTTAATTTTCTCTTTGTCTACGATTCCGGTCACAGCCAATCCAAATATGGGTTCCGGGCTATCAATACTATGCCCTCCTGCAAGTGGGATGCCTGCCAAAGTACATACAGACCTTCCGCCTGCTACTACCTGACCGGCCAATTCAAGTGGAATTTTGTTTACCGGCCAACCCAACACAGCAATGGCCATAATTGGTTTACCACCCATAGCATAAATATCGCTGATGGCATTAGTAGCGGCAATCCTTCCAAAATCAAAGGCATCATCCACGATGGGCATAAAAAAATCGGTGGTACTTATTACAGCCTGGGTATCATTAATAGCGTATACTGCCGCATCATCTTTTGTATCAAAACCAACCAGCAAATTGGGATCAAATAACTTTTCCTTATTTATTTGCAATATGATGTCTAGATTTTTCGGCGATATCTTACATCCGCATCCCGCACCGTGACTATACTGTGTAAGTTTGACTGGGTCCATTATTATATTCTTTTTTATGTTTTAGTATTAATTCTGCATTGATTGATGGATCGACTGTATTGGATTGTATTCTGATCACAGATTGCGGATTTCGTTTACTCACGCCCGATTCGTAGGACTTGTCATAATACACCAGTGCTATTTCTGCTACCCGATCATATTCTTTTCTATGCAAAGCCATCAAAGCATTTTTAGTATTTAATCCACCTAATCGTCTTTCAATTTTCAAAATACTTTGTTCGAGCTTTTCGTCACCATAGGCTGAATAGGTTTGTACCAAATGGGGAATTCGAATTTCCCTGGGAATATCCAGAAAAAATACAGGGGCAGATCTCATTTTTTCAAAAAAAGGATGGGGAACCCTGATTTTGCCTATATTTTCACTTTCATCTTCCAGCCAAAATGGCTTCGCAGATAATTTATACAGTGCCTCACCAAAATAATTTTCAAATTGTTCCTGAGTAGGTTGATCTTTTTCCCCAATCCAGCCAAATGCCGACCCCTTGTGATGAGCTAATCCTTCCAGATCAATGGCGTTATCTCCTAAATCCTTTAATTTTTTCAACACTTCGGTCTTTGCACTACCGGTTCTGCCACCCAATACCCATATCGAATAATCACTTGAAAATTGGGAAATAACCCAGTTTCGATACGATTTATATCCACCCTGCAAAGTATAAATCTCTTCGAATCCCATGGTGTTTAATAACCAGGATATACTCCCACTTCTCATCCCTCCTCTCCAGCAATGTATTCTCGCCCTTTGCGTGGGTGCATATTTTTTTGCTTCAGTTACGATGTAAATCATTCGGGGTGAAACCAATTCGAGCGCTTTCATCATTGCCGGACCTTTACCTTCCTGTTTGTATAAAGTACCTACTGTAGCTCTTTGCTCATCTGTAAATAAAGGAATCGAAATGGCCCCTGAGATATGGGCATGATTATATTCACCCGGAGACCTAACATCCAGGATAGGCCAATCTTGATACTTCAACCACTCTTCTATTGATATTGTTTTTTGCAAACTAAGTGCAAATTTATCCAAAATACATGATAGAACTTTTTCCAGATAACAAAGACGCGAAAACGAATCAGGAATTTCACTAACCAAATTTCGGCTTTATCACCTACATAAGATACCTTTGCTGGCAAATGAAATGGTCTGATTATTCACTGATAGATTGCGGTGGGCAGGAAAAGCTGGAACGATTTGGTCCTTATATATTACGCAGACCGGAGCCTCAGGCAATTTGGGCCAAACAATTCGAAGCCAAAACCTGGGATTCATACGATGCTCTATTTACCCGATCAAGTCAGGATAAACCCGGTGGTTGGATATTTAAGAAAAAAACTATTGAACCATGGTGGATATCGTATCAGGGTTTGAAATTCAAACTTCAATGCACTTCTTTTGGCCATGTGGGATTATTTCCGGAACAAAAAGAGAATTGGGAAACATTGCATACAACCATAGTAAAATTAAAAAATCCAAAATTATTAAACTTGTTTGCCTATACGGGTGCTGCAAGTGTGGTTTCATGTCAGGCAGGTGCAGAGGTGTATCATGTAGATGCTGTTTCATCTATGATCAACTGGGCTAAATCGAATATGGAAGCCAGTGCCGTAAATGATATACGCTGGGTCACAGAGGATTCTTCCAATTTTATATCCAGGGAAGTAAACCGAAAAAAAGAATATGAATTTATAGTTCTTGATCCTCCCGCTTACGGCAGAT
>JBGAVW010000114.1:0-8930 GCA_044227925.1 Saprospiraceae bacterium | reverse complement strand
TTGGTAAAAATATATTTCTTGCAGATAATGCAACCGTAATTGGGGAGGTAGTAGCCGGTGATGATTGCAGCATTTGGTTTAATGCAGTAGTAAGAGGTGATGTAAATTTTATCAAGATCGGCAATAGAGTAAATATTCAGGATGGAGCAGTGATCCATTGTACATTTGAAAAATCAGGAACCACTATTGGTGACGATGTATCTATCGGCCATAATGCTATAGTACATGGATGCACTATTCAGGATCGAGCATTAATAGGTATGGGGGCTATTGTAATGGATAATGCACTGGTGCCTTCCGATTGCCTTGTAGCCGCTGGCGCAGTAGTACTTGAAGGTACAATCCTTGATTCAGGATATATTTATGCCGGAGTACCAGCTAAAAAAGTAAAGGAACTAAGCAAGGAAAATTTTGAATTTTTCATTACCCGTACTGCAAAAAACTATGTAATGTATGCAGAATGGTTTAGAGACCCAATAAGTGGGACATAAGATAAATAGTTAATCCACCGCCAATTATCCAATATCTGCTCTTAGTCTATTCCATTGTTTCGCCAGCAGAGTTGCTCCGGTAAGTGAAACAACCAACGCAAAAATGGCATTGGTCCAATGACTATATAAAACAAATCCAAAGAAAAACAAAGTGCTGTAAACAGTAATCGTGCCGAGTATAGTACAGGCAATTTCCAGGGGAAGCTGTCCCACCTCAATATCAGCTTTGTTGAAATTATTTGAATTGATCACTGGTTTCCAGCCAAATGCTGCGGGTTTTATTTGTTGATAAAATTTGGTCAAAGTGGACATAGGTTCCGGTTTGGTGAGAAAGGTCACTATCAACCAACCAATAGTAGTGATGAGCACACCATATAAAATAGAATCAGAACTATTCAGTTTTAATACAAAAGCATTAAGCAAAGCAAATACAAATGATATTACCATGCCGGCAAATTCACTATACCCATTTACTCTCCACCAAAGCCACCTGACTAAAAATATAGAACCGGTTCCTGCCCCTATTGATAAGATAAGGTCAAATCCCTGATTTGCATTTTGTAATGCCAAACCCATGAAAGTGCCGAGGATCATCAGAATTAAAGTAGTCCATCTTCCTGCAGATACCATTTGCTTATCACTGGCCTGTGGATTAATAAACCGTTTGTACAGATCATTGCATATATAGGATGAACCCCAATTGAGCTGGGTACTGATCGTGCTCATGTATGCTGCTACCAGCGAGGCAACGATGATCCCCAATAATCCGGATGGCAATTTAGTGAGCATAGCAGGATATCCAAGATCATCTCCTAATTTATCGGCCGGGAGTTGAGGAAATGCGGCGCTAATATCGCTCACCTGGGGGTAAATAATCAGTGAAGCCAATGCAACAATAATCCAAGGCCAGGGTCTGACTGCGTAATGCATTATATTAAAAAATAAAGTAGCTCCCATGGCATTTCTTTCATTTTTAGCGGCCAACATTCTTTGTGCTATATAGCCCCCGCCACCAGGCTCTGCTCCGGGATACCATACCGACCACCATTGTATAAGTAACGGGATCACCAGTATGCTTTTTACTAAATCCCAATTATTGAAGTCCGGTAAAATATGGAGCTTCCCTGCTACATTAGGGTGTGCAAACAAATTAGTCAGACTTCCTATTTCAGGTAATCCGGTGACATAAATTGCAGCACCCACAGACCCTACCATGGCTATAATAAATTGGAAAAAATCAGTGTATAAAACCCCTTTTAACCCTCCGATGGCCGAGTAAAAAACAGTAATCACATTGAGTATTAATAAAGTCTTCCAACCTTCCAATCCGAGCATGATGCTGCCCATTTTTATTACCGCCAGGGATACTGTACCCATTATGATTACATTGAATATAATACCAAGGTATACCGATCGGAATCCTCTTAAAAACCTTGCCATACCACCGGCATATCGCAATTCATAGAATTCAAGATCGGTTACTACTTTCGATCTGCGCCATAATTTTGAATATATAAAAACGGTAGTCATTCCCGTAAGTAGAAATACCCACCATGCCCAGTTGCCTGCCACTCCATCTTTACGCACTAGCCCGGTAACCAAATTTGGTGTATCGCAGGAAAAAGTAGTGGCAACCATTGAAAACCCAAGTAACCACCACGGCATGTTGCGTCCGGATAGGAAAAATTCATCAGCACTTTTGCCCGCATTTTTTGAAGCCCATATACCTATAAGTAATGAGAAAATCATAAAACCCACTATAATGCTCCAATCAAGTAAACTTAAAAACATATTCAAAAATTTATTAAAGGATGAATTTAGACAATTATTTTTAATTGGATTGATTTTATAATCTGCATTGATATTTGATAGGATTAATATCTTTACGTTCCAATTAAGTGCTTTAAACGATTGATAATGAGTAAACCTTCATTAGTAATACTTGCAGCAGGTATGGGCAGCAGGTATGGCGGATTAAAACAGCTGGATAAATTTGGTCCTCATGGAGAGGCCATCATTGATTATTCATTATATGATGCACTCAAGGCCGGCTTTGGTAAAATCATATTTATAATTAGGGAAAGCTTTAAATCCGATATGGAGGCTGCATTTGCATATAAACTGGATGGTAAAGTAGAATATCATTTTGTAAATCAGGATATATCTATGGTGCCTTCCGGCGTGCAGATACATCCTGAACGCACAAAACCCTGGGGCACAGCACATGCTGTATGGGTGGCCAAGGATTTTATCAGAGAACCATTTGGGGTCATCAATGCCGATGATTTTTACGGAGCTGAATCCTATCAAATATTGGCTGATTTCTTAAATGGTTTATCTGCTACGGATATTACTTCGTATTGCACGGTTGGATATTATTTGAGAAATACTTTATCGGAACATGGTACTGTAAACAGAGGGATTTGTGATGTAGATCAAAATAATTTTTTAATAGGAGTAACGGAAAGGACAAAGATTAAAAGATGTGAGGATGGGGTGATCAGATACGACAGTGAGTCCGTAGACCCCAAGCCATTAAAAGACGACGATTTTGCTTCTATGAATATGTGGGGTTGTGTACCCAATTATTTTAATGTAACTGACAGGCATTTTAAATCATTCCTGCAGGAAAATGGAATGGATCCTAAATCTGAATATTATATTCCAACGGTTATAGATTATATGATAAATAACCGGTTGGCCAATGTAAAGGTGTTGCCGTCAGAATCTACCTGGTTTGGTGTGACTTATCCTGAAGATAAGCCTTCCGTGATGATATCCTTACAAAAATTATTGGATGAAGGGAAATACCCTACTAATTTATGGGCATGATACCTAAACAAGTATTGCTAGAATTTGGGCTCCAGCAACCAAGTGCAGCTGATCGATTTGGTACAGGCTTGATTCACGATACCTACAAAATAATAAGCGGAGGCAAAGCTTACCTGTTACAAAAATTGAATCATCATGTCTTTAAAAACATTGAAGGCCTGATGAATAATATTGAAATTATTATCCATCACATTGAACAAAATCACCCTCTTCAGCCACACATCACTTTATTAAAATCCAAATCAGGTAAATCATTTGTATTGGAGTCCGACCAATATTGGCGGTGTATGCAATTTATTGAGGAAAGCAGGAGTTTTGAAAAACTTCAATCACTTCAGCAAGCATTTGAAGCCGGAAAGATTATTGGTGAATTCCATAAACAAGTAGCCGGAATAGATACCAGCCATTTAATAGAGACTATTCCCGATTTTCATAATTTTAATAATCGATTAAAATTATTTAAGACGGCAGTAATTGCGGATTCCTCCAGCAGAGCGCGGCACTGTGCTACAGAGATTGAATTTTTATTAAACGTAGGGCAAGAGATAGCTGATACAGAACAGAGGTTAGATTTACCCACAAGAGTCACTCACAACGACACTAAACTAAATAATATTTTATTCGATAGTAGAGGTAAAGGACTTTGTTTGGTAGATTTAGATACGTTGATGCCAGGTAAAGTTACTTATGATACCGGCGATGTCCTCAGGACCATGTGTAATCCTTCCGGCGAAGATGGTAATGACGGGGAAATAGAGTTAAATAAATCTGTTTTTACAGAATTTGCAAAAGGATATATAGTGAACACTAAAAATGAATTAAGTAAAGCGGAAATTCTTGCCATGCCATTTTCGATAAAAAGAATGGCTGGGGAGCAGGCTATTCGATTTTTGACAGATTATTTACAAGGAGATATTTACTATAAACAACCATATGAGGGATTCAATTTGAAAAGTGTAAGAGCTCAAATAGAGTTAATCAATATCGCAGAGATAAATATGAAATGGTTGGAAAAAACCTTAATCGGTATCCTTGATCTAAGTTAATAAGCGCACGATGTGCTAAGGAGCCTAATGAAGAGGAATTATGTTACTTACTATTTGATTTCTGAATTTCATCAAGATCGAAAATTATTGAATACAATAAAATTAATAGCAAAACATACGACCACATTGGATTTGAGATGCCTTTTCTGTGATTATCTCAATGCCAGCGGTCAACAATTTCACATGTTTTATCAGAAAATAAGCCTGGGTCCGTACTCTGCATTTAACTCCTCGATATAAGGGTAGCCGGTTTATCAGAAGCCTAAAAAAATTAAAAAAATAGCTACCTTCCACAAATTAAAATCTTTACTCAATTAGTCCGGTCATTCAAAGATCCAAAAATGAAGAATTTAAAAATTGGTGTATTGCTCTATACCTATAATAGAATAAATGATGTGAGAATAAATATGGAGATTATCCGTAATGTATGGAGTAAAATGGATTTGTTTAAAGAGGTTGTGATAGTACATGCATTTAATGGACAACGGGAATGGTGGCCGGAAAAATATTTGGAAGACGACCTGGTTTATTTAACTAACCCGGGACATTTTGAAGGAGCAGATATTCTAATGAGCGGGGGAATTAAAATTTTTGAAGAAAAATATGTCCATCTTGATTATATAATTATTTTGGCTGCAGATACCTGGATTGTAAAGCCGGATGTTCTTGAAGGAATCTTATTGAATATGACGGTCAATCAGAAATTTATTGCCACTTGCGTATGGGGTTCTAAAATATCCGATAGTTTCTGGAATCAGGGTTGTGCTCTGGATTTTTTAATCATAGATTTGAAGTGGGCATCCAGGGGGAAATTATTTCCATTGTACTTCAAAGAGTTTAGAGAAAAATATGAGGAATTATTTTTTTATCATAATCAGTTTCTGTATTTGGAACTGGTATTTATGGTACGGTATAAACAATCCATTCAAAGGACCATGGAGTTTTATAGTGAAAACATCCTGAGCCAAATTGCAGAGAGACATATTTTAAGAATGATCGAAAGAGAACCAATACATATTCCTAAAACAAGAATGACTATAAAACGGGAATATTTGCGTGAGACCTATTGGCCAAAACTTGGGTTGCTTTGCCATCATATTCCGGATCAGAAACAAAGGGCTTTAAAAGAATGGAAGTTGACATTGGGTAAATATGGACAAACATTTTTAGCAGCTGATGATCTTTCCTTTTATATTCATCCTTATTTGTAAAATCTTTTTAAGTCAATTTGATTTTTTATGGTCTTGTTTGATAAACAGAATCAAGATGCTGCTTAATAGTGCCGCAATCAATATTGTCTTAAATTCTGTATACCGGGTGGCGGCATCCAGGGATTTTATCAACGCCTGTTGGATATTATAGATTCCTAAAAAACAAGTAACCCAAATGATGATCAAATAAACCCAATTCCAATTGGCAGAATGACTATACCCCTCTCTCAACAATTGTTTGTCTTTTATGCAGAGATAGAGTGCCACGCAAACTATAGGTAATAATAATCCATTGATACCTTGTGCTGCAATAATGGCAGGAATAGGTTGGATATTTATTAAACTAAAAAATGCGCCTATAGCTAATACAGTGATCCAGGTGATTTTATAAACTGGCACGTGTGATTTGAAAAGACGGACAGAGTCATCACCCAATAGAGATTTTGCACAAATGGCTGCTGCCAAAGGTGCTGTAATAGCACTACTAAAACCAGCAGCAAAGAGCCCTATGGCGAAGCCGTATGCAGCCAATAAACCGGCTTTAATTTTAATAGCCTGGAATACAGCCTGATAAGAAAAACTGCCAGTAACCAATATGCCACTTATAAGAATAGCGATGCTGATCATTCCTCCTAATAAAACAGCGATAATAATTCCCCAACGCATTTCACTCAATGATTGACTTGTTTTCATACCAGAGGCAAGGAATAAATTATACGGTACAATAGTAGTGCCTACGAGTCCAATTAATAATGTACCTGACGAGGGCGGTATGCTGGGCACGATTCCATCTTTAATCAGTTGCCACCAATTCAGATTAACTGTCCACATCAAATAAAAAAATACAATTCCCATGATAAAAACCAACACCCCCATTATTTGGGCGACTTGAGCTATAGTGCCTTTGTGCAATATTGTAAAGCATGCAGCCACAATCAGGATTGCATACATACCGGAATGTAAAGGATACATGAGTTTTAATCCTGCAATGGCTCCGATAATATTGCCGGTTTCGTATGCTGCGCAGCCAAAACTAACCGCAAAGAAAAGCAGAATGGATATCCATTTCGTGCTTTTTGATTGATATTTTTCAGCTATCAATTCTCCGAGATTTTTGCCGGTAGCCATGGTCAGCCTGGCAACTAATTCCTGCAATACAATGGTAGCAAATGTGGAAAATGTCAAGGCCCAAATCAAGCTGGTACCAAACTGAGATCCAGACTTGGCACAGGTGGTGACTGTACCCGGACCAATAAATGCGGCAGAAATTACAGACCACAAAAGTACACTGTTAAAGCCCTTCCTGAGTGGTATTGTTTTTGACATGAGGTTGCAAAAATACTCTATTTGATAATAGAAGCCGGATCGATTGGTTTTTTATGAAAATGGAATTTATCTATGCTGCTTACGTTAAGCATTTACTTTCTTGTATTATAACTTGTTTGGCTTTTTACCCCATCCACCACCACCTGGTGTGTTTATTAAAATACTGTTTCCTGCTTCCACTTTTACGTTTGTATTGGCTTTTAGTTTTGATTTCTTTTTCGATGAGATAAGAAATTGATTACCACATACTCCTGCGGCTCCATCATTCATTCCAAACGGAGCACTGACCCTATGCTGTGCAAGAATAGTTGCTGTCACAGGTTCCAGAAATTTTATTTGCCTGGTAATACCATGGCCACCGTTATTTAAGCCTTTACCTCCTGAATTTTTCCTTATTCCAAACTTTTCGAGTATCACCGGATAACGGAATTCCAATTCCTCCGGGTCAGTGATTTTTGTATTGGTCATGTGCTGGTGTACTGCTGAACGGCCTTTTTTATTGCTTGTAGCACCGGTGCCGCCGCCAATTGTTTCATAATAACTGTATTTATGGTTTCCAAAGAGGAAATTATTCATAGTACCCTGACTGCAAGCGGAAAGCCTGAATGCTTTTAAAATCGTGTCGGTGATTCGCTGACTCACTTCGGTGTTGCCACCCACTACGGCAGGACATTTTTCTGGATCTAATTCAAACCGGGGAGTGATGAAGGATTTGGGTGAAGTGATCTTTATTTTTTTCATCAAACCATCATTAAGCGGCACCTCCTTTCCTATCAATAACCGCAATACATAGACGATGGTGCTATATACGATGGCTATGTTCGAATTTAAATTGCCGGGATGAACCGCACTGCTGTCACTGAAATCAAAATGCATTTGTTTGTCCGTTATTTGTATAGTTAGATTTATCTTACTTCCGTCATCCATATACTCTGAAGCATGGAATACCTGGTTTTTATGGCTGAGGATATAATCAGAGATTAATCTATCACTTTGGTGTAGTATGTCATTCATTTGGTTAATACTGTTTTTAGAAGTAAATTCTTCACAGAGTTGCTTCACCAGTCTCTCACCTGTATTCAACGACTGTATGGCAGCCAAAATATCCAATATATTTGTTTGAGGATCCCTGGAAGGATAAATGTTATTTGCTAATTTTTGTTTTATGTCCTCCAATTTTGAAAGGCCTTTTTTATAAATGTATGTCGGCGGAAATAGAATACCTTCTTCAGCTAATTTTGTGGCATCGGTAGGCATTGACCCTGGTGTTTTACCACCTATCTCTGCATGATGGGCCCTGTTGATTACATACCCAATTAATTTATGATTCTCAAATATCCCCTTTAGTAAAGTAAGATCCGGCAAATGTGAGCCACCGTATAAAGGATGATTGGTTAAAATAATATCTCCTTCTTCAAGAGGATAATCTTTAATGATGGTTCTGGCACAGATACCCAAACTGCCTAAATGAACAGGGATATGTGGTGCATTTGCTATTAAGAAGCCTTTATTATTTAAGAGAGCACAGGAAAAATCAAGTCTCTCTTTTACATTCACTGAGAATGCAGATCGCTGCAATTGCACTCCCATTTGTTCGGCAATGGATTTAAACCGATTGCTGAAAAGTTCCAATTCAATTTTTTTATCCCATTTTTGATATGCTGATGTTTTTTGTTGTTTGTTTACCATCAGGTCTTTATTCGTTTGCACTATGGCTTCCCATCCCGGGGCAATAAATACGGTGGCTTGATTATGATATACTGTGGATGGCCCTGTAATTTTTTCGCCTTGTTTTAATTCATTCCAGTGTAAGACACTATTTGGATGGAATGAGCTATTTGCTGTGGAGACTATTTTTGTTTTATTTCTTTTTTTTGATCTCACCGGCAGAGTGAGTGTAATTTTTTCAATTTCTATGGGCTTGTCAAAACGGACCCCAAATTGCTTTTTATATAAATTTTCAAATTCTGATTTTAGGTTGGAGGAATAGTTCACTTCAATGGATTCATTCTGGCCCAGGTATC
>JBGAVW010000113.1:0-8965 GCA_044227925.1 Saprospiraceae bacterium | reverse complement strand
CCAAATAAAAAATAATATGATGAATGGTAGAATAAAGATTGTGGTCAAAGTTTTATTGGCTTTTGTTCATTTTACATCATACGCTCAATCAGATGAACAACAAATTAAAGATCAATCTTCTCAATTCTCCAAAAATTATATAGAAGGGAATTTTGTGGCGATGGCAGAGGTCTATACAACAGATGCTGTTATTGGTCCACCTTCAAAAGATATCGTGTCTGGAAGAGAAAAGATTTATAATTATTGGGCGGGCTTGCCTAAAACTAAAGTCCTTATGCACCGAAGTGAACCCATAACCATAAAAATAAATGGCGATGAAGCTCATGACTATGGCTATTATTATACCCAGTCTCAAAAAGAAAATGGTGAAAAAAACCCGATATACTCAGCTAAATATTATATCATATGGAAGAAAGTAAGCGGTACCTGGAAAATGAAAATGGATATGTGGAATAACCGGGATCAGAATTGGGACAAATGATAAAAATGCAATTATCAGATATAAGCTTAATAAGCATTTATATATACAGCACAAATGACTATTAGTCAATAAGTTAAAATCTAAGCCGCCATTTTAACCAGTTTAAAAACAAGTCCTTGTTCTGTTTTTTGGCTGATATCTATTGGAAATCTTCAATTTAGATTTTTATTTTTTAATATTATCCACTATTCTAACTTAACTTTGCAGCTTAAGATCCAACCCAAGGCATGAGTGATAGCATAAAACACGAATGTGGCCTCGCGGTCATCAGGCTCAAAAAACCGCTGGAGTACTATCATGAAAAATATGGAACTGCTTTGTACGGCCTGTACAGACTTCAGTTGCTCATGCAAAAAATGCGAAATCGAGGGCAAGATGGAGCCGGTTTGGTCACTATCAAACTGGATGCAGAGCCCGGCAAAAGATACATCAGCCGCAAGAGAAGTAATAGTGTAAATTATCTGGCAGACCTGTTTCATGATGTATTCAATAATTTTCGGGGCCTTAATCCCAAATTACTGGATGATCCGGCATGGCTTCAACGCAATATGCCTTATACCGGAGAGCTGCTTATGGGTCACCTTCGATACGGTACACATGGAGCTAACACGATAGAAACCGTACATCCTTTTCTCCGACAAAATAATTGGATCAGCCGCAATCTGGTATTGGCAGGTAATTTTAATCTGACGAATGTCGAAGAGTTATTTTCAGAGTTAGTGTCCTTTGGTCAGTATCCAAAAGAAAAGTCGGATACCGTAACCATACTTGAAAAAATAGGCCATTTCCTGGATGATGAAGTACAACGATTATTTAATTGGTACAAGCCCGATGGCTATACCAATGAAGAAATAAATCAATTTATATTCGATAATCTGGATATACAGCGATTGCTCAAACGAGCCTGTAAAAAATTTGACGGCGGTTATGTGATGGGCGGTTTGATAGGGCATGGCGATGCTTTTGTAATCCGTGATCCGCATGGTATTCGACCTGCTTATTGGTATGAAGATGATGAAATTGTAGCTATGGCATCTGAACGGCCCGCCATACAAACTGCTTTGACGGTATCTGTAAAATATGTAAAGGAATTAAAGCCGGGACATGCGCTGATCATGAAACGAAATGGATCCGTAATGGAAGTACCTTTTGTAGAGGAAATACCGGAGCGAAAAGCATGCTCGTTTGAACGAATTTATTTTTCCCGCGGCACCGATCGGGACATTTATCTTGAACGTAAAAAATTGGGTGAGCAATTAGTAGAACCGGTATTAAAAGCAGTAAATTATGATTTTGCCAATACGGTATTTTCATATGTACCCAATACTTCAGAGTCTGCATTCTTTGGATTTATAGAGGGACTTCAAAAAAATGTAGACGAATATAAAAGACAAGCTTTGCTCAAAGAAAAATCACTGACTTCGGATAAAATCAATGAGATCATGCAGTGGCGACCACGAATAGAAAAGCTTGTGGTGAAAGATGAAAAACTTCGCACTTTTATTGCTGATGAAGAAATCCGGGCAGAAATGGTGGGCTATGTATACGATGTGACTTACGGAATTGTAAAAAATAAAGTAGATACCCTGGTATTGATAGATGACAGTATCGTTCGGGGCACTACATTGCGAAATAGCATTCTCAGAAACCTGGGTAGACTCAAACCCAGAAGAATCATAATTATTTCTTCCTGCCCTCAAATCCGGTTCCCCGATTGTTATGGTATAGATATGTCCAAAATGGGTGAATTCGTGGCTTTCCAGGCGTTGGTAAATCTGCTTACCCGCAACCGCAAAGAGTACCTTCTTGATGAAGCTTATTCAAGATGTAAGGCACAAGAAAAACTACCCAAAGAAGAAGTAAAAAATGAGGTAAAAGCTTTGTACAAAGAATTCTCTCCCGAAGAAATCTCTGCCGAAATAGGGCGCATAGTAAAACCCGCTGATCTGGATATAGAAATAGAAGTGATCTACCAGACCCTGGAAGGATTGCATGCTGCCTGTCCAAATCATACCGGTGATTGGTATTTTTCAGGTGATTATCCTACCCCGGGTGGAAATAAAGTAGTGAATCGCGCCTTTATAAATTACATGGAGAAAATTAATGAAAGGGCTTACGCCTAGGACGATGTACAATGTACAACGTACCACGTACAACGTACCACTTACAATAGATTTCCTATGGTGTGGACAGAATAATGATTCCTATTTTTAAAAGCAAAATGTATTTCCGATATAAATAATGGTATTGGGATACCTGAGTTTAATCGCTGATTTGTGGCAACTGTATTACCGAATATTCCTATTTGGAATCAGAAGAATGTAAAGGCTCCACGTTATGATTGATCTAATAAGCAGATCTCTATTCGAAAAAATAGTGATATTTTAGATTTGAGTTGTAAATAATAATCATGAATAAAATAGAACTTGAAACCAAAAGCCTGGCGTATTTCATTCTTATATCCTATATTTTAAATTTATTGATTGGTGCATTCGGATTTGTGTTAGAGGAGGTATCAAGAGCGCAATTATTTTTATACCAGGTGGGCAATGCAATGGCCATTACCGGCTCTGTAATGGCAGGTCGCTATACCGGTCTCAAATCTCAGCACGTTACGGCCTCGGGATTCATACTGTTAGGTATTACACACGGTATTTCCTTAGGTGCCTTAAGCAGAACCGGAGTGAATGCAGATCGGGGCATAACCATGATCATGCCCATGATACCCGCATTATTCAGTATGCTTTGGTGTGATCTGTTTCCTCGCTGGTTGAGGGTATTTTCAATGGTGCCTATTTTATTTTTTACGCTTACTTATCTAAAAGTTGAGTCCGGTGAATCCTATTTTAATTGGCCTCTCAATTTCGGTTTCGGAAGCCTTCAGCTAATAGAGGTGCTTTGGGCTATCTATATTTTTAAGGATTGGAAAAAAAAGTAATCTTTATCGTGTCAGTCCTACCCTGTTTTATATTATTTCACATTTCCGAAGTTTCAAGGAGCAATGACGAAAAGAAAAACTACCCTTTTTTGATCTCCTCGCAATCCCAAAGTGTTAGGAAGCAACGACGCAATGTATATTTTATATGATCTCCAAATTCCATATTTGATTTAATGAAGTTTAAGTCCCGGCTATTTCCTACAAGTTAAATTCACTCACTTTTACTATTTTGCCTATTAGCCCCTCAGCCATAATCGAACCTATGGGAATAACCACCACCATCAAAGTCTTAAAACAATCATCACATTGAAATTTCATTACGATACTAATGATGGTGAAGGCAGCACAGAAAATATATAAACCATATTTAGTACTGTGCAAGCCTTTGGTCTGGAGTAAACTCCTCGTCTTTCTAAAAAATCGATTCCATAATGGGATACCAAGCAAGGTTATATTTGCGATTTCCAGTATCCAGAACAAAAGATTCATTTTACTTTTTACTTTTTGGTTTTTGTAATGCAAACATGCAGGCTATGCAGAGTACTTACTAAATATTTTGCCTGGAAGAGAGGAAAAATCGGACTAAAGAAGCGAAAAAGCAGGTTTGGGGAGGGATTGCGGTGAAAATTAATCTTCCCAGGAAATATACTCCCTGTATTACTATGGGTGGAGGAGATAATCATAAATCGTTCTGCTTTTTGCGAAAATAAAGCGGTTCAGATACCATGGCAGAAATTGATTTATTCCGGTATGCATCCTGAAAACAAACTGCTTTGAGTAAGGCGTGTATATAAATAGTCCTACTATTGACTGGAATTATATAAATTTGAGATAATAGTATATTTTATTTGCATTTACTTATGATTTACCATACCGGACGGTACCTGTTTTTCTTGATTTTGATTACATCTATTGCATGTAAACCGGGTATGGATTTACCAGGAGCAGTAAAGCTGGCCTATGATGAAATAAAATTTAAACCCGATTACAATATTCATATCAGGCCCATTTTGTCAGACCGATGTTTCTTATGTCATGGTACCGATGTTAAAAGCCGAAAAGCGGAGCTCGATCTGAGCGACAGAGCTAAGGCTACTGCTGCATTACCACTTAATCCATCCAAAAAGGCAATTGTACCAGGTAATCCTGCCACCAGCGAATTGGTAGCCAGGATACTTTCCGGTGATGAATCGTGGAAAATGCCGCCTGTTGAATCTCACCGCATAATCACAGACCATGAAAAAGCCTTGCTCATAAAATGGATCGAAAATGGAGCAGAATACAAAGAACATTGGGCATTTATACCACCAGTCGATCAAAAACCACCAAACCCAAAAGAAAAATCATGGATAAAAAACGACATCGATGCATTTGTATTGAATAAATTAGAATCTTTAGGGTGGAAGCCCAATAGTCCCGCTGAAAAAGAAATTCTGATCAGGAGACTAAGCCTGGATATTACCGGTTTGCCTCCCACTTTACAGGAAATAGATGATTTCGTATTGGATACAGGGCAAGATGCTTATGCAAGACTAGTAGACCGGTTGCTGGCGTCAGAAGATTATGGTGAAAACATGGCCGTATTCTGGATGGACCTTGCCCGGTTTGCCGATACTCACGGTTATACAGTAGATAAATACAGACCGGCATGGCCATGGAGGGATTGGGTGATAAAAGCATTTAATGAAAACATGCCTTACGATCAGTTTGTGACCTGGCAACTAGCAGGAGATCTGATGCCAAATGCCACTAAAGATCAGCGACTCGCTACGGCTTTTAATAGAATACATGCTCAAAACGTAGAGGGAGGTATTGTAAATGAAGAGTTCCGCGTGGAATATGTAATGGATAGAACCAATACGTTTGGTACTGCATTTCTTGGTCTTACTGTGGAGTGCGCCCGATGTCATGATCATAAATTTGACCCATTTTCTCAAAAGGACTATTACCAGCTCTATTCTTATTTTAATAATATAGAAGAGGCTGGACAGATTCCGTGGGACGATGCCACTCCGGTGCCCACTATGCTGCTCAGTACACCCACTCAGGACAGCATACTTGCTTATATAGACAAATCCATTGAAAATAAAAGCAATGAAATAACTAACCTGATAAAATCAAATGAACCCAAAATGGTTGAATGGGTAAAGAATGAAAGCAAAAAGCAGGCAATAGATATCAACCATGGCATGGCAAGTTATTATTCATTTGATAAAAAGGATAATACCGGATTTGTAAATGAATTAAATAAAAAGGAAGTAGCGGCATATAAAGATCCTATGTTAATAAATGGAATCAAAGGACAAGCATTTAAAACAAATGGTGATGATGTACTAAGCTTTGGCAATACCGGATTGTATGACCGTACTCATCCGTTTAGTATTTCAGCCTGGCTTCGTATACCTGCTACACTAAAGCAGGGCGTGATATTATACAAGGGCTTTGGTGAAATGTTGTATAACTATCGCGGATATTTTCTCAACCTGAGAGGAAATCAACTGGAACTCACCATGAATCGAACCTGGCCTTACAACAGCATCATCAAGGTTACACAGGATTCAATTCCTCGGGATACCTGGTTTCATATAACCATTACCTATGATGGTCAAAGCAAGGCAAATGGCTTTCAATTATACATCAATGGCGATAAAACAAAGATGACCATTGAAAAAGACAATCTTTGGAAAGGCATTCTCTTGGTGAATAACGGGTTACCTTCTAAACAACCGGGATTGAGCTTTGGAGCTGACTTCAGAAGTGCCGGCATAAAAGACGGAGCCATAGATGAATTAAGAGTATACGATTATCAACTTCCTGATCCGGTGATTAAATCGATTTATTTTCACGATCGATCTCTCACTCCCGATCTTTCTCAAGCAGACTGGAAATGGTATTTTACTCAAAAGCATATACCAGGGTACCGTAATTTAGAAGATGAATTACTCGCATTACACACAAGGAAAAATTCATTTATCGATACTATTCCTGAGATGATGGTAATGGATGAAATGGATTCTCTGCGACCTGCTTTTATACTCAACAGGGGATTATACAGTGATCCTAAAGAAAGAGTATATCCGGGTACCCCTTCCCGAATTTTTGCTGTACACGATACCATGAAACAAAATAGACTGGCATTGGCAAAGTGGTTGTTTGACCCTAAACATCCGCTTACATCAAGAGTGCTGGTAAATAGAATGTGGCAAAAATTTATGGGCAAAGGGATAGTGACCACGGCTGAAAACTTTGGCTATCAAGGGACCATGCCCAGCCATCCTGAATTATTAGATCATCTGGCAATTTATTTAATTAAAAACAATTGGGACCTGAAAGCTTTGCAGAAATATATTGTGATGTCGTCAACGTACAGACAATCATCGCTGGTGTCGGCAGAGCTAAAATCAGCAGATCCGGACAATACCTGGTTTGCCCGGGGGCCATCACGTGCATTATCTGCAGAGCAGATGCGGGATCATAGCCTGGCATCTTCCCATTTATTACATCAAAAAATAGGAGGACCGAGTGTAAAACCATATCAGCCGGATGGATTATGGTCATTATCAGGTGCCCGGTATCAGACCGATACAGGGTCATCACTCTATCGCAAAAGCCTATATACTTTTTGGATGCGTACCAATCCTCCTCCCAGTATGAGTATATTCGATGCACCCTCCCGTAGCTATTGTATAGTGCGAAGGCAGCAGACAGCTACTCCTTTGCAAGCGTTGGTATTACTCAATGATCCACAGTTAATAGAAGCAGCCCGGTCTTTAGCGTATCATTCCATTCTGTTAAACAAGGATAAAATAAATATTATATCCTATATCTATCGATCGCTTACCTGCATCAAACCAAGTGAGCAGGAATTGACTATCCTGAAGCAACTGTACGATGATCAATATGAAAGTATGAAATCAAACCCTGTAAAGGCAAAAGGGTGGCTTACAGCCGGGGCAAAACGGTTTAATACGGATCCAATAGCATTGGCCAGTGCAACAGTGGTAGCTAATACGATAATGAATTCTGATGCTTATATTAATCTAAAATAACCAATGAAAAAGGCAAAGTATACCGCAACGGATTTATTGAGTACCTATATGAGTCGAAGGGCATTTCTATCCGGCTCGGCTCAGAGTATTGGAGCATTGGCTTTGGGAAATATTTTGCCTTCCGTAACTCGTCATTCATCTATAATTATACCCAAAGCAAAACGAATCATCTATTTATGTCAAAGTGGCGGACCATCCCAATTTGAATTATTTGATTACAAGCCATTGCTGACCAAATTGCACGGATCAGAATTGCCTGCTTCGATTCGTGGAGGACAGCGGCTTACAGCTATGAGCGCAGGACAATCCTCACTTCCTGTAGTGCAATCCCCTTTTAAATTTAACCAATATGGTAAATCGGGTGCCTGGGTAAGCGATCTTTTGCCTTATACATCCAGGGTGGTAGATGACTTATGTTTTATCAAATCCATGTATACCGAGCAGATCAATCACGATCCGGCATTGACATTTTTACAGACCGGTCATCAGCTGGCTGGCAGGCCAAGCATGGGATCGTGGCTTACTTATGGATTGGGATCAGAAAATGAAAACCTGCCTTCTTTTGTAGTCCTGGTTTCCAATAATGCCCCAAACGACCAACCCCTGTATGCAAGATTATGGGGCAATGGTTTTTTACCTTCAAGGTATCAAGGTGTGCAATTAAGAGCCGGGAATGATCCTGTGCTTTATTTAAAAAACCCGGATGGCTATGAATCTGCCGACAGGAGAAAAATGCTCGATGCTTTACATGATTTATTACATGTGCAGATGGATCGCTTTAAGGACCCATCTATTCAGGACAAGATAGCATCATATGAAATGGCTTTCCGTATGCAGACATCAGTACCGGAAGTAACTGATCTGAGTGATGAACCCGATTCGATATTTGAACTGTATGGAAAAGAGGCCCGCACTCCCGGCACCTATGCAGCTAATTGTTTGATGGCACGGAGACTGGCAGAGCGCAATGTTCGTTTCATACAATTATATCACCAGGGTTGGGACAATCATGACTCACTGCAAATAGCAATAAAACCACAAGCAAAGGCAACCGATCAGGCATCGGCCGCATTGATCACAGATCTCAAACGAAGAGGACTATTGGACGATACCATTGTAATCTGGGGAGGGGAATTTGGTCGTACCGTCTACAGCCAGGGCAAACTCAGTGCTGATAATTATGGCAGGGATCATCACCCCAAATGTTTTACAACCTGGGTAGCCGGTGGCGGGATCAAAGGCGGAATGGATTATGGTAAAACGGATGATTATGGATACAATATAGTACAGGATCCGGTTCATGTACATGATTTCCATGCTACGTTGCTTCATTTACTGGGCATCGATCATGAAAAACTTACGTACCAGTCCCAAGGACGAAGATATCGTCTTACTGATGTATCGGGCAAAGTAATTAATAATATCATTGCATAGTGTTACCTGAAGTATGCTGATAAATATCAATGAATTAATCATCGGTCGATTTCATCCATTATT
>JBGAVW010000112.1:0-8988 GCA_044227925.1 Saprospiraceae bacterium | reverse complement strand
ATTGCTACTGTATTGGTGTTGTACACAGCTTCATAAGCCTGGTATGAATCCCGGTCTACTTTTATATTGCTTCTGCCAGTGTACCCACCCTGGGCAGTTATATAAAGCCCGGAGCCATGACGGTAATTTGCGATCAATCTAGCTGTGAGGGATGGTGATTGCAATCCGATAGACATTGGTAAAAAATCAGGAACATAATTCCCGATGGGTACTGATCCACCCACAGACCCTATAATTCTGATTCCATTTTGTTCAAGCAATTTATATTTAAAAGCAATGGACAAATCCTGAATCCCTTGCTGACCCAATAAATTTCCAGCACTGTTTTTTGTACTGATATAGGGCAAGGCAACAAATGCATTTAATTTATTGGTAAGCCCTATTGCAGACATAAACAATATAGTAGAGGTTGTATTGGTACCAATATTTAAATTTTCACGTTTAAGTGTGTTTTCCCAATATTTGTCCCAACTGCTCTGCCCATAGCCACCCATAAAACAAATGGAGTTTTTGCCCATATATACGGCATCATTGGGTGTTTGTCCAATGAGGAAAATTCCTGAAAGTAATCCGAAAAGTAAACAAAAACATTTTTTCATAATTCAATTTTACACATTGGCATTAGAGTACCTGCCGATTAAAATGTATGCATAGCTGTTTACTTATGCAACGAGTCAAAAGTAGTCAGACGCCTCCTGATTAAATTTTAAATTGTATAAACCGCTGTTGTCAATGGGTAAAAATGGTAAAACTCATTACTAAATTGAATCTACTATTGTGGTAAAAAACCGGCGAATACAAAAAAGAAAAAGGCTTGAATGTCAAATCCCATCCAAGCCCTTTACTAAAATTATTGAGGTTTCCTTAAAAATCTGAAATTTCTATTTCTTCCAGGGTAATTTTAATACCCGTCTTGAAACTGCCTGCCCAAGTTTTATTCCTGCTTCACAATCCATGCGAAAATGTACGCCCAGCGGAATTCTCGAAAGTGCATTTTCGATTCCGGCATCTTCAAAAGAAGCAAATGTCCTTGGGGTACCCAGAAATTCTGTACGGTCTTTATGACATAAATCGGTAAATTCATAATTCTGTCCAAATAAATCTGCGAGTATTACTCCACCTCCCCCACCGAAGGTGGAATGACCAGATGGATAGGCTGGAAATGATGGTGTAATACCTTTTGCGCCTGTAACTGTATTTGTTAATATAGGTTCCCAATCCGGGTCAATTAATCTTTTAATGTAATTTTCTGGTCTTTCAACATTGTATACATATTTGGAATGCCAACAGGTAACACCAAAATCATTTAAAGCGAGTCCTAATTTACCTACACCTTCCACTGCTTTTTCGAGATTTGATTTTTCTTTTACCATTACCTGATCAAAAATGGCTATTATTCTTGTAGGTGGTGAAAATGTCTGACCAAATATATCGTCTGACCAGAATTCAGCTATCCATCTATCCTGGTATGGCATTTTATCATTAGATGAGGCATAAACTTCCAGTGCCTGAGAGTAAAAAGAAGATGTTTTACTTTCACTATACGGAATCGGAGGAGGAGCTAATTTCTGAGCTTCAGTAGTAGCAAATGTTCTGAACCTGCCACCGAATGGAAACATACCTCCATCAGGATTATCATTATTTGGATACCATTTACCGGCTATAATTTTACCATTGACATCCATGCTTTTCGATCTCCAGTCATAATAAAACTCTTTGGTCTTATCATTGTTTAGTGGGTTTAAATCAGACTCATGGCCATATGGATCTGTAACTGACCACTTCCATACAGCTGCTGCAACTGACTCTCCCCAAGCCCTGGAATCATTAAATACGGTATTATCGTTTATCTCAGCTTTATATTTTTCATCGAGGCTATTTTGCAATGCATCTATTCTCCTTTGTGTTTCGGCATTGGTAATATGACCAGGGCCCTCTACAAATTTAGTCTTAAAGAAAAATCGTTCCATCAGATATCCATAGCTCGCATTAATAGCAGTAGGCCAATGAATTTTTTTAGAAGCATCCAAAGAAGGGATCTGTAATTCCGTTCCCCATTGCGTTTTTAGTGAATTAAAATCCGGCATCCCGGGAACGGCTGTTTCATAGGCCGAAAATCCCATATAAGCAAGCGCACGGGGACCAGGCAGAGGTCTATATCCAAGAGCATCTTTGTCTATCAGCATATACAGCTCATTCCATTCGAATATAACCTCATGTTTAAAATCTTTCACCAGTCCTTTAGTTTCATCTGGAGTTGAATCCGGATCTATTTGTTCCTGCTTACATCCTACCACGAGGATAAGTATAAAGAGGGGGATTGCTTTGAAAAGTAGATTCAATTTCAATTGCATAGTAAGATTCTATTTAGATGGCAAAATTAAAAATTTGTTGAAATTAATGAAATCTAACCAATAAAATTTATAGGGCTTATTTGCTATAACCACATAATAATGAAGATATTAGCGAAAGACTAAATCAATTTCTGAGCCAAATCTAGAAACCCAATTTTAATTTTTATATAATTTTCCGTGAATACCTAGATATATTGGGTGAAAACCCAGATTCTTAGGGTGAACAAAATTCGGTCAAACTATTAAATATAAATTACTGATTTTCTAATGTTTAAAACATTGAAAAAATAATAATTCAGAATAATAAAAAAGGGAGGCGACCAATTTAGAGAATTAAATGCGCCTCCCTTTGCTAAAAATTTTCGAACGATTTGTAAAATCAACCCTAACCCGTAAATAGTAAAAATCTCATTTTTAAATTTGATAAACGAAAAAATGATTTAAATTAAAAGTACTGTACATCTGATCATGGTTTGCTTCGAATGTATAAAATGCCCAAACAAATGGGCAAAAAACACGATTGGATCGGTAAAAAAAAATATTTATTTTTTTTATAACCTGCTTGTTTGATTTTCTTAATATTGATTCTGAATTAGTTGTAGTGATGAATGAAAAACTAAAGTGTTTGATAATCGATGATGATCCACTGATTGGTGATTTATTGAAACATTTTTGTCAGAAATCAGGCCTTGTAGATTACAGCATTCTGACCTCCAATGCCACAGATGGATTGACTTTAATGGCAAGTGGGGATATTAACCTGGTATTTCTGGATTTTAACCTGCCTGACATGACAGGTCAGCAATTTATGGAATTGAAAAAAAATACTATTCCTGTCATCATGATTACATCAAATGCGGATTTTGCGATTAAGAGTTATGACTATGACGATATAGTTGATTTTTTGCCAAAACCACTTTCTTATGACCGCTTCCTAAAGGCAATGAACAGATTGTTGGCTTCTGAAAATGCGATGGTGAACGAAAGTATCAAGCTGAAAGACATTATTTATATTAAAGATGGCATTAAAAATGTACGAATCCGGTTCCAAGAAGTATTATTTATAAAGTCTGAAGATAATTATGTTTCCTTTGTATTTCCGACCACCCAGACACTTACATTATATAGCCTGAAAGATCTTGAACCCAAATTGCCTGCCTCTTTCATTCGTGTACACAGATCTTATATTGTCAATCTCGACAAAATCGATTACACCACTGCCGATGAAATTACCATAGGAGATAAAAAAATTCCCATTGGAGACAAATACAAATCGGACCTGGAAAACAGGTTACATCATCTTTGAATTTCGCCTTTCTCAATTTTTATTAACTCCGCTTTAAAAAATTGTTCTTTCCATTCCAATTTCCTGGAAAGTACTTCAATGGTTTTGTCATCTATCACGCCGCCATGCATCATTTCTTGCTGCACGTGCAATAAAAACTCCTGTAGCGGAGTCAGATTAAATCTCCGTAGGGATGCAATTAATTTATGATACACCTGGTTGAACGAGTCCTGATCATTGGTACGAATAGATAGTAATAACTTGTCCGTCATCTGCTTCCACTCTGCCAATAATATCTTCATTGCGGATTGAAGCAGACCAGAGTCATAGTCGTAATCTTTATAAAACATTTTCATATCGGGTATCGAAATTTTCTTTTCATACCATAGGTTTTCAATCAATTTGATAAAATCTGTACTTTCAATCGGCTTGGGTACAAAGGCATCTATTCCCACACTGGTTAGTATTCGTGCAGGTAGATCCGTAATACCACTGTGAAGCAATAGCAACCCTTTTTCCTTTCTTAAAATTTGTACTTGTCTAAAATAATCATCCAGATTGTCTGGTGACACCAAAGCATCGGTAATAATAATATCAAATTTATTTTCATCTCCCAGTTGATTTAATTCTTGAAGGTTGGTAACGGCATATATGTGCAGCACTCCGATTTTCTTCAAGACATATTCCAGGTAATGAATTATTTGGGGATCATCATCAATCAGCAATCCTGCTTCTACCTCCATGACGGGTGACATTCTTTCGTTTTCGCTTGTTTTCACTTCATCCGGTTCAAGGTAAGGCAGGTCAAGAACGAAAGAAAAACGGGAACCTTTATTTTTTGTGCTCTGGATTTGGAGCTCAGATTGGAAGAGGCGGAGAAATTGATTCACAATATGCAGGCCCAACCCTGAGCCATTCAGATCATTGGAGAAATAACGCGATTTGATTTGTGCCAGCTCTTCCTCCGACATCCCCACCCCTTCATCTATAATATTAAATTCCACCCGTACTTTTTCTTCATCCTTGGAGAGTATGCCTACCTTTACGCCTATTTCAGAATTATCCTTTGAAAATTTGATTGCATTTACGATCAGGTTGTTTAAGATCTGATTTAGCCTCATGGCATCAAGGAGCACTTCCAGTTTTTGGTACTGCTGGTCAAAATCCAGGTAGATTCTTATGTTTTTAGAGTAAGCAAGGTATTGATTGCTTTCAATAGTTTGACTGAGGAGATTATACAACCTGGTTGGAGCAGGAGCCAGTTTAATCTGACCCGTCTTAAATTTAGTAAAATCCAAAACATCATTGACCAGGTGCAACAATTGCTTAGAACTGAATTGCAGTGACTTTATCACCGGCTTTTGTTCTGGTTTAGGGTCGTTATCTTCCAAAATATTGGTCATACCGATGATGCTTTGTACCGGATTTTTAATCTCATGACTTATGTTTTCTAAAAACTCTTCTTTGCTTTTGTTGGCTTCATTCGCTATGGCATTACTTTTTTCCAATGCTATAAGATTGGAGCGTATGGTATCTGCCATTTCATTGAATGCTTTTGATAGATCACCTATTTCGTCGGGCTGGCTTTGGATGCTTTTAATATGGCTATGATCACCCGCAAATTGGACCATGGATTGAGTAATCTTCTTTAATTGTTTTGATTGCCTTTGCATCCAATAAAAAGCAAATCCCAAAAATAGCAGGGTGATGCCCAATGTAGTGAGAATAGTATTTTTCCTCCATACTTTAAATGGGGATAAAATCTGATCTTCTGCTGCCCGCAGTGCAAACAAAAGTTTATAACTGGTCCGAGGATGGGTCAGTGTGTAATAGGAGGTAATAAACTTCGAAGTATTATGCCGTATGGAATCGGCATTATTACTTAAGGCTATATCTGGAAACCATTCAGATACATCATTAAATACCGAAGCGACATTGGGCGCCTTTCCAAATTCAAACCCAAAAGTCTGACTCTCATCAGGGTGTATAAGAAAATACCCTTCATTATTAAAAACATAAATTTCTTTCTCCAAGCCTACATCTTGCTGTAGTTTTTGAAATACTTGTTTTAATTCTATATTTATAATAATGATGCCATACAGCATATCATTCATATATAATGGACTACCCACTCGCAATGTCGGCAGATAGGGAATTTGCAGTTTCCCAAATTCCTGGTTGAGATCTATCTCAGAAAAATAAACACCTCCGGCTGGTATTTTGACAGTCTCTCTGAAATAAACTCTGTCCCCTTTGCGCTGTAATCTGTCAGGTGGTATTACCTCCGGCTTAGAATGAATTCTATCCACCCGGACTCTTTCCATACCGGAATCAGCCAGCCCTATAAGCCTGATTTGAAAATAAGCCGGCTTAGTTTGAAGCATGGCTTTGAATTCTTCTTGTACCAGGGCCTTTGCTGCCTCGCCAGGTGAGGATGAAGACAAATAAGAAGAGATTACAGGACTCTGTGCTAAAAACTGCACATCGCGTCCAATCTGATCAAATACTTCAGTGAGGTTTTGAGCAATGCCCTTTACTTCTTCATTCAGTTGTTTTTTTGCTGAGGATACAATCAATACGGCACTCAATCTGTAGATAGTATACCCTATAATAAATGAGGATAGGGTGATGATCACCAGGTACATCAATGCATTTTTGACCGCCAGAGATATGTAGCTTTTTTTTGTCAATAATTATGAATTAAAATTAGAGAAACTCAAAAATAAGGATTCCATGGAAAGGATTGCCTGGGCATTTAAATGGGAACTGAAAAAAAAGCAATTGTCCAACTAAATGATCCTTTGCCTACGTTTATTAAGTTATATCAAACAATTAAAAATGCCCAAAATCCTGATTTCACTAGGTTTTGTTTTGTTACTTATTTTTTCATGCGAAAAATCTACCGATGCAGATATGATATCTGCTACGGCCATGCTGAGAAATGATATTGCAGTAGATGGTTGCGAATGGCATATTGCCATTGATTTAAAAGACCAAAGGATCCAGTATGCAACCTCTGAATCCAGTAAGAGTAAAGTGGATGCAGTGATCAGTCAATCCAATGGAGCAAGCGGGGTGTGGTCTATAAATGTAAAAATTGACTATAAAATAACAGGTAAGAAAAAAGTGGTTCAATGCGGCTGGGGAGTAAAACAATCTATGGATGAAATAGAGATTATCAATATTCAAAAAAATTAAATACGAACTTTTAATTTATAAATTAAACTATATTTATATATATAATAGTTTCATATACAAACTATTATTATATTTAAACTTTATTGACTATTAATATTATTTACACCGGACTCTTTATTCTAAAGGGCAACTATAGCATCGCAGGCAGAGGGAAACGGCTGATGCTGGCTTGATTCGAGCCTTTATTAATAGTGTTGGGGATTACACTCATGTAAAATGAAAAAGCGATATAGACAAGTAATTAGTATTGAAAGTTATTTCTTCATTATTACGGGTGCGACATGATGGGCAGCCTGCCTCTTTTGGATCGAAAATTCTAAAAAACTTAGTTATTTTTACCCACATTAAAATCAACTAAATTCTAATGGCAAGAACAAATATTTACTTAAACTTTCAGGGTAATGCTGAAGAAGCTTTTAATACTTATAAATCCATATTCAACACGGAGTGGGCAGCTCCCATCATGCGTATAGGAGACTTGCCCTCATTAGAGGGCATGCCAACCCTGACCGAAGCAGAAAAAAAAATGGTAATGCATGTTTCCCTTCCTGTTTTAGGAGGTACACTCATCATGGGTACCGATATGATAGAAAGTATGGGACACAAATTAATTATTGGCAATAATACCACTATTAGCCTCGAGCCGGATACCAAAGAAGAAGCCGACAGATTATACCAGGCATTAGCCCAGGAAGGCACGGACTGTGTAGCTCCTCACGACGAATTCTGGGGATATTGGGGAGTGTGCCTGGATAGATTCGGAATTCGGTGGATGTTTAATGTGCCCAACCAGCAATATAAATAGTACCGGCAATCTGCCCATGATAAGGTACAGTAAACTCATTGGTTTATATGGCACTGGACAAAACGGATATTTTTAACAGGATGCTGGCTGGAGGGCAAATCTCTTTTTCCGATCCGGAATATCCAAAAATATTTGAAGCGGTTTCACAAACTATCCGATTATCAGTAATACTGAATAATGCTACGGATATTAGTCAAATAAGAGAAAGGTTGAGTGAAATTACCGGGCACAGAATAGACGAAAGCACCATTATTTTCACTCCTTTCCATACTAATTTTGGAAGGCATATACGGCTTGGAAAAAATGTATTTATTAATCATGCCTGCAGCTTTTTAGACCTTGGTGGTATTTTCATAGAAGACAATGTACTCATTGGACCTAAAGTCAGTATCATTACTGAAAGTCACCCTGTAGATCCTGAGCATCGACAAATACTGGAATTAAAATCAGTTTTCATTAAACAGAATGCCTGGATTGGGGCGAGTGCAACCATACTGCCGGGCATAACTATTGGAGCAAATGCAGTCGTGGCAGCAGGAGCTGTAGTATCTCAAGATGTTCCGGCAAACACTGTGGTGGCAGGAATACCTGCCAAAGTCATCAGGAAAATTTAAATCATGAAATTTTTATTGCACCTTTTGTTCCCTTTTTTTGTAGTAAATTATACTTCCCCGGCAGGTAAAATATGAAATCGCAATAAAAGAGAAGTCTTTAAAAATAGTAGTATTTCATTGAACGAATTCCAGATCCGGTGTTCCTCAGGAACGTATTCGCCCGTTTTTTCATTTTCAGGAATATTAGAGCTAAATAATCAAGTACCTTGTAGTTTAATTATCTTCCAAATAATTAAAATCATATTGAATGAAAGAGGTGTTTGCTTATTTTGCCAATATCCACCATAATGATGCCTGGGATTGCACTGAAATTGAGAATATAGCATTTTCAGACTATCGAGAGATTTAGGGTACGCCTTTGGAGCAGTGATTACCGGCATTATTGCCGACTTTTTTGGACTAACTATTTCTATAACTGGCCTTTCGGGCTTTGTGGTGCTTTTGCGTGTATAAGATATGGTTGTATTTAAAAAAGACTAATAGTTAATGCTTTGGCATCCTAAAATTCATAGTTTTCCAACTCAATAAGAATTTAGTTTAATCCCGGTATCGACAATTTATCGTACCATTACACTTAATACTAAAAGACCCCAAATGAAAAAAAAATTTATCACGCTCTGTACAGAGCACTCATCTTTTCTTTTCGTACCACTCGCCATTTTTTTTTATTGTTTATTCTTTACCAGTGTCAGTTCTTGTGGTTTTACTGCCAATGATTCATTTTGTATTGAT
>JBGAVW010000111.1:0-8989 GCA_044227925.1 Saprospiraceae bacterium | reverse complement strand
GATCGGCTTCCAATAGCTTCTGCCCTGCCCATTCCACTTACCCTTTTCAGTTCGGGTAAAATAAATGTATTAGCATAATTGAATAAGAATTTTTCATCAGCGTTTTTATCGTTGCTGAAGAGATTTACATACATCAACATACTGGGAGTAATAGGGGTAATGATCACACCTTCTCTTTGGACCAATGGTGGCAAATTGGTCATCACTTGATCTACCCTGGATTTTACTCTGGCAGCTGCAATAGTAGGGTCGGTACCAAGCTCAAATATTATTTCTATAGTTGCTTCACTGGCACTGGTTGCATCAGAAAGAATATACTGCATACCTTGCACACCATTGATGGCTCTTTCCAAAATGGTTACGGTAGATTTTATTAATACTTCTGCGTTGGACCCGGGAAATTCTATAAAAATACTTACCCTCGGAGGGGCAATATCCGGAAACTGAGCAACAGGGCTTGTAAACATAGCCAGTAACCCAAGAAAAACAATACCCAGGGATAGAGCAATAGCTAAGACTGGTCTTTGAATAAATTTACTGAACATAATTACCTGCTATTTTATTTTTATCTATTCTGCGTGTAAATGAGATAGGTCAGAAATTGCTTTCTGAGGATTTACAAATTCATATAGTATTTTCTGGTTTTCATGTACTTTACTCAATCCATCCAATAGGATTTTATCTTTTATACCCACTCCGGAATTTATGACATATAAGTGGGGCAATTCTTTGCTTACTGTAATTAACCTGGATCTAACCATATCATTTTCATCTATCACATAGATAAATTTTTTATCCAGTACTTCGAATGTGGTCTTCTGTGGAACAATAACCGCATTTTTTAATGCAATGGGCATAAGAATACTACCAGTCTCACCATGCCTCAATATTGCTTTTGGATTTTTAAAAGTAGCACGGAAGGCAATGTTACCGGTCTCATTATTAAAATCTGCTTCAATCGTTTCTACTATACCGGTATGATCAAACTCCTGATTATTAGCCATTCTGAGCTTTACCTGTGTTGGGTAATCGGACTTAGAATTTACTGCATGATCTAAATACTCTGACTCGGGAACATTAAAATAAACCCACATTTTACTGTTATCAGAGAGCGTTGTTAATAATTCCCCTTCTTCTATAAGACTTCCCAATCGAACATGAAATCGGCCTACTATACCGTCAAAGGGAGCATTGATTTGAGTGAATCCCAAATGAACTTGAGCTAATGAAAGTTCAGCTTTTGCTTTATCCAGATGCGCTTTGGCTAAGGCCAGTTCGCTGGAAGATACAATATTGCTATCGGCAAGCTTCTTGGTATTTATATATTCAATTTCCACAAATTCAACTTCAGCCTGAGCTTTTTTCATTTCGGCTTGATATATCAACGGCATAATTTGAAATAAGAGTTGCCCTTTTCTAACCATCTTCCCTTCATCTACATATACATTTTGTAAGTATCCCTTTTCAAGTGCTTTCAACTCTATGTGTTGAAAGGAATGAATCTGACAAACATATTCATTATAAATAATGGTATCTAACACAATTGGGCTGGTCACCAAAAAATGCATCTCTTCGGCCTCTTCTTTTTCTATATGCTTACAGTTTGAATAAATAAACAAGGCAGTCATGCATATGACGAATGAAATTTTCTTCATAAAATATAAAAATTAAACTTGGATTAAATTGAATAAAATGAGTTTGCCTGTACTTAAATTGGCAATATTCAGATCAAACTAAAGGGAAGTTCCTGCTTTAGCTCCTGTTAGATACCACTAAAACAGAGAGGATTTCCAGGAATGGAATAGAATAAAAAGGGCAACTGAAGTGCGATTTAGAATAGATAAAGCCAACTGAGTTATCAAACTTTTATCATTGGCAGTACCATTGGCGTCATAATATAAACTACTTGAAAAGTTCTTATTTTTATTTTCTGAAACTTCATTAACTTCATCTTCTTCAGTATTCTCAGCTTCATTTAGAACTAAAAATGCTACAAGAGAATACGTATGAATCGGATTGGTATCGCATTTGGCAAAATAACCAGATTCGTCTCCTGCATATTCAGTACAACCAATGTTGTCTTTATTTAAGGCGTTAACTAAGTTGTATTCTTGTATGTAAATGAAAGTACAGCTAAATAAAATGGCAGCAAAAGAACAAAGACCGGTCTTTATCAATGAATAAAATTTTTTATGGAACTTTTTAAACATCTCTCCTTTGCTATGACCTGATTTTTCGATTAAAATTTGAATTTAGCTCGCAAATATATCTAAAAATACGTAGTTGAAAATAACTCATGAAAATTATGTTAGATTAATTGGTTCCAGCTGGAAAGCCAATCCAGCCAATATTTTAAAATTGGAAATAGATTTGACACCGGTTTATTTATTTTTTGATAAATTGTTATTTCCATTATCTGAATTTGCATTTTTTAGCAACAAAAAAAATGATTTTCAATCTTAAATTGCTGTTACTTTTCAATTATAAATTAACAATGAGGAATATAAATCTGATCTTATTTTTTGTATTATGCAATTGTGTTGCTTCAGCCCAATCCATTCGCAAACAAACAAACAATACCACAGCCTGGTTAATGTATTTTGGCGATCATAAAATAAGTCCTAAATGGGGGGTACATCTCGAAGCCCAGCTTCGAAGAGAAGACTTGTTTTCCAACGCACAGCAATTATTGCTCCGGCCGGGAATAAACTACCATTTCTCTCCACAGACTTTTTTTTCTATTGGGTACGCATTTGTAGAAACCTACCCATATGGTGATTTTCCGGTAAAATCAAAATTTCCGGAAAACCGGCTTTGGCAACAAATGCAGATCAAAAACCAGGTAGGTAAGTTTGAAATGACCACCCGGTTTAGGCTGGAACAACGATGGTTGAAGTTGCCTGTTCAACAAGGTGATGTTTTTTTGCCTGGGGATGCAGTATACCAAAATAGATTTCGATTGTTGGCCAGATTTTCTATGCCATTAAAAGGCAAAATAATTAAGGAAAAATCATGGTATCTGAGTACCTATGAAGAAGCATTAATTTCTTTTGGTAAGCATGTGGGGTATAATATATTTGATCAAAACAGGCTATACTTTGCCCTGGGATATCGCATGCCTAAGCTGGGTAGATTGGAGCTAGGATACCTGAGCCAGATCCTCAATAAATCCAATGGGACCCAGGTAGAAAATAATAATACCCTACAGATTGGACTTAGCTCTACTCTCGATTTTTATAAAAAAAGAGACTAAATAAAGAAATGATCATTGTGGGAATCCGGATTCCTTCCAGCATTGCCACAACTCCAGTTCCGCAGTGCTTAATTTTGATCCTTCAGGCATAGAACCATTGAGTACTGAGGTGGCCCCCCTGGATAAAAAAGATGTTATCGCATTGTAATCCGTAGTAGCCAGAAATTCTTTTGCTTCTTTTCCTCCGGGACTGTGACATGTGCTTCCGCTGCATTTTGATTGAATCATACTGCTTAATTTTCCGCTATTGGTGGAAAAAGTAGCTCCGGTGATGGTAGTGCAATCGGCTACCACAGCGGTATCGCTGGTACAAGAAATGAGGGTGCTGAATAATGCTGATACGAAAAGAAATTTTAATTTAAACATAGTAAGAACATTGGTGTGGATATAACTCAAAAGTTGCTTTTAAAAATATAAATGAAGTGTGAATGACTGAGTTTAACCTAATTATAATATTAATCAAAGAAGAATTGTTGTCGATATGCGATTTTATCAATTTTAATAGTTGACGCATACAGTGGAAAATGTATCAGCGCATTGCTTTGCCATAATCAGACTTAAGGATATGAAAATATCTTTTTGAATTGTATTTAGAACTAAATTGTCGACTTCCCTGCCGGTAATGATGAAGGCCTATAAATTGCTTTAGTCAATACTCAGACGCACCTTAAAAAAGGAATATTTGGGTAGGGAGATAATTAAAATAAAATTTTAGGCAATTTACCAACTGCTTCCTCCGCCGCCACCAAAACCACCACCACTGAATCCACCACCACTGCTACCCCCGCTAAATGATCCTGATTCCGGCATGGGTACTGAATTAAAAGCTGTGGTTATTTCTTTTGGCTCAAACTCTTTGCCAAAATCTTCCATAGTGGTGCGCTGACCGGTCATTACAGGTATTCCATACCATCCATACCAGGTAGGGCCTTGAGGATGGAAAGTTTTTACTTTCTGCACAAATGATTTGTCCAGATTTAATGCTACAGCGTATGGGTACACTTTATCAAAATAATTCGGGTCGTTTGCAAAAACAGTTTGCATAGATTGGGAATCTTTGTTCTTTAGAAAATCGTAAAACGCCTTAAGATGTAAATGAATTCGATGGCCTTTTTGGGAAACCACTTCGGGTAGTAGTAAAAGGATCATACCGATCAGAAAACCAATCAGACAGAAAATACCGGCAAACCAATAACCGAAGATGAAAGAAGAAATGCCCAGTGGGATCAGGATAGAAATGGCTAACCATGCCCGCCACGATTTGAACCAATAACGGTAATCTGCATCATACAGCTGCATATCGATGATTTCGCGTTTGATCATGGATTTTACGAGGCTGTGGGTAGTGTGAAATTTGTTCTTTAGTTCAGATATGGCAATGCTTGATCTGTTTGCGAACAGGTTATTAAATAAGGTATACTCATATTCAGCCCGGTTACCGCTTAGATGATTCAATTTTGAAATATAGGTATCCTGTGTACGGGTATCATGTTCCATACGGATAAATCCTTCGGCTGCCCAGTAGGGGAGGAGAGAGATTACATCCCGGTCATTTACCACATGATCATAAAATGCTCCTACTTCTGCGGGATTCATATCATCCGGTGGGTATGGCATTTGTGATTGTAGAGTGTGAGGAGTATATCTTTTCCTGGTTTTATTCCAAAATCCTACAAATAGGGATATAAGTGCAGCGGGGATTATAGCCCATGGCCATTGTATTTTCACATCCTCTACTATCTCCTGGGTTTTTGTTTTATTCAGATCAGCGACATTTTTTCTGTCTATATAAGCAAAGGGTAATTGAAGGGATACGGTAAGGCCTTGCCCGGGAGGTAATACCGAGATAGAGTTTCCATATATATGCCGTCCCCCTTGTTGTATATAGCCGCTATCGACTTTTGAACCGTAACTTCCCGTAAATACTTTTAATCCTGAATAAGGTATGGTCACATCATCAGGTAATTCAATATCGTATTTTACTTTTTCTATAGGTGCAGTCCAATCGTTTCCGGTAATATTCCAATAGAATTCATCATAGGTGCCATTTGTAATAAATGGTCCTTTTACTTTATACGAAATATTGTAAACGACCTCTCCTTGCAGGTATTTATCCGGATCACCTATTCGTATTCGCTTTATACTGCCCGATTCGGTGATTTTGATCTTGTGATTTTTTACAGAAATGCCGGAAATTGGAGTTTTATACTCTTTTGCTTCAAATTTATACTTATAGGGAATGTCCCTGATTATTCCTCTTTTTGATTCATTAAAATAAACTGTAATCTCTTCATTAATTTCCGCTGTGCCATTTTTTTGGATTTTAATTTTAACATCAAAATCCTTGATTATAAAATCCTGAGTATAAGCAGATAAAGAGGAGATAAAAAATAGTATAGATACTACCGGAATTTTCATTTTCATATCATCAAAACCCTCCGTCGAAATTGATAGTTCCCAGACTCCCGGATATGTCAGATTTTCCGGTCCAAATTAATTTAATATTAGACTAAAGGTAAATACGACAGGTCGCAATTAGTACTCAGTTTAATAAAGACATAAGTCCTTTGAAACCCAAAAAAGCAGTTAAAATGCTTATTCCCAATGCCAGCACGGTAATCAAAGGTTTACTCGTTAAATATTGGCCCATTTTTAGATTTAAATCATGCGGGATAGAGATGTGCATCGTGGTTTCTTTTTCTGGTTTTGTAAATGGAAACCTTTTCACTTTATGCACCATAGAAGAGTTGATAAAACTATTATTATCATCAAGCCTTCCAAGGAGACTTACCACATGGCCTAAAGTAGTAGTTGTCATATTACTTAATTTTTTTGGACACCTACAATTTCAACCTAAAATAATATTGTGGGAATGATTTTTATCTTAAAAAGTGCTGATGAAAATCAACTAGAGAGGATCCCAACTATTGGTACTCCTATCTGCAACCGCATTTTAAAAACCAAAGAGGTTACCTGCGATTTTAATAAATAGTATGTATAAATAGTATGTGACATAGATGCTTATAGCTAAAAAAATCAATGTAGCATATGGTTTTATGGATAACCATTTTAACCAGGCTTTCCACTTAATACATTTGGTTTAGATAGTTGTAAGGAGCTTGCTTTTGGAGCATGTTCGTATGCAAAATTCCTATTTTTAGAAACCACCAAGCTCATCATGTAAGCATTATTTCATTTAAGCTGCTCATCATAATTAATAAAATGGCTAAGTCTTCACAATACTAGTCAAGATTGATTTGCTATAAAATTATAGACAAATCATTAAAATCAGGAATTCATTTGAAGAAAATAGAAATAGACGGCTAGAATAGTCTAACAATACGTGTCAAAGGCCATTTTTAAATTGGCTGCCACAATATCAGCATTTCTGCCTTCTATCTGGTATCGCTCTATCATATGTACCAGTTCGCCGTTTTTAAACAGCGCAATAGAAGGAGAGGATGGGGGGTAAGGAGCTAGAAATTCGCGTGCTTTGGCGGTAGCTTCCCTATCCACTCCGGCGAATACAGTATATAATTTATCTGGAGTCTTGTCAGATCTCAGGGCCATATTTACTCCTGGGCGGGCATGTGCAGCTGCACAGCCACATACACTATTGACCATCAACAGTATGGTGCCCTCTTTATCATTTAACGCTTTTTCCACTTCCTGTTCATCGGTAAGTGCTTCGAAACCTGCCTGCAGCAGTTCGTTTTCCATGGGTTTTACTAATTCTAAAGGATACATAGTATCTGATATTTTTATTTAAAACGAAAAAAGGGGGGAAAAGTTCGCTGTGCAAAGATAAATCTATAATAAGATACTTGGGTAAGTTTTTTTTGAAGGGATCAAATTTAATGATTAGCTAATATTTCTGACTTAAATTGGCAGGACGAAATGAGTAAAATATAAATTTTATGAAACCTACTTTAATATTACCTGCTTTATTACTCTGCTTTGCTGTAGTGTCAGCCCAGGACCTGGATAGAAAAATCCAATTTCCTGATGTACATGGCTATAAGACTTTAAAATGCGATTTTCATATTCATACCGTCTTCAGTGATGGGCAGGTTTGGCCCAATATCAGGATAGAGGAAGCCTTGAGGGATGGCCTGGATGCAATATCCCTTACTGAGCACATCGAATATCAGCCTCATAAAGATGATCTTCCCCATCCCGATCGCAACCGTTCATTTGAAGTGGCCAAAGAATATATAAAACCCTATGATTTACTTTTGATCCACGGGGCAGAGATCACCCGTCGTATGCCACCGGGTCATGCCAATGCATTATTTATTCAGGATGTGAATGCTTTTAAGGTCGGAGATTCACTTGAAAGCTATAAGCTGGCGCGTAAGCAAGGTGCCTTTATCTTTTGGAATCATCCAAATTGGATCGCTCAGCGTAAGGATGGTGTGGCCACACTAACAGATTTTCATAAAAAGCTGATATCTCAGGATTTGCTGCATGGGATAGAAGTCGTTAATGATATCACATTTTCAGAAGATGCGATGAAAATAGCTCAGGAACAAAACCTTACAGTAATGGGAACTTCTGATATACATGGCTTGGTAGACTACCAGTTTAATCTCTCAGGTGGTGGACACAGACCTGTAACCCTGGTGTTGGCCAGAGAGAAAACCGAGGCTTCTATAAAAGAGGCACTGTTTGCCGGGCGTACTGTCGCATGGTTTGATAATGTATTAGTAGGAAAAGAACCCCATTTGAAGCTGTTGCTCGATTCATGCCTGCTATTTAAAAATAAAGGTTTTATCGGTGACTCAAAAGTACTGGAGGTAGAAATCAAAAATCAAAGCGATGCCGGATTTATATTGAAAAATAATTCAAAATATATTTTACAAAGACAAAATGACCTGGTTGAAATCCTCCCCCACAGTACCAAAACCATTCAAGTGATAACGGCTAAGGGCAATACTGCCACCGATCCGCTGGAGTTTACAGTGTTGAATGCAGTGAATGCCTACAGGCAAAATGCTGTCGTAAAATTTGAATTGAAATAATACCAGTCTTATTTATACACATTGCTCCCACTCAAATATTCGTACACTGTATCCGGCACGAGATATTGTATGCTTATTCCTTTTTTTATGCAATCCCGGATATAGGTAGCCGATATATCCAATAATGGGGCATCAAAATGTTTTACATGAGGGTGTTTTTCCAAATCTCCTAAATCATATTTAGGTCTTTTATAAATATAGATTTGATATAGCTCCAGTATTTTTTCCCAGTTTTTCCATTTGTGCAGGGTGGCAAGATTGTCACCTCCCATGATCAGCACATACTCGTGTTCGGGGTGTTTCTCTTTTAAATAGGTAAGGGTATCGATCGTATACGAAGGTTTGGGAAGTGAAAATTCTATATTGGAGGCCCTTAATCTCGGGTTATCTCCGATAGCTAATTTTACCAAATGCAGTCTGTCGTAATCAGGCGCCAGGCTGGCAGCTGGTTTTAATGGATTTAATGGGGATACTACGAGCCATACTTGCTGCAGGTCCGCAGCATAGGCCATAAAATTAGCTATGATCATATGACCTGTATGTACAGGATTAAATGAACCGAAGAAGAGTCCGACTTTCATATTTTAATAGCCAATTGCTGATTGATATTTGTCTATTGTCAATTTGACAATTGCCCATTGATCATTGTCCATTTCCACTAGTGGTTGATCAGCACGGGCATGATCAGCATAGTCAGGTCCTGGTCTTTTATATC
>JBGAVW010000110.1:0-9778 GCA_044227925.1 Saprospiraceae bacterium | reverse complement strand
AGCCATTTCCAATTCTTTAAATCCTTACTGGTATAATGAAATACTTTGGCCTCACCTCCCCAATCTTCGTATACTCCTTTGATGTAGGTAACAAGCATGTGATAGCTATTATCATCAGGATTTTGAAACACTTGTGGTGCCCAAAATGAATTTAATCCAGTATCGGGTTGAGGTAACCGTGCAGTACCTTTGTATTGCCACGTTTTACCATAATCTTTGGATGCCGCCATACCAATAGCAGTACCGTAACAATAAGCTACATTTTTTAATTCGAGTATAGCTCTTCTGGAAGTATAAAAAATAAGCCATTCTTTTGTTGATTCATTCCAGATAACAGTAGGATCTGCGGCTCCATCAAAAACAGGATCACGGAATAAGGGTGCAGGTGCCTGGGCAATATCAAACCGTGCTCCAATAGTTGATTTTAATACTGGTAGCTTTTTTTGTGCTATTATAATAACTGATACCATCATCAGTCCTGCTGTAATAAAAATTTTAAGTTGCATAATTCATTCAATTATTTTTTCCAGGTCATTTTCCTGATTAAATTAATTCATCTTGAGTGACCAGAGTGCCATCTTTCTAAGAATTTAATGATGCCATATTCTTGGGTGCTCCCTAATCGGAATTTTCTCAAGTATGGCCAATCAAGAGTAGTATTATTTTTTCCGGCAGCCAGACACAATAAATGACCCAAATATTCATTTTTTAAACAGTTTAAATATACATATTACTATACTAACTATCTTTAACTAAAGGATTCACCATAATATGAGTAAATTAGGAAAAAAACAGGTGGTGAGATCGATCAAGATTAAAACTACTCAATGCAAAGACGAAAATTTATTAAAAACAATTTAGCAGGATTACCGGTTTTATTAGCGACTCATACTCTGCTATCAAGTGCCTGCCAAAAAGGAGATGGTAATAATCAGAATGCAAAAACTGTAATTATTATCGGCGCAGGTATATCAGGCTTGTCGGCAGCTAAAAGACTTAACGAGACCGGAGTCAATATAATAATACTCGAAGCGCAAGACAAAATAGGTGGAAGATTAAGAACCAACAGATCTTTAGGTTTTGAATTTGACGAAGGCGCAAGTTGGATACATGGCATGGATGGCAATCCCATTTCTACCTTGGCACAACAAGCGGGAATGAATACTTATCCTACTGTAGATGAAAGCAGAAAATCCTATGATATAGGTGGCATTATAAGAAATGCAACTATCTATAACAACGCAGAAGATGAGCTCTACACCATACTTGATTCCATGATGGGAAGCGGAAGTAGTACAAAAAGTTTTGAAACTGTTTTTAATAGTCTCTATCCGAATAAAGCAAACGACCGATTGTGGAAGTTTTTACTTTCTACTTATGTAACCTTTGACACTGGTGATTTGTCAAACCTGTCTTCCTTACTTTATAATGAAGGTGAAGAATTTGGTGGAACAGAAAAAATTGCAACCAATGGTTATGATACGATTGCCAACTATTTAGCAAAAGATCTTGTAATTCAGCTTAATGAAAGAGTTTCGAAGGTTGATTTTTCAAATGCAAAAATTAAAGTCAGCCATAATGGTAAAACAACTGAAGCTGACTATGTACTGGTTACTGTGCCTTTGGGGGTTTTAAAATCAGGTACTATTCAATTTATTCCAAACTTGCCTGCTTTCAAGCAAAATGCAATACAAAAAGTAGGTATGAATTGTGTAAATAAATTCTTATTGACTTGGAGTACTGCTTTTTGGGATGATGTACAATATATTTCATACACACCCGAAATAAGAGATAAATTCAATTATTTTGTTAATATTAAAAAATTTCACCCAACTGTAAATGCTTTAATGACTTTTGCGTATGCAGATTATGGACGCCAAACAGAAACCATGACAGACTCACAAATAAAGGATGCAATCCTGGTTCATTTAAAAGACATATATGGCAACCATATCCCTGACCCTACCAATATGTTGAGAACAAAGTGGCAATCCAATATAAATTCGTTTGGAGCTTATTCGTATACGGCAGTTGATACGGAAATGCAGCATTTTGAAGACTTAGCCAAAGAAATAAATGATAAATTATTCTTTGCAGGCGAACATACGGAGTCAGACTACTTTTCTACTGTTCATGGAGCTTATTTAAGTGGGATCAGAGAGGCTAATAAAATTATAGATTTATTATAAAATTATAGAATTGAGGTTGTCCTCTCTAAATTATCACTTTATCCTATATTTTTCTAACTTTCATGATAAAATACAGTCATTTATTGATAAAATCAGGATAGGGCTTCTATTTTATTTTTATGAAATTTGACTATTCATTGTATGATTAAAAATTTTAAACAGATGTTACGGAAAAGATTTTTCTTTCTTTTTGTTGTCTTGGCACTATCCCTAATATTTATAGCTGCATCAGACCATAGTTCACTCTATAATCCTGTACCGCGTCGGCTGGAGATATTATTTCTTGGTCATACTACCAACAGGCATCACAATTCTGAAAGATTAGCAGATATATTCCTCAAAGAATATTTTAAAGATGGCATCAATATTACCTTTACGATGAGCCCAAATGATTTGAATGCCGAGAATCTCAGTAAGTACGATGGACTCGTTTTATATGCCAATCACGATACTATCAGCCTATCACAGGAAAAAGCATTACTTGATTTTGTACGTAGTGGTAAAGGGTTTATTCCGTTGCATTGTGCGTCTTTTTGTTTCCGCAATTCTGATGAAGTAGTAGAAATGATTGGAGGTCAATTTAAAAGTCATAAATATGATTCTTTCCCTGCAGTGATCACGCAGCCTACACATCCAGTGATGAAAGGGATCCCGTCTTTCGTTACGAAGGATGAAACCTATGTACACCATAAGATTAGTAAAAATATTGAAGTTTTATCAGAGAGGGTAGAAGGAGACCATCATGAGCCCTATACCTGGGTAAGGCCTTATGGTGCGGGGCGTGTGTTCTATACTGCCTATGGTCATGATGATAATACTTTTACCAATCAGGGCTTCCTGGACCTGGTGCGCAATGGAATTTTCTGGGCAGTAGGAGAAAAAGCAATGGCCGATCTGGGTGCACTCAAAATAGCAAATCCTACTTATTTCGATGGTATGGTACCTAACTATGAACATCGCACACCAGCACCAAAAGTACAAGCTTCATTGACTCCCACCGAGTCGATGTCATTGATGCAGGTACCGGTAGATTTTGATTTGCAGTTATTTGCTGCAGAGCCCGATGTCATCAACCCCATTTATATCAATTGGGACGAAAAAGGAAGACTGTGGGTAATCGAGACCGTCGACTATCCCAATGAAGTAAAAAATGATGATATCGGGGACGATCGCATAAAAATACTGGAAGATACGAATGGTGACGGCAAAGCCGACAAAACTACCCTATTCGCAGATAGACTCAATATACCTACGAGCTTTGTATTCTCCAATGGGGGCATTATCGTGAGTCAATCTCCTTCCTTTATATTTTTAAAAGATACCACCGGTGATGACAAAGCGGATATCCGCAAAGAAATACTTTCCGGGTGGGGAAAAAACGATACCCATGCACAGGCATCAAACCTGAGATACGGCCTTGATAATAAAATCTGGGGCGTGGTTGGATACTCCGGATATAATAATGGTAAAAAGGGGAAAGACTCGCTGGCTTTTGGTAATGGCGTATACCGGTTCAATCCGGATGGTAAAAACCTTGAGCATTTGTCTACCACCAGTAATAATACATGGGGACTAGGCTTTTCTGAAGAATTTGATGTATTTATTTCTACTGCAAATAACACCCATACTGCTTTTTTTGGGATGCCCAAACGGTATTTTGATAAAGCTAAAATCAATGAAACCGGGGTAACAAAACTGGATGCTCACTATCTGATGCACGTGGCAACAAAAAATCTTCGTCAGGTGGATGTACATGGTGGTTTTACTGCAGCAGCAGGCCATAGTTTGTATACGGCAAGGGCATTCCCTAAAGAATATTGGAATCGGATAGCGTTTGTTACCGAACCTACGGGCAGACTTATCCATAGAAATATTTTACAACCAAGCGGTTCGGAATTTAAAGAAAATGGCGATGGCTGGAATATGCTGGTAAGTGCTGATGAATGGGCTGCTCCAATACAAGCCGAGGTAGGACCTGATGGTGCATTATGGATTACGGATTGGTATGATTTTATAATTCAACACAATCCCACCCCTACTATCGCTTCATCTGAAATCAATGCACAAAATGGTAAAGGAAATGCCTATATCAATCCACTCCGAGATCATGAGCGCGGCCGTATTTATAGATTGGCTTATAAAAAAAATGATCAAAAAAATACGATTAGTCTCTATAAAAAGAATTCAGCTGAATTGGTGCAGGCCCTTTCGAGTGACAATATGTTTTGGCGTACCACGGCCCAACGTTTACTGGTAGAAAAAGGAGACCGTTCTGTATTGCCTGCATTATACAAACTCGTTCAAAACGATCAGATAGATGAAGCAGGAATCAATGCCCCTGCCATCCATGCATTATGGACTATCCATGGCCTTAAAGCTATGACCACCAGCTATCCCTTAGCAATTGCCACTGCTACAAAAGCATTAAACCATAAAGCTGCCGGCGTGCGAAAAGCCGCTATTGAAGTATTGCCTAAAACGCTTACCACTTTTCTGGCTATGCAAAAAGCCAACGTATTCCACGATAAAGATCTGCGTGTCCGACTAGCGGCTATACTTGCCACTACAGATATGGCCCCATCTGCAACTATAGGCAATTTATTAGTTGATATGGCGGGCAAAGAAGAAAATATATCCGACACCTGGATTAAACATGGGCTTACCATAGCCAGTAAATTAAACCAGGAATCCTTTAGGAATGCTTTTAGAAAAAAAGGATTAAACATGAATCCATCTTTGGTAGAAGCATCATTGGCACAGCGACTCGCATTTGGTTCGAGATTGACTTCCATCCCACTCAGAAGATTTAGCCGGGATCAAATACAGAATACCGACATGGAAGGAAATGAATTTTTGATATCCGGTGATATCGAGCGGGCCGCCAGAAATGCTCAAACAGGTACTAATGTACCCCCACCTTATAGCGGTATGATAGTAGCACATGGAAATAAGTACAATGGATATGCGCTCTACCTAAAAGATAATACCATGTTTTTTACTGTAAATATAGATGGCAAGCCTTTTGAGTTAAAAAGCAGTGATGCACTCCCTACCAAATTTTCATTTAAAGCCGGGATTCAAAAAGATGGAACTATAAAAATGTTGATAGACAATAAAGAAATAGCTTCATCAAAAACTACCGGAGTATTCAAAAAAGACCTGGATGTGCCAATAAGAGTAGGTATGGATACCAGGAAAGGAGATGAAAAAGTAGCCGACTATCCGGATACCCTATTTGCTCTTCGTGCCAATCTGACCAACGCCAAACTGGAAACACTGGAAGCAATTGCTCCTGCAGAAGAAGTGGTCAAAGCAGATAAAATAATAGTATTGGGAGTAATCAAAGATGTAATGAAATACGATAAGACATTACTCACTGCCAAAGCGGGTACCACTTTACAAATCATATTGAAGAATATAGATCATATGCAACATAATTTTGTTTTGATCAAGCCCGGTACTTCAGAAAAAGTAGGTCTGGAAGCAGACAAACTCGCACAAAGCCAGGCCGGGTCATTGGCTAAATTGTTGTATGTGCCAAAAATGCCTGAAGTATTGTATGCAACCCCATTAGTAAATCCCGGTAAATCCTATACATTGAATATAAAAGTACCAGATATGCCGGGAGATTATCCTTATTTATGCACATTCCCTGGGCATTGGCGCATCATGAATGGAATATTACGGGTGACCAAATAAAATAATTAAACACATAGAAACATAGTATGTATAAGGTATCACATAGCATGAATATAAATATGTTTATGTCAAGATCACATAGGAGAATTGCTCTGCAATTCAAGATTTACGAAGTAAATTCATTATGTGTACTAAGAAAATTTTCGTTTAAAATTCTATGTGAATCCTTATAAAACTTATGAGCCATGTGTTTAATAATCTTAGAATTTAAAAACTTACGTATTGATCATACAAACAAATACTATAATAACTAAAAAGTCAAGTCTGATATGATATTATTCTATACTCGTTTTATTGAACTCATTACCACATCTTTAGGTTGTTTTATTCAAAAATATAATTGTAATTAATTTAATTTCATATATATGCCTTTAAATATCACTTATGAAGTAAGGACCTGGCTAAAACAAATTCCGACCACAGCGTGTTCATATTTCATTAAAGCAACCAGGTTAAAACATCATGACCTCAGCGAGGTCAGATTTAACAAATTATTTAATTCAAATCTTTGATCATGAATTTAATCCCATCTATATGCCTTTAAACATTACATACGGAGTAAGTACTTGGCTATGGACCTCTCCATTTGCTACAACATCTATAAATGAATTATTTCCAAAGGTGGTAGGAATGGGATTTGATACTGTCGAAGTAGCACTCGAAGATCCTAAGTTAGTGGATAGTAAAATATTAAAAAAGGCATTAGCAGATTATAATCTCAACGTGGTTATTTGTGGGGCATTTGGACCAACGCGTGATTTGACCCATGATGATCCGGCTGTCCATGCACAATGTTTTTCCTATATTGATCAATGCCTTGATCACTGTGCGATACTCGAAACCGGTTTTTTTGCCGGCCCTATGTACTCAGCAGTGGGTAAAGCAAGAATGGTATCAGCAGATCAGAGAAAAAGAGAATGGTCGCTGGCAGTTAAAAACCTTCATAAAGTATGTGAAATGGCTGACCGTAGAGGAATAAAAATAGCACTGGAGCCATTAAACAGATTTGAATCAGATCTCGTGAACACAGCGGAGGATGCGATACGATTGATAAGAGACATAAATCATCCGGCAGCCAAGATTATGCTCGACAGCTTTCATATGAGCATCGAAGAGCGGGATATAGAAAAAGCCATCATAGCTTGCGGCAAGGATCTCATACATATGCAAGTATCAGAAAATTACAGAGGCACCCCCGGTACAGGGCAAACCAATTGGGCTGCATACAAAAAAGGATTAGAAGCGATTAATTATAAGGGTACTATATCTATAGAAAGTTTTACCACACATAATCAGGAATTGGCAGGGGCAGTTTGTTTTTGGCGACCCATGGCTGAAAGCCAGGATGCATTTGCAACAGATGGACTCCGATTTTTAAAAAATACGTTTTCAACATAAACTTGTTATTACTAATATTTACCTTTTAACCTCTATTATCTATGACAAAGAAAAATTTTAATGTAGCCATCATCGGACTTGGTTTTGGAGCAGAGTTTATACCAATATACCAGCGGCATCCGTATTCTACTATGTATGCCATCTGCCAACGCGATGCAGAAAAATTAAATGCCATCGGCAATGCATTTGGAATAGAGCACCGCTATACGGACTACGATGAATTATTAAAAGACAAAAATATCGATGCTGTACATATCAATACCCCTATACAGAATCATGCCGAACAATCTATAAAAGCATTGCGTGCAGGTAAGCATGTAGCCTGCACCGTACCCATGGCTACCACCGTAGATGAATGCAGGCAAATAGTAGAAGCAGTAAAAGAAACGGGATTGACCTATATGATGATGGAAACAGTAGTCTATAGCAGGGAGTTCTTATTCGTAAAAGAAATGTATGAAAAAGGAGAATTGGGTAAACTGCAATTTCTACGAGCATCGCATCAGCAGGAGATGGCAGGCTGGCCGGGTTATTGGGAGGGATTACCACCAATGCATTATGCTACCCATTGTGTTGGCCCCGTGGTAGCACTGGCCAAAGCTGATGCAGAGTATGTGTCTTGTCTTGGTTCCGGTACTATTGATGATCACCTTATCAGCAAATACAATTCTCCGTTTGCTATTGAAACCTGTCATATTAAATTTAGAAATTCTGATCTGGCAGCAGAAGTGACCAGATCTTTATTCAACACTGCACGCCAGTATCGTGAAAGTTTTGATGTATATGGCTCTAAAAAAACGTTTGAATGGACTTTGGTAGAGCATGAAGATTCTGTGATTCATACAGGTGAAAAACCGGAACGGGTAAAAATTCCTGATTATGCACATTTACTTCCTGAATCTATTCAGTCATTTACAACCGGTGGTGTCTATGATGCCGATAGCAATCAACATTTATCTTTTATACAAGGAGCAGGGCATGGGGGTTCACATCCACATTTAGTAAATGAATTTTTGCATGCACTGGTGGATGGCAGAGAACCTTTTCCAAATGCACGACAATCTGCCAATATCACGTGTGTCGGTATCCTTGCTCATGAGTCGGCATTGCAAGGAGGGAAAATATTGCATTTGCCGGAGTTTACTTTGAGTTAGAGTCAGGAAAAGGTATGAGTCCTGCGTAGTGATGTTTACTCCATTATTACCTATTTAATGAAACAAGGCCATGCGGCAACCAATGTTGGGGATGTTACCTAATGAACAAGCGCCCTCGTTCCCTGGGTCAAAATAATAATTCCAATTACGAAGTCCAGAATTGTGGTCTTCGTCTTATTTTATAAATACACCCCTTTAATTTATAGTTTTTGTCGCTCTTAATCATCACCCATCGTACATTCATGACTTCGAGGTGTTGTTTTCAAACGTAGTTATTTACCAATACCAGGAACTCCGGTGGGAAATTGATATTCCACATCGAGATCACCGGCCTTTTGTACTCTGGGATATACTTCATCCAGATTGGATCCATTATACAATCGTCCATTTTTCATTATATAAGAGATCGAATTGCTATTCCTGATATTGTCCAATGGATTTTTGTCCAATATGATCAGGTCTGCTAATTTGCCCGGCTCTATAGATCCGAGTTCTTTATCAAGGCCAAGAGCTTTAGCTCCTATGATGGAGGATACTTTAAGTGCTTCATGGTTGGTCATACCACCTGAGGCCACTGACCAAAGCTCCCAATGATAACCCAATCCTTGCAACTGACCATGCGATCCTACTCCGGTGAGCCCGCCGGCGCGCAATAGATTTTTTGAAAACTCAGCATGTCGACTGAATATATGTTCTTCAGGTGTAAACCAGGTAGCTCGTCGTCTTGCTTTAGAATCCAATTCGCCCTTGGGTGTAAAAAACTGAAGTTTTTTATCTCCGATTACATTTTCTGTTTCGTAATAATAGTTTTCAGCCCATGGCCCACCATACGAAACTAAAAGGGTAGGTGTGCATGCCATCTTGGTAAAAGCCGTAGCTTTTACTACATCATTGTATATCGGATATATAGGTAATGCATGCTCATGGCCAGGATAACCATCTATCAATTGAGTCATGTTTAATTTAAAATCAAGACCTCCTTCCGTCGTTGGCATCAGGCCTTGTTTCCGTGCTGCTTCGATCACCCACTGTCTGTGTTGACGATTGCCTACCAGGTACATTTTGATGTATTTCGTATGATAATATTCGGAGTATTGTTTGAGTACTTTCTCCGTTTGTTCATAACTCTTGAGATAATATTGCCAATAACCCACACCCGGTCCTGTACTATAAACTCTTGGCCCCACCATTTTACCGGCATCTACCATGTCTGCATAGGTCAGTACATCTGTAGTACTGGTCTGGGGATCACGAGTCGTGGTCACACCGTATGCGAGGTTAGCTGCATAGATCCACATATTGTTTTTATGTAATCTCCAGACCGGCCACATATGTACA
>JBGAVW010000010.1:0-103758 GCA_044227925.1 Saprospiraceae bacterium | reverse complement strand
TTATTATCTATTTTTTCTAAGGTTAAGGTCGCTTAACGTTTTCCAATAAAGTAGCCAATCAATAGACTTAACAATAAAGCGGATAATCTAATCAGAAACTGAGTTATTTTCTTTCTTTTGATACGGGTATGCGACAGCCCCAAAATAGCAGTTGCTTCATTCATTTTTTTTATTTTGTAAGCGAAGTCACCCTTTAATTTGGACCTGAGATGGTTTAAATCCAAAAGTATTTGATCTAATGAATCAGGTAATGCATCGTTGAAACTTTCTTTTATTCTTTTGGCACCAGTAGGAGAGAGCCCATTAGTGGAAATAGCTATTTTTAAATTACCTTTTTGAACAATGCTTGCCAGGTAAAAATCGCACAATTCCGGTGTATCAGCAACATTTAACAATTGGTGACTGGCCGTGGTCAACTCTTTTATATGCTTATGCAATTCGTTATCATCAGTTGCACAAATCACAATCGATTTATTATTTAAGTCTGTAGATGTAAATTTTCTCAATTCCATTTTTATGGTTGAATGTATTCGGGCAAGTTCTTCAATCTCCTGTTTTATTACAGGAGCAACTATATAAATACGTGCATCTGGAGAATTGGATAGTACAGAATGTAGTTTTTCGAGTGCTACATTACCTCCTCCTACCAGCAATATTTCGAGATTGGTAAGTTTGAGAAATACCGGATACAATAAATTTTGAGTTTTATCGGGCCGGGGTGGTATGACCATTAAAATTAAAGTTTTTTACAATTACAAAATTAAAAACAGATTGGTCATAGGCTTTTCTTATAGTATACATATACATTAGGTTTAAAGAAAATCCTTTATTCATCCTCACTATAATTTGATTTATAAATCTTACCTGATCTATGATTAGTTTGTTGAAAATAAAAGATTCAAAATATTCTGATCCAATCTGCCAGGTAAATTGATTATTAAATTGATAACCCGTCAGCAATCTTCCTGCCAACCGGAATGAATGGTAAGGGTCACGTTTACTGGTACCACTAAAAAATCGTTGTTCATTTCTAAGCCGCAGATCAAGTATAATTTTTTTGTTGCGGCTGGATTGCCTTTGAATTTCCTGGTAGGTCCTAAATTCATGCCCATATTCATGGTTTTCGGGTAAAAAAGAAGTTTTAGTATTAAAATAAGCCAATCCAAAAAGAGCAGTAACCTGAGGATCAAAATGATATCTGAAACCGGATCTAAAAAAGTTTTGATAGGGTATAAATTCACTTCCGATGGTCCTATATCCCAGATCGAAAGTATTAGACCAATGTGAATTAAAGCGACTATTGACCAACACGGATGCCCATGACGCAAAAGGGGCTTTTTGCCCCTGAAGCTCTTCTATAAACAAAAACATGAAGTACAAAAATATATACCTTAGTTTGCAATCAATATTCATAATCACTAATCCACTCTTTAGCTTTTTCTGCAGCATAAGTGATAATAATGGTTGCTCCACTTCTTTGCATCGCAGCCCAAGATTCCAAATGTGCATTTGCCCGGTCTAATATACCACGTTCTGCCATAATTTCAATCGCGGCATATTCGCCACTTACATGATACGCCGCAATGGGTTTTTGGATCTCGTTTTTAAGCCTGTAAATTATATCGGTATATAATCCTGCTGGTTTTACCATAATAATGTCAGCTCCTTCGGCTTCATCGCGCACTGCGGCTGCTATAGCCTGTACCGGGTTGAAGGGAGATAATTGATAGGATTTTCGATCTTTCAATTTCGATCCGGTGGGTGATGAATGACAAGCATCTCTGAAAGGGCCATAGTATTGCGAAGTGAATTTAGCACTGTAAGCCATGATAGATTTAGTATAGAGCTGGCTTTCATCGAGTTTATCTCGTATCGCTTTGATTCGACCATCCATCATATCACTGGGAGCGAGGCAATCGGCACCTGCTTTAGCCACCAAAATAGAATACTCAGCTAATATGGATACAGATTCATGATTTAATACTTCAGTTTTTTCACTATTAAGTATTCCACAATGTCCATGGGTGGTATATGAACACAAGCAAATATCGACTGCCAACCAGATTTTTTCACCAAAATGCGACTTTATTTTTTTTATTGTTTTAACTGCGAAATTAAAATCATCTGGATTTTCTTTTTTAGTTGCCGGAACAGGGAATAATAAAAACTTAAATATGCCTGCCTTCGTAGCCTCTTCTATCCTGGGGATGATCGTGTCCATGGTCTGGACTGACACGGATTCCATATGCTGTATAGGGCGCGGGATTACAAGGTTTTCTTCAACAAAAATTGGTAAGATAAACTGCTGATGTGATAATCCCAATGGGTTAACCAAGGATCTGATCAATGGATTTAATCTCAGGCGACGCTGTGTACCAGAAAATATTTTTCCTTCCATTGGTTAAATGCTTTTTTAGTTGGAAATACGATCGGACGATGGCCTTCACAGGACAATAATTCAGCTGTCTTACCAGGTAAACATACGTGGACTACTCCTTCTGGTAAGATATTTTTTACATGTTGATAGTGGGCAAAACACGACCAAAAAATAAGTTGCGCTGATTTTAATTTGTATTTATCTATTAAGTCAGACTCATATTGAATGGAGTAAGTCGCAAGAGATTTGATTCCATTTTGAGTCCACCGTGCTGCAGAATCCTCATTGGTAAGGATTGTAATGTCCTCTTTGATATCAATAAGTGGTGTATTCAGGATAGGTTGAATGCTTTTAAAGCCAAAGGAATCTGCACACCCTTCAACCCATATATTTCTTTTTGCCAATTTCTTCCATGTTTCTACACCAGCTGCCCATACCCTTAGGTTTGAAAAATTATAGTCAGTAGCCGTTACCGCTGTGGCATGGGACACAAACACCGCCTTTGAGGTAATTTGCTCACCGTTATGGATTGGGGTTTTTTTAGCAATAAATCCCAATCCATCCGAACTAATAATCTCGGTACAAGGAATTGGTGTACTTATATCATCCAGCCCGTGCCATTCATCTATTTCGTTACCATTTGCATCTATGCCACTACTGTAAATGGCGGATTGATTATTGAATTTTACATTCGTGACTCCAAACTTTTGTATACAGCCGGATCCGTAATTTGATGCAATCTTTTTTTCTTCACTACTGTTGATAAACAGATCTTTATTATTTATGCAGGAAAGTATGTATGCAGCACGTTGATTTTGTTTGCTGGCTTCTACTGCAATAGCACCCTGGCATGGTGCAGGTGTACATTCCAATAATGGCAAAACCATCAATCTCTTTTTTGATAACATTGCATAAAAGGCATCTTTGTATTCTGCACTTTCCAAAACACGATTGATCCCGGCAAATGCCAGTATTATACCATCGAACTCTCCTGAGTTTAATTTCCTCAGTCGTGTATCAATATTTCCCCGCAATGGTGCAATTTCGAGTTTGATTTTTTGACCAAAAGCGGGAAGCACTTCTTGCAAGAAACGGGAGGCCATCAGCTCCCTTCGAAATGAACAAGTGCCAATTTTGATGGATTGACCCGATTTTAGTTTCTCCACACAATTTTCATTAAAAATAGCAAGGTCTCTTACTTCATCCCGATCGGGGACAGCAAAGGTATTGCCATTGAAAAAATGATCAGAACTCAAATCCTTTAAAGAATGCACAGCCAAGTCGACATGCTTATTTTCTAATGCCTTAGACAGATTGTCTGTAAAAAAATCCGTTCCTTCCTGGGTATGCAGGGGTATATCTGTCAATAGATCTCCCCGTGTATCAATATATTTTGTTTCCGTCTTTATCCATGGTAATGTTGAATTTATTTTACTTATAACCTTTGAAATTTGGACTTTAGACAATTTGGAACTTCGGCCGGATATGATTATCTTATCTGTAAGTACTCCCTTTAAATGATAAACCAAGGAATGAATTTGATCGAAACTATGTCTGGGCGTAATGGTAATGCGAATACACTCTTCGCCTTTTGGTACAGTAGGGGAGTTTATAGGTTGTACGTAGATTTCAGCGCAAGATAAAAGGTGGTCGGTAATCTGTTTGCATTTTATTGCGTCCCCGATTACAATTTGGGTTATATGAGAGTAAGTGCCTTTGTATTGAATTCCAGCTTCATTTAATGTATTTCTCAGGAGCGCAAGATTTTTAAAAAATTGGCTTCTTATTTTATCATTTGATTTGATTTCTTCTATACTCGCTATAGCTGCACTGCAAATGCCGGGTGGCAAGGAGGTGGTAAATATAAAACCACTTGCGTATGAACGGATAAAATCTATCCACTTTGCACTAGCGGTTATATAGCCACCAAATGTTCCAATGGCTTTGGATAATGTGCCGTTAATAAAATCAATTTTACCAGTGAGACCAAATTCTTCTATTTTACCTGATCCATTTGGTCCATATAATCCTACCCCGTGCACTTCATCAACATAGATCAATGCTGAATATTTTTTCGCCAATGATACCATCTCAGTTAATGGTGCCACAGTGCCTGAAATAGAATATACACTTTCAATGACAAGTATTTTGGGAATGGATAAGGGTAGTGATTTTAGAATGCATTCGAGATGATCAAGATCATTATGTTTAAATATTATCTTTTCATTCTGACATGCTCTCATGCCTTCAATTAGTGATGCGTGGTTTTTTTCATCAGAAATGAATACGAGACCAGGAAGTTGCCTACCCAATGTAGTTAAAGTAGTGAGATTTGCCTGGTAAGCACTATTAAATAATAAGGCCGATTCCTGGAAGTGCCACTGGGCAATTTTTTTTTCAAGAGCCTGATGAAAGAAAGTACTGCCCGAAATATTTCTGGTTCCTCCGCTGCCTATTCCGTAATGATTCATTGCTTCGATAGCACTTTCAATAATTTTCTTGGATGTACTCAGGGCCAAATAATCATTTGAGCACCAATTGACTGCAGATCCTTTTCTGCCATCTTTGGTGGAGTAGTTAAATTTTGGGAAAGTGTCTATGTTTTTTTCTATATCTATAAACTGTCGATAGCGACCTTCCTTTTTTAGGCTGGTTAATTTTGAATCCAGAAATAAATCAAAATTAAAAAGATCGGTATCCGAATTACTTTTCATAATCAATCAAACACTTAAAGCTGTTGGATGGCTGTGTATAAAATCTCCAAATGTTACATCTTTATTCAATCGTTTACTGTATTGATCAAATAATTTGTCTAATATTTCCAAAACTTGATCTTCATTTATGCCATCGTATTTTTTGGAGTTCAATCTTAGGCCCAATCTATCCCCACCCAAATGCAAATTATAATGTCCATAAGAAGTGCCAATCAACCCAATTTCGGCGGTATAGGGTCTACCGCAACCGTTTGGGCAACCCGTCATTCGAATAGAAATGGGGTCGTTGAGTAGAGAATATTTTTCAAGCAAAGGTTCAATTTTACTGATCAATAAGGGTAGATATCTCTGTCCTTCAGCCAGAGCCAGCGGACATGTATTCATGGCGACACAGGCTATACTATTCCTTCTTATTGGACTGGCATTCTCAGTATGTTCTATTAAATGAAATTGATTTAATATTTGTTCGATTTCATGTTTGTCTTTTGGGTCAATATCAGCAATGATTAATTTTTGGTTAGCTGTAAATCTGAAATTGGCCTTTCCGGTTAAAGCGATCTGATACAACGCTGTTTTGATAGCTACTTTTTCATCGGCTATTCTTCCATTTTCGATGAATACAGTATAATACCATTTCCCTTCGTGGTTTTGATACCATCCAAAGTAATCTGTACGATCATTAAAAGTGAATGGCCTCTCTGTCCCGAGTTGGAAACCACATCTTTTTTCCACTTCTTTTTTAAAATTGAGAATGCCCATTCTGTCAATAGTGTATTTTAATCTCGCATTTTTTCTGTCTGACCGATTGCCGAAGTCGCGCTGTACAGCGATAATTTCATATACCGCCTTGAGTGTTTTTTCTTCGGTATCTGTAAAACCTATAACTGTACCTAACCGGGGATAGGTTTGAGCATTTCCATGGGTCGTGCCCAAGCCACCACCAATAGCAATATTGAAACCTTTAAGCTCATCATTTTGAATCACAGCAATCAAGCCAATATCATTTGTAAATACATCAACATCATTATTGGGAGGTATGGCTATCGCAATCTTAAACTTTCTGGGCAGATATCTGTCCTGATATAACGGATCTTTTTCTTCCTCTTTATTAATCAAAGGTTCACGATCAAGCCATATTTCATAATACGCATTTGTCTTTGGCAGAGCCATTGTACTTATTTTATCTGCATAGTTGAAAACTTCTTCATGTATTTTGCTTTGTTTCGGATGTGCAGCACAAATTACATTTCTATTTACATCTCCACAGGCTGCAATACTATCCAGTCGCTGAGTGGCAAAAGCTTTGAGCGTTGGTTTAAGATGAGATTTTAATATACCATGCAACTGCACCGTTTGCCTGGTTGTAATTTTGATGACTCCTGTACTATGCTCTCCGGCAATATGGTGCATATTTATCCATTGTGTAGGGGTTAGGAAGCCACCCGGGAGTCTTAGCCTGATCATAAAAGAATATAACCATTCTAATTTTTTGATGGATCGCTCTTCGCGTTGGTCACGATCGTCTTGCTGATACATACCATGGTGCTTTATGAGCGACTGGTCATCTTCACGTATTGCCCCGGTGAGATGATCCTCCAGGCTTTGCATCAGTGTACCTCTGAGGCCATCACTTTTATTTTTTATTTTTTCTACAACGGAGAGGTTTGTACTCATTATTTTTTGTTTTAAGTATTAATAGACATCGGCCCGGTAGATACCGGCTTCTTTCAATTCATTCCAATATTCTTCACTTTCGGGTGCACTCTTTCCACTATAAGTATATATGATTTCGATGAGTGCCTTTTCAACATCTTCACTCATCGGTGTTCTGCTGCCACTAACGTAGATATTAGCCCCATTTCGGATCCACTCATAGATATCTTTACCTTGTTCAAGCATTTTGTGTTGAACATATACTTTTTTTTCAGTGTCCCTGGACCAAGCAAGATCAACCCGATTTAAAGTACCAGTAGTGACATATTGTTGTATTTCAGATTGGTAAAAGAAATCGGAAGTAAAGTGTTGTTCTCCAAAAATTAACCAGTTTTTACCGGAAGCACCTGAAGTGTCTCTTTCTTCAATAAATGAACGCATAGGTGCTATGCCTGTTCCAGGACCAATCATAATGATATCGGTATCTTCGGATGGCAGATGGAATGATTTGTTTTTATGAATATAGAATTCTATTGCAGTTCCGGTCGAATAATCACTCAACATATCACTGCAGAGTCCATACCTAATTTCTTCATCTACCCTGAAATTATTTTTACTTACCAGAATATGTATTTCTTTTTCCCGAACTGAAGGTGAAGAACAAACCGAATATAACCTGGGAGTCAATTCATTTAGATATGCTGCAAAATCCACAAACGCAAGGGGGGTAATAGGATAGATTCGCACCAAATCAAGTAGATCCATACGAACCTTTGGGATATTGTGGCCACTGAGCTCACCATATTTTTGAACCTGAGATTCCTTGAGATAACAAATGTTTAATTTATGGGTCAATAATGAATCCAGCGTGTAACTCATCCCTTTATAAGGTATCCTTAAATTGGAGTCTATATGTACAGTATTGAATATGGTTTCCAACACCATTTTCTTATTTTTTGGCAATACACCAAGTGCATCGCCAGCCTCATAATCAATTAATTCGTCGGTGGTAATTTCAATATGATGAGTTTGCTTGTTGGATCCTCTGCCATTTATATTAATGTTTGCCTTAATTATTCCTTTATAATATTTTTTTCCGGTGACTATTTTTTTCAAAGGACCGGTTGATAATTGATTGGCGGCAGGCATTGCCAGTGATTTCAAATAATTAAGAAACCAATGAGTAGCGTCATTCTGATAGTCTACATCACATTTTTGAATCGCCAGGCTTGCTTTTGCTCCCAGGGCCGTCAATCGATGGGCAATATCTTCACCTGCCTTGCAAAAGTATGGGTATGAGGTATCACCTAAAGCTAACACCGCGAATTCCAGTTTGGTTAAAGGAAGATCAGTTGACATCAGTATATCAAAGAATTTTTTAGCAGCTGGTGGTGGATCTCCATCTCCATGTGTACTTATTATAATACAAAGGCTTGTTTCATGTACGAGATCTTCCGTTTTATAAGTATCCATGGATGCGACTTTCACTTTAGCTCCATCCCTCTTACTTATTCCAGCAAATTCGATTGCTAACTTTTTACTATTACCGGTGTCGGTTCCGTATAAGATGGTAAATTTTTTAGGTACGATACCGGCTGCTAAGTGGGTATCCGTAAGGTTATTTGCATTTAACTTACCTGACAAATATCCATTGATCCAGATGAGTTCTTCCCTGGATAATTTATCCACAAATTCATTTAATGATCTCAGTTTTCCTTCAGACAGCATGTAGCTTTTTATTTTGAGAGTGATATGAATTGAAAAACGCCTGCGTGCTTGTATTGGTAGATTCTAAATTAGAATACATTAATATATCGCCAATGATGATTAGGGTTGGGGATTGAAATGTCTGCAGTTTGGTAATCGTCCCAATAGATGACAATTTAGTAAAAGTATTCACTTGAAATGGAGTAGTACCTTGTTCGACTATAACAACGGGCTTGTCCTGAGCACCATGACTCAATAATTTTACTGCCAAATCATTTAATAGGGTAGTTGACATATAAAAAACCAATGTATCCCTGGTGAGAGCCCAGTGTGTATAAAGCTCCTCTGAAATTGCAGCTTTTACAGATAAGGTATGAATTTGAACACCAGGCGCAACATCTCTGCCTGTAAGGGGAACCTGGAGAGTGGCGGCTACACCGGAGGCTGCTGTAATTCCTGGAATGATTTCATAATTTATATTGTTTTTTTGTAAAACACCTATTTCTTCCAGCACATTACTGTAAATAGCAACATCACCTCCTTTTAAGCGAACCACTTTCAAACCTTGCAATGCAAAATGTACCAATAATTCATTTATGTCTTTTTGCAAAGTCGAATTTTCTGTATGACCCTCTTTGCCTACAGGAATTATTTTTGCTACTGGATTGGCATATAATTCAAGAATTTTAGTATTAACCAATCGGTCCACTAAAATTACATCTGCTTGTTTTAAGCATTCAGTCAATTTTACAGTAACCAGCGATTCATCACCAGGTCCTGCTCCAGCCAATATAACTTTGAATGGATAGTTCATATTATATGGTCTCTGTTGTTGCGGGTTCCTTAAATAATAGTGCAGCAACTGTTTTATGGCTGGTTTCATCTATCAGGATGGCCGATCCAAGAAATTTAGAATTTTCGAATGTATCGTAAACCAGAGCACTTGCAGTATTTATAAGTACAGATGCAACTTGATTTAATTCCAGTTTAGTCGTGCCGGTTTCTTTTTCCAGAGTATTGACATCCATTCTGTAATTAATTCCCTTAATTTGTGCTTTGACCAGTTTGCTTCGATGCTGCAACAGGTATCTATTAGACACATTTAATGGTTTCTCATCAAACCAACATAAGATCACTTCATGCTGTTTGGATACATAAGGTATCTCATTTGATTTTACTATGTAATCCCCACGGCTAATATCTATATCATCCGTAATTTGAATTACTGCAGGATTTCCAGCTTCTAATTCGGAGACTTCGTTGCCGTGGTATTCAATGGATGATATTATTGAATCTCTGTTTTGTGGCAAAATTTTTATTTTATCTCCTTTTCTAAATGCATTCCCTGCTATTTGGCCGGCATAGCCTCTGTAATCGTGTAAGTCTTCGGTTTGTGGCCGGATTACATATTGTACCTGGAAACGAGCTTTTTGAATTTCTTTGGATGAATCAATGTCGATTGATTCAAGCAACGGTAACAATGCCGGTCCCGTATACCATGGCATTTTCTCTGAACTATTTACTACATTATCTCCTTCCAATGCTGAAATAGGGATAAAATGAACATTAGTAAGGTGTAATTTTTGTGCGATGGCTTTAAAATCTGCTGTGATTTGATTGTATACTTTTTCATCATATCCAACCAAATCCATTTTGTTTATAGTGACAATGACATGCGGAATTTGCAAAAGTGATGCTATGATGCTATGCCGCCGTGTTTGTTCTATCACTCCCTGCCGGGCATCGATTAGTAAAATCATCAGCTCAGAATTGGAAGCTCCGGTGACCATATTTCTGGTATACTGGATATGCCCTGGGGCATCGGCTATAATAAACTTTCGTTGAGGACTTGAAAAATACCGGTAAGCTACATCGATAGTAATGCCTTGTTCTCTTTCGGCACGAAGTCCATCAGTAAGTAAGGCAAGGTCAATCTGCGTGGCTTTTTTGTTTTTGGATATTTGTTCCAACTGCTCTATCTGATCAATCCAAATATTTTTACTATCATAAAGCAATCTGCCAATGAGTGTACTTTTACCATCATCTACACTTCCGGCCGTTATTAATCTTAATAAATCCATCAGTTTATTTTCTTTAATTCTAATATTTTAAAAATATCCATTTATCTTCCTGTCTTCCATAGCAGCCTCAGTCTGTTTATCATCGATTCTGGTTTCTCCTCTTTCACTTATTTTACTGGATAATATTTCTGCTATAACTGTATCCAGGGTGGCGGCATACGACTCCACTGCGGCAGTGCATGTCATATCGCCTACAGTCCGATACCTGACTTTTTTTAGCAATCTTTTGTCGCTATCCTCTAATGTGATGAAAGGTGATACGGCTATCAGCTGACCATCATGCTCAATAACTTCTCTCTCATGTGCAAAATATATTGATGGCAATGGAATGTTTTCTTCTCTGATGTAATTCCAAACATCTATTTCTGTCCAATTACTTATCGGAAACACCCTTACATTCTCTCCCTTACTTATCCTGCCATTCAAAATATTCCATAATTCGGGGCGCTGTAGCTTGGGATTCCATTGTCCGAATTCATCACGCACTGAAAATATCCTTTCTTTAGCTCTTGCTTTTTCTTCATCTCTTCGAGCCCCTCCGATACAGGCGTCAAATTCAAATTCTTCTATTGTATCCAATAATGTATGAGTCTGTAACCAATTTCTACTTGCAAATTTCCCTTTTTGCTCAGTCAGCCCTTTTGACTTAATAGTATCTTCTACTTTTCTGACTATGAGTTTAGCATTGAATTTTGCAGCCAAATCATCCCTGTATTCTAAAGCTTCTTTAAAATTATGCCCGGTGTCAATATGAACCAAAGGAAAAGGAATGGGAGCAGGTGCAAATGCTTTGATGGCCAGGTACACTAACGTGATAGAATCTTTACCTCCGCTAAAGAGTAATGCCGGTCTTTCAAACTGGGCCGCGGTCTCGCGCATTATATAAATGCTTTCGGCTTCTAGTTCTCGTAAATGATTTTTATGCTTATTCATTGTTTATTTTATTTTGATTCAGCGTGTATATGCAATCCACATTCCTTTTTTGATGCATCTTCCCACCACCATCTTCCGGCTCTGAAATCTTCACCTGCTCTGATAGCTCTGGTACAAGGAGCGCAACCTATGGACACAAAACCTTTGTCATGCAAGGGATTATAGGGTATATCATTTTTTTTGATCTCGGCTTTTACCTGATCTAAGGACCAATGCAGTAGGGGATGTATTTTTATTACCTGGTGCGTTTCATCCCATTCTACAAATGGCATGTTTGAACGATCCGGAGAGTGTTCTGCCCGTATTCCGGTGATCCAGATTTTTTTCCCAGTTAGTGCTCTTTTGAGTGGTTCAACTTTTCTGATCCTGCAACATTCTTTTCTGTTTTCGATCGATTGGTAAAAACTATTGGGCCCATTGGTTTCAATGAAATTTTGAATTACTACTGCATCAGGATAAAATGCCTTTATTGGCAGATTGTATCTTTCTAAAGTCCGGGACCAGGTTGAATAGGTTTCTGGAAATAATCTGCCGGTGTCTAAAGTGAAGATGGTTACTTGAGCTTTTGATTTGGAAATAAAATGATAAATAATCTGATCTTCTTCACTAAAACTGGTAGAAAAAGTAACTTCATCTGGAAACTTCCTTGCCAACTCAGCTATCAGGTCCGTAAGGTTGGCAGACTTTTCTACCAGGTCTGTAAGCTTAGTTATTTCCGATTTTAGATTGGACATTATCTATTTGTTTATTTTTTATTTGTTATAAATCTTTTAATCACCGCTGATTGCTTTTTTACAACCCGGCTTATAATATATATTAATTTGTTTTTGGAATTGAAATAAGACGGATGCAGATCACGAGGCGCTACAACAACAGCAACAACAACAGCCTGTATAAACATCTGAAAAAATAGCTGATGAATTAAATCTTATTTTCATTGAGTTTTATCAAAGGCAAAGATAATACCAAATTCATATATATAAGTCCAAATTTGAAAACGATTGTTATTTTCAAAAAGTTAAAAAAGAATTAATATTTCATACTAAACAGGTGGGATAACTAGGTTTTATAACAAAATCGACCGGACCGCACTAATTTCGTATGGTAATTTACAGAGATGAGCAGTTGGAATGCCCAATATCTTGAAATACAATGGGCCTACACCTTTTGTGCATTACTTCATTTTGTTACGAAGGGCAGAACTTAAGTATAAGGACTGTCAAGGCGTAGGATAGATTGAATCCCATTTGCCTTTTCGATTTGTTTATAGAATTGCGCTCCCAGTCATTGATTTATATCAAATTATTTCAAGAAAATACATCAAATTTCTCAGTAGTTTTACAAGTAATTAATTGTAAAGTCCTTATGTCAAAAAAACGTGCTATTTATTTCTTCATGATCACCTCTTTCTTGTATATTTCGTGTAAAAAAACAAATTCTGCTATTTCTGATCCGGAATCATTAAGTAAAGTATTAAGTTCTTATACCAAAGGCGTTATAAATTCCAATTCAGCATTAAAATATGTTTTTACCACTGATCAGGTTGGTGAAGATCAAATTGGCAAATTTATTGAAAATAACCTTGTCTCCATTTCTCCCGAAGTGGCCGGCAATGCTTACTGGGAATCAAAAAATACGTTGGTTTTTAAGCCGACTGAAAAGCTCAAGCCTGGAGCTACCTACTCAATAAAATTAAGTCTGAAAGAAATTGCGCCCGGCACAAATCTACCTTGGTTTGAATACTCGGTTCAAACTAAAGATTTGAATTTTGTGGTAGACAGACCGAAAATAGAACTAGGGGCTAATGACACCTACAAGCTGGTGGGTACAGTCCAGCTCTCAGACAATATAGAAAATGTCACGATAGAAAAATTGGTGACTGCTAAAAATGATAACTCTTCTTATCCCATTGAATGGCAACATCAACCAGATAATCTGCTAAGCTACTACACTGTGGACAAAATCCCCAAAACCACCTCTGGTATTCAGGTGAATTGGGATGGTGAACCTATTCATGTCAAAAAAACAGGCACACATGAAATTCGTTTTCCGCAGCCCGGTATATTTTCGATTTTGGATGTACAGGCGGAAAACGATCCAGAAAAAAGAATTGTCACTTCGTTTTCTGAAAACGTAAAACCAAACCAGAACCTGGCGGGTCTGATTTTCATTAAAAATAAAAATGAGTCACTGCGAAATGTAATAGAAGGCAATAAAATTTACAGTTATTACAACTCCAACTTGTCCGGGGACATTCAAATAGAATATGCATCGGGGATCGTTTCAAGTCAGAATAAAAAATTCATTGATCCGGCTACCTGGGATATTTCAATATCAGGCACCAATCCTATGATTCGGTTTGTGGGTAAAGGAAATATAATACCCCAAACCAACGAAACGATGTTGCCTTTTGAAGCGATTGGCCTTAAAGCAGTCGATGTGGAAATTTTTAAAATCTTTGACCATAATATTTTGCAATTTCTTCAAACCAATAGTCTGGATGAGGGAAACGAATTATACAGGGTCGGCAGGATTATTAGCCGAAAGAAAATAGAATTAAATAGTGAAGGTTCAAAATTAAGCATAAATAATTGGTCTCATTATGCTCTTGATCTCAATACGTTGATCAAATCCGAACCCAATGCCATTTATCAGATCAGGCTTGGTTTCAGACCTTCTTATACTTTTATGGATTGTGCCCAGTCTATTGATGAATCAACTGCTGATGACCAGGTAAGTTTTTTTGAAGATAATTACTATGGTATCGGTGGCTATTATTCCGGATACGATTATGAAGATAGAAACGACCCTTGCAAACCAGCTTATTACAACTACGATCATTTCATTGCCAGAAATGTACTGGTATCCAATATTGGTATTATAGGTAAAGTTTCGGATAAAAGCGTATTTGTTGCCGTCTCTGATTTGAGAACCACTGATCCTATACCCGGTGCTACTCTGGAAATCTTTAACTTTCAATTGGAAAAAATCGCCCAGATTACTACTAATGGGGAGGGGATAGCTGAACAAAGTTTAAGCCAAATTCCATATGCGGTAGTGGTTTCTACACAAGGTCAAAAGGGGTACCTCAGGCTGGCAGATGGAGCCAATCTGAATATGTCTGCTTTTGATGTAGATGGTCAGGAAGTTCAAAATGGAATGAAAGGATACCTATACACAGAACGCGGTGTTTGGAGGCCCGGAGACAGCATTCATTTAAATTTTATCTTGAATGGACTAAACGCGAATTTACCATCAGGGCATCCGGTATCTCTCAAAGTTTTTGACCCTCAAGGAAAATTGATGACACAAAAAATGTCAACAAAACCGGTTGGTCACATATATTCATTTCCATTTAAAACAGACGCTAATGATCTCACAGGTACCTGGAGGGCAACCATTACTGCAGGGGGTGTGAGTTTTAGTAAACCATTAATGGTAGAAGCAGTTAAGCCTAATCGGCTCAAGATTCAATTTGATGTAGGGGATGAAATTTTTCCGAATCAAAGTAATATCCACTTAAAATCAAATTGGCTTACTGGCCTTACAGCATCTGGTCTCTCTGCTAAGGTTACCAGCAAGTGGTATCCCGATAATTCAGGCTGGACTGCATTTAAAGAGTTTTCATTTCAGGACCCTGCACGAAACGGAAATGAACCACCTGAAACTACCTTGTTCGATGGAAATCTTAATGAATTAGGGGAAACTATGATTTCATTAAAGGTGGCTAAGGATTTTAAACCTTCAGGCAAAATGAAGGTACGATTTAATACAGAAGTCTCGGAGCCTTCCGGTGAGTTCAGTAGTCATACCGTAGCTACTGTTTATCATCCCTATAAAAATTATGTTGGAGTCAAATTACCTGACGATCAATGGGGTTATAAGACTTTGAATATAAACAAACCTTCCACCATTGTATTTTCATCTATTGACTCAAAGGGTAATCCAATCCAGGGTCGAAAGTTATCCATTGGGGTATATCAAATGGAATGGAGATGGTGGTGGGAACAGCGTGAAAATGCATATGCGGATTACAGTTCTACTGACCATAAAAGAGCTCTGCAAAAGACCAGTCTTACTACTGATATTAATGGATTGGCTGAATGGAAAATAAATATAAATCATTGGGGCAGATTTTTAATCCGGGTATGTGATACCGAATCAGGTCACTGTGCAGGTGATTTTGCTTATGCCGGATGGCCTGATGATGATGAATCAGGCCAGTTTGATATGGCAACCTTACTTAAAATACAAACGGATAAGGAAAAATATAAATCAACAGAAACCATCAAATTAAATATTCCAGCTCCTGCACTTTCAAAAATGTTAATCACATTTGAAAATGGATCCAAAGTATTAGAATCCCATTGGGTAAATGTGGACAAAACACCATTTGTATACAATGTTAAGGCCACTCCCCAAATGGCCCCAGCTGTATATGCACATGTCAGTTTGATCCAACCTCATAGTAACGCAGGAAATGATATGCCTTTGCGCATGTATGGTGTGATGCCCATATTTATAGAAGCAGGTGGCTCTAAATTGGAACCTAAAATTAGTACGGCTAATAGATTCAAACCCGATAAAACAGAAACTATAGAAATTGTTGAATCCTCTGGCAAGCCGATGTCCTATTCATTAAGCATTGTAGATGAAGGATTATTAGATCTTACCAATTTTAAGACACCGGATCCATACACCCAATTTTTTTCGAAGGAGGCTTTGGGTGTGCGTACCTGGGATGTATATGATCAGGTAATGGGGGCATTTGGAGGCAGACTTGAGAGTGTGCTAAGTATAGGGGGAGATGAAGGTGTACTCAATGAAAAATCGGCTGCGACAAACCGGTTTAAATCTCCGGTTATTCACCTTGGCCCTTTTGAATTAAAAAAAGGAGAAAAGAAAAAACATGAAATTCAAATAAAAAATTACGTAGGCTCAGTACGCATAATGGCAGTAGCCGCTGGAGAAAATGCTTATGGAAACGCTGAAAAAACAATTCCTGTTAAAAGTGATGTAATGATACTTCCCACTTTACCCAGAGTGATCAGTACGGGTGAAAAAATTACGATGCCTGTAAATATTTTCATCACGAATCCATCAATAAAAAGTGTAACGGTCAGTGCAAAAGACAAAAATGGAAAGGTTCAATTTACCTCTCCAAATCAATCTCTTCAGGTAGATCAGGAAGGTGAACAAATGGTTTATTTTATGTTAGATGCACCATCAAAGCCAGGGATATCAATAATTGTGCTGGAAGCCAAAGCGGGCAATGAAATTGTGCGCAATGAAATTGAAATAGAAACCCGAAATCCGAATCCATATACTGCTGAAATTACAACTAACGTGATAGAGCCAGGGTCCTCTAAAACCATTTCACTTTCTGGCCCCTCCACTGCTTCAAACCTGAGAGGATCTATAGAAGTATCTACTTTCGAACCGGTAAAAATGAATAAGTACATAGATGATTTGATTCAATATCCATACGGTTGTTCCGAGCAAACCGTAAGTGCGGCATTCCCTCAATTGTATCTAGAAAATGTAGCAACCATGGATGCCAAGCAGCTCCAGCAAACTAAATTTAATATAGAGGAAGCCATAGGTAAAATTTCAAAGTTTTCTATCGGTGATGGATCGTTTGCTTTGTGGCCCGGTACTCCGGATAATGATCTTTGGGTAACCAGCTATATTGGACATTTCCTTATTGAGGCCCAGAAAAAAGGTTTTGTAATATCTGATCAGTTGCTTTCAAGGTGGAAATCTTTTCAAAAAAGAGCTGCGAACACCTATACTACGGCACAAAAAATATTTTATAAACCAAACCACGGACTTGATCAGGCATACAGATTATATACCCTGGCCTTAGCCGGAATCCCTGACTTGGGAGCAATGAACAGGCTTAAAGAATATACTGAATTGGGTAACAATGCCAGATGGAGATTGGCTGCAGCTTATGCAATTTCAGGCCAGGTTGAAACTGCCAAAACACTGATTACTAAGATGCCTGACTTCACAGATTATTCAGAGTCAGGTTATTCATATGGAAGCCCCATCAGAGACCAGGCTATGATATTGGAGACTTATCTTGCATTGGGTGATAAATCGAAAGCGGCTTTGGCAGCCATTGATCTGACCAAACAATTAAACGCAGGAAGACCCTGGAATACTCAAGGTCTTGCATACGCACTGCAGGCTCTGGCCAAATTTAAAGGCAATATGTCGGATGGAACAGATTGGAATTTTAAATACAGCCTGGATGGCAATTCAAAGCAATCGGTTCATTCAAAGCTAAGTTCATTTATGATTGATCCTCAAATAGCTTTAAAAAATACTAAAGCCTTTACTATCGAAAATACTTCTACCAAACCCATCTTTGTACAAACAACTATTAGTGGCCAACCTTTAACAGATATCAAAGGAGATGAATCAAATGGGGTAAAATTAGCAGTAAAATATACCGATCAGGATGGCAATACCCTGGATCCCTCCATATTGAAAAAAGGTGAAAAGATAAATGTAAATATTACTGTGCTTCATCTGGGTAATCCTGCAAAAGAATTTAATAACCTTGCTGTCTCGCATATCGTACCCGCCGGATGGGAAATAATAAATGAAAGGCTAGGCGGTGAGCATTCATCACCCGATTTTATTTATCAGGATATAAGAGATGATAGAATTTTTACTTTCATTAAACTTCAGCCAGGATTATCCAAAATGATTAATACAACACTAAGAGCTACCTATGCCGGTAGTTTTGTATTACCGGCTATCACATGTGAGGATATGTATGATGTAAAAATAAATGCAAGGATTAAAAGTGGAAAAGCAATAGTCGAGTGAGGACAATGCATAAATACAATGGATTCTAAAAAATATGGATTTTGTAAATCTTTATATTATTCCTAAATTTAAATTAAAATAATACGAATGGCTTATTACAGAACGGATGAACAAGAGTATGGATATGGCAGTCGAGGCAGAGGAATAGGCGGAGGTTCCAATTTTAGGTGGGGAGGGTTATTGGTCGCAGCATTATTTGCAGGATTTGCTGTATGTAAATATTATTCCCAATCGCAAGTAAATGAGATTACTGGAGAAAAACAGCATGTAGGAGCAATTACGAAAGAACAAGAAATGGCCCTGGGCATGGAGTCAGCTCCACATATGGCCCAACAATATGGAGGGCTTTATCCTGATCAAAGGGCACAGGCATTTGTAAAGCAGGTCGGTAATAAAATTGTTGATAACTCAGTGGTTGCCCGATCCGGATATCAATTCGATTTTCATTTATTAGCTGATCCCAATGTAATCAACGCATTTGCTTTGCCAGGTGGTCAGGTCTTCATTACTCAGGCGCTTTTTTCAAAACTGCAGAATGAGGATCAATTAGCCGGAGTATTTGGTCATGAGATAGGACACGTAATTGCCAGGCATGGGGCAGAAAGAATGGCAAAAGATCAATTAATCCAGGGAGTGACCGGAGCTGCAGTAATTGCTGCAGGAGATTATAGTTCTGCCCAAGGTATCCAAATGATAGCAAATATGATTGGCTTGAAATATGGGCGAGAACAGGAATTGGAATCCGATGACCTCGGAGTACGATTTATGTATGAAGCAGGGTACGACCCATCACATATGATCGAAGTAATGAAAATATTGAAGGCAGCAGGTGGACCCAATCGGGCTCCTGAGTTTCAAAGTACCCATCCAGATCCTGAAAATAGAATAGAGAAAATACAAGCAGCAATAGAAAAGTATACCCAGGGGAGAAGATTAGATCAGGGCAACAACAGCAATGGTGAAACTCCTGCCATTAAATTGAAAGATCCCAATTTTAAATAATTTGTTTACTTGAAATTAAAAGCGAGGTCATTTAATTTCCTGCTCATTCATCCATTCGTGAAATTTCCTCGCATTAGCATTGTGTTGTCCAAGTGTTGCAGCAAAATTATGCTGTCCAGAATATCCTGGTTTAGCACAAAAAAAGATATAATCATGATCAGGGGCGTTGAGCACGGCATCTATACTTTCAATGGATGCAATGGAAATGGGTCCCGGAGGTAAGCCATCATTTAGATAGGTATTGTACGGTGACTTGAATGCGAGGTCGGTATATTTTACACGTTGCAGTTTGAATGCTTTTTTTGCAAAGACTACTGTCGGATCAGCTTCGAGCCGCATACCTTTTTTTAATCGATTTAAATAAACACCTGCAATGATTGGCCTTTCAGTGGAATGGTTGGTTTCTTTTTCTACTATACTTGCAACTGTATATACTTCATCGGTAGTCAGGCCTTTTAGCTTGGCTCTTACTTTTCTATTTTCTCTCTCCCAGAACTTATCAGCTTCTTGTTTCATTTTGAGTAAAAAGTTTTTGGCACTGATGTTCCAATACACCTCATATGTATTGGGAATAAAGATGGTCATTGCATTATCTTTAGTTTTGCCTATTTGTGCCAGAAAGAATTCACTGTACAAGGTATCCAGTAGCTCCTCAGTACCGGGCTCAATATCCTCTTCCGCCTTCTTGATGATTTCGTCAGGGGTGCGACCCTCATAGATTACTATTTTTACAGGGGTTTGATTACCACTACGTAGCAGCCGGACCAAATCTATATTTTTCATACCAGGTTTAAGAATATAGCGACCTGGTTTTATTGTATTGTCTGTATAATTCATTTTAGATGCCAGCCATCTGAATCCCTTTTCTTTAACCAGTTGGTTGTTTTGTTTTAATTGAAACAGTACATCTTCGAGTGTTGAGCCCGATTTTATCTTTAGTTCTCTATTTTCAACACTTGTACTGATAATGGGCTCATATATCTGGTCGTAGTAATAGTAAAATATTCCACCTCCTGCTAAAAGTATAGATAATATAATAAATAATATAGTCTTTTTCATAATCAATATTGTTCATTTTCATTTGGAAATGAAGATGATTTTACATCTGCAATATAATGTTGAGTGGCATCGAATATGATTTGATATAGGTCGGCATAACGACGAAGAAATCGGGGTGAAAAACCTTTATTGATCCCAAGCATATCATGGGATACAAGTACCTGGCCATCTGTGTACATTCCCGCACCAATACCAATGGTCGGAATATCAATGGATTCAGTCACTTCTTTTGCTAAACTTGCTGGTATTTTTTCAAGCACCAATCCAAAACATCCAATGGCATCCAATATTTTAGCATCTTTTTTAAGTTTATCTGCTTCTGCTTCCTCTTTCGCCCGGACAGTATAAGTTCCAAATTTATAAATGGATTGTGGTGTAAGTCCAAGGTGTCCCATCACTGGAATTCCGGCCGTTAATATTCTTTTTATACTGTCTTCAATTTCTTCCCCACCTTCAAGTTTTACTCCATGGGCTCCGGACTCCTTCATGATTCGAATTGCACTTTCAAGAGCTAGTTTAGAATTGCCCTGATAGGTGCCAAAAGGCAAATCAACAACAACAAACGCTTTTTTTACTGCCCTGATTACCGAAGATGCATGGTAAATCATCTGATCCAGGGTGATGGGAAGGGTAGTTTCATGTCCTGCCATTACATTTGATGCGGAGTCTCCTACCAATATAATATCAATACCTGCAGCGTCGTAAATTTTTGCCATAGAGTAGTCATACCCGGTAATCATGGCAATTTTCTGTTTGTTGGTTTTCATTTCCAGCAGCACCTGGGTAGTCACTCTTTTTATTTCTTTGTGCATCGATATACGCTTGTTTGTTGCGAAAAGTTAATCCATATTTTTGGATAAATAGAGTGAAGCCATTGATATACTTATTTGTAATTGATAATTTATTGTTTTTGAACTTTTAAAATATATAATATTCTATAATTTTGCGTCCATGCAAGTTTACCTGGATCTTCTGACTAAAATATTAAATGAGGGATATGAAAAGACCGATCGCACCGGGACTGGTACCAAATCCTTATTTGGATATCAAATGAGATTTAATTTAAGTGATGGTTTTCCCTTACTTACTACTAAAAAACTTCATATCAAATCCATTATTTACGAATTGTTATGGTTTTTAAAAGGGGATACGAATATTAAATATTTAAAGGAAAATGGAGTCCGAATTTGGGATGAATGGGCCGATGTAAATGGAGACCTGGGGCCAGTGTATGGTCGCCAATGGAGATCCTGGCCTGATTATAAACAAGGTTCTATTGATCAGATTGCCAAAGCAATAGAAACCATCAAAAAAAATCCTGATTCACGTAGAATAATTGTGAGTGCATGGAATGTTGCGCAACTGGATGATATGGCTTTGTGCCCATGCCATTGTTTGTTTCAATTTTATGTGGCTGATGGTAAACTTTCGTGTCAATTATATCAAAGATCAGCAGATGTATTTTTAGGAGTGCCATTTAATATTGCGTCATATGCATTACTTACAATGATGATTGCACAAGTATGTGATTTAAAACCAGGCGATTTTGTACATTCTTTTGGGGATGTACATCTCTACAATAACCACATCAACCAGGCTCAGGAACAACTCCAACGTATACCGAAATCATTGCCACAGATTAAGATTAACTCTGGTGTAAAAGACATTTTCCAATTTGGTTTTGAGGATTTTGAAATTAATAATTACAATCCGTATCCGTCTATTAAAGCTCCGGTGGCAGTGTAGTATGCATTTTAATATACCGGATATTCTGGTATTAAATAAAAAAGGGGTGAATTTGTCTTTCACCCCTTATAAAAAAGGAATAGTTCGGTATATAATAGGATTATTTCTTAGTCACCAATACTTCTACTCTTCTGTTTTGAGCTTTACCTGCATCAGTAGCATTATCTGCTATCGGCTGTTTGTCACCCATACCTGCTGTAGCCACTCTTACTCCGGCTATTTTACCAGTATTAACTAAATATGCTTTTACAGCTTTAGCCCGTGCATCAGACAGTTTTAAATTAGCAGCAGGATTACCTGCATTATCGGTATGACCTACCACTTTGATAGAAACTTTAGGGAAGGCATTTAACACTGTTATTAATTCATTCAATTGGCCAGAAGATTCCATTGTCAATGAATCAGAACCAGTCTTGAAATTTACTCCATCGAAGGCAAATCCCATACCTTTAGGATCGATCTTAGCTGTAGAATCTGAAAAGAAAGAAGCAATTTTATCAGTAAAGCTTCCTTTTTTTACTTCCAGTGCAGCACCTCCTGGTAATGTAAATTTACTGATAGTGGCAGCTATAGAATCGGCAATCCTCTTTGCTGCGGCTTGAGCTGAATCGGCTTTTGCTTTTACTGCATCCACTGTTTCAGTTACTACTGCAGCTGTATCCATTGGTTTATTGCATCCTTTTCTTCCCAAAAACCAAGCAAGGGCTCCTAATAATAATAATGGTAATAACCACTTTAATAAGTTATTTCCACCTCCCATACTTCCTGAGTTGCCTGATGTAGATCCTGTAGACATCTTGGCGCTACTGGAAGCAGCAGCCCCTCCTATATTGGATAATCCTAACACACTATTCAGTGCCGAAGGAATACCTTTTGAAATAAACTCTTTTTGGCCACCTAATAAATTTTTCAAACCAAGGGCATCTAATGCCTTGTCTTTTACATATTTACCTACAAAACCCATTAATAGGGGTGCGGCCATTTTTAATAATGATGAAGATGAACCTGTCTTTACACCAGCTACATTCGAGATCACATCTACTATGGATCCTAATTTATCACCAAGAAGGAATTTAAGTATTCCGCCTCCACTGTTCATTAAGTTGTCAGTCGACTGACCTCCACCAAATAAACCACCCAGATTACCAAGTATACTTCCATCTATATTATTTGACTTGAGAAAGTCTAAAATGCCACGTGCACCGGATTCATTAGAAGCTTTACCCGCCAATCCACCTAATAAAGTAGGGAGGATAGCACCAACAGCCTTGGATGTATTTGATTCAGACTCGCCTAAAAATTTGCTAGCCTGGCTTGCAAGTTCACCACCCACTTGACCTTGAAGCATTTCGAGAAGATTGATTGCCATAGTTTAATTTTGTTATTGATTAAGTAAATAAAATTTTTTTGTAAATAAAACCAGGTATCTTGGGGAAGGATGAGGTGTGGATTATAAATTTGCTGATGCAAAAATATACAGGATTAAATGAAATCCTTTAACAAAAATGTAAATAAAATGTAAATCTTTAACAATATGTTTTATTGGGGAATAATTGGATTGGGCAGGATCGCGCACAAATTTGCACATGAACTAAAACAAACAGGTCTGGGTGAGATCGGTGCTGTGGCATCCAGGGATTTGGATAAAGCGACTGATTTTGCAGAACAATATGGAGCAAGGCATGCCTACGGATCGTATGATGAATTAATTGAAAATGCTCATGTGGATGCAATATATGTATCTGTGCCTCATCATTTACATGCTGCGATAAGCATAAAATGCCTGGAAAAAAGGATTCCAGTGCTGTGTGAAAAGCCATTTACCATCAATAGGGACGAATTACAAACAGTGGTGAATACTGCCAGATCAAATCAGGTTTTTTTGATGGAAGCAATGTGGTCCAGGTTTATGCCTCATATTGCATGGATTAAGGAAGAATTTGATAAAGGTACTTTTGGTAAAATAATGCATCTAAAAGCTGAATTTTGCTTTAAAGGAAAAGAAAGGGGTTTAAAACAAGGAGTCAATAGACTTATTGAGAATGAGCTAGGCGGAGGTGCATTGCTGGATATTGGTATTTACCCCGTATTCTTATCGCATTTATTTTTAGGAAATCCTGAGACGATTCACGCGACGGCCAGTATTCAAAATGATATTGATGAAACATGTCAAATAATTCTCGGATATTCAGGTGGGGTTCACTCTATTCTCGATACCAGTATTCTTTGGGAATCAGATGGCAGAGCTGAACTATATTTTGAGTATGCTACCATTATCATTCCTCATCGTTGGCATGAGTCGAATGAAATTGTCATTAAAAAGGAGGGTTCCCAGCAGGACATTAAAAAATGGAATTATCCTTCCCGGGGGTTTTATTATGAGATGAAAGAAGTTCAGGATTGCCTGTCTAAAGGTAAAAAGGAAAGCCCACTGATGGCGCTGGATTTTTCATTGACTATGATGGACACGCTAGATAAAATAAGAGCTATAATTGGATTAAAATATCCTGCAGATAAATGAAAATTGTCCTTGCTTTAAATAGCTTTAAAGATTCTTGCAATTCTATACAAGCTAACGAAACACTAAAAAAAGGATTAATTCAGCATTTCAACAAGAAAGATATAACCGTATTTCCTCTTTTTGATGGCGGCGATGGATCTGTGGATGGATTGAAATTTCATCTTGGTTTCAGGAAAATCAAAACGGATACCATCAATGCATTAGGACAGCCGATATCGTCAAATTATCTCCTCGATACTGTTGAAAACATTGCATATATTGAATTGGCTCAAGCTTCAGGTATATCGATCATTGGTAAAGAAAATAATAATGTACTTCAGGCTAATACGGAAGGTACGGGGCGTCTGATCAGACATGCTATCAAAAGAGGGGTTTCTAAAATTGTATTGCTCATTGGTGGAAGTGCCACTAATGATGCCGGTATGGGTGCTTTACACGCTTTAGGGATTAAATTTTTGGATAATAATGGCAAAAAACTACCACCTTATCCTAATCAAATGCACAAAATAAATAAAATAGATACTTCAGGCAGGTTGGATGAAGGAATACCAATAGAAATATGGTCTGATGTTACCAACCCTTTTACCGGTATCAAAGGTGCTGTTTCGGTTTTTTCACCTCAAAAAGGAGCTTCAAAAAAGGACCAAATTATTTTGGAAAAAGGAATGGTCAATTTTTCAAGAGTTATTCGCCGGCTGTATGATATTGATTTAAATAAGGTATCAGGTGCAGGAGCAGCTGGAGGAATAGGTGCCGGATTTTATTCAATACTGGGTTCAACTATTACCCAATGCACAATTAATATTTTTCGCATGCTGAGAGTCAGTGAATGCATAAAATCACATGATATTATCTTGACTGGTGAGGGGTGTCTTGATATTCAATCCATGTATGGCAAACTGGTGCACGGAATTTGCATGGAAGCAAATAAACTGAATAAGCCTGTTATTGGCATCTGTGGCAGTAATAAATTGTCCCATTTGGAAATAAAAAATCTTGGTCTTACTTCTGTATTTTCTATAGTCCAGGGGCCTTGTACTTTGGAATATGCAATCAAAAATTGGGAAGCCAATATGGTTTCAGCGGGATACAGGTTAGGATCTTTACTTAGAATAGCAGAAAACAGGTGAATCCTGGTTGGTCATACATTTAATCAGATAAAATTTCATTTGCCATATGTGACCAGTCATAGAGGGCTTTTTGGGCATCTATAGATGCAATCATAGCCTTTCGATCTTCCATAGAATAAAATCTTTCAATAGCACTGGCGATGTCTGTGGCATTGGGTTCCACCACAAATCCTGTCCTGCTATCATGTATTATTTCATGCAATCCGCCGACTTTGGTCACTATTGCGGGTTTGCTAAAATGTAAGGCTATCTGTGCAATACCACTTTGTGTAGCGGTTTTATACGGTTGCACTACCACATCACATGCGCCAAAATAATATTTTACATCTTCATTACTTATGAAATTTGTTCTAAGTATTAATTTCTGGCCAATTCCTAGTGTCTTGATAAGATTCTCATAAGGTGTTGGGTCGGTATAATATTCACCAGCTATTATAAATTTTACGTTAGGTAATTTAATACCCAGGGTAGCTATTGCTTCGTAAAGTAAATCAAGCCCTTTATAATCCCTTATAAAACCAAAGAACAAAACATATTGAAATTTTTCATCCAGATTTAAAAAACGAATCGCTTCGGTTCTGGTGACCGAATTTCCAAAATTATCATAGATAGGATGGGGGACAAAGCTCGATTTTTTAGTAGAAGTAAACTTCCTCAGGTCTTTTCCGACTTCATGGGACATATATATAAACCGATCTACTACAGACACAAAATACCTGGTAAAAAGATAATCACCAAATCGATGTTCATGGGGTATAATGTTGTCCAAAACACTGATGATTTTTGTGGTTTTTCTTTTTGTAATCCAAAGTATTGTACCAAAACAGGGCCCCATCAGCGGCAACCAGTATTTACAGATTATAATATCTGCCTTTAACTTTCTGATCTTGATACCGGCCAATATCCAATTTAAAGGATTAAATGAATGAATCCATCTTTTAATCTCTAACCGGGGAGCCGGGTCTTCACTAAATTGTGATTTACCAGGAAATAAAAATTTAGGATACTGAACAGTAAAAGTGATAATTTCCACTTTATGCCCCGCTGCAATAAATTCCTGCGCCAATCTTTCATTAAACGCAGCCAGGCCGCCTCTGAAAGGATAAGCAGTACCTATAATGACAATTTTTTTTGAAATCATCCGGGAATAGTATATAACTGATTAAGCGCTTTAAAGTCTGATTTTTTTGTCAATGGCGTAAGTACCTTTTTGTTGGGTATTTCTGGTTACAAGCTCAGCAATAAATCCGGACATAAAAAGTTGCATACCCACAATCAATAATAATATGCCCAAATAAAAAATGGGTCTATTGGCTATGGTAGAATACTGAAGAAAAAATTTACCTATAGTCAGCCAGCCTAAAATAAGGAATCCTATAAAAAAAATAAAAATTCCAAAAGTGCCAAATAAATGCATTGGCCTCTTGCCAAATTTGCCGACAAACATAATGGTAGCCAAATCCAACAGTCCGTTGACAAATCGTTCAATTCCAAATTTGGAAGTACCGTATTTCCGGGCTTGATGAATTACCACTTTTTCACCTATTTTGTTGAATCCTTCCCATTTTGCAATCACTGGGATATAGCGATGCATTTCTCCGGCTACTTCTATATTTTTAACTACTTCTTTTCTATATATTTTAAGACCGCAATTCATATCATGCAATTTGATGCCTGACATTTTACTGGTAGCCCAATTATATAATTTCGAAGGCAAATTCTTGGTAAGAGCGTTGTCATATCTTTTTTGTTTCCAACCTGAAACGATGTCAAAATTTTCCGATTTTATTTTTTCAAGCAAAGATGGAATTTCGTCAGGGCTGTCCTGTAAGTCCGCGTCCATCGTGATGATGTATTCGCCTTTGGCTTCTCTAAACCCGGTGTGGAGTGCGGCTGCTTTTCCAAAATTTCTTCTAAACTTGACAGCGGCAATATTTTCGTTTGCTTCAGCTAATTTTTGAATTACTGCCCAGGATTCGTCTGTGCTTCCATCATCAATAAATAGTATTTCATAGGTAAATTTATTTTCAGTTACCACTTTTTTAATCCATGCCTCTAATTCTGGTAATGATTCGGCTTCGTCTTTTAAAGGTATGATAATAGATAAATCCAATGAAAATCGGTTTTGTTTTGGAATTACAAAGCTACATAAAGCCTGTCATATTATAAAAATAAATAATGTATCAGGAAAATTCCGGTTTTTCGTTTTTCATAATCAGGCCAATGATGAGAGAAACGACTGCTCCACCAACACCATAGCAAGCCACTGTAGCAGCGGATGTCAGGATGGGGTTTTTCATAGTGTTGGTCATACTCCTGGCAGATTCAATTTGTTCTTCAGACATGCCTGCTTCTTCCCATTTCTCTTCAGCAGCTGCCATTATTTTTTCCATATATCCGGGATCTATAAAATTGGTGTAGACCAGAGAAACTACGGTAGATATCAGCCCGGCGAGAACCAATATGCCTGTTCCCAAGAGCACACATTGGCCTAAGGTGATATATCCTCCTTGTTCTTCATCCCGTTGTTTTCTTACCGCCATGACCACCAATATGATGCATACCACCAGGTTTAAAACACCGATTAAAATCGAAGCTGAAGTATTTCCTGAGAGGGCAACACCACTGATGGTGCTTATCAAAAAAATCAAACTTAAAATAAGTCCTCCTATAAGTCCATATCTGGCAATCATAGGACCAAGTTGTGTTTCTTTCATATTTTTTTTTACTAAGATATACTATTTACGCAATTAAAACTAATTCTGAATTATTGATGACACCAAGGACTTTACCGGTAAAACTTGAGTTAAGGAAGGGGCTGTTTTTGGAAAGTGATTTATTGGAAGTTTCATCAAATGCCCATCGTAGTGTAGGGTCAAACAGTGTAATATTTGCTTTATTGCCTTCTTTTAGACCATTCAAAGGAAGATTCAATATCCTGGAAGGATTTATGCTTACAGCTTTTACCCAAGTTTCCTGATCCAGGATTTCTTTGGTATTTACTGCAGCGTATGAAGTCTGCAAGCCAATGGCTCCAGGTGTGGCGTAAGCAAATTCAAGATCCTTCTTTTCAATTTCAAGAGGCCGGTGATTAGTACAAATGCAATCCAGGGTGTTGTCTTTGATTGATTTTATCAAGGCTTTTACATGTCTGTCGCTGCGGAGTGGGGGTGATTGCTTATATACTGAATCAAATTCCTGGAGTGTGGTATCGTTTAGTATTAGGTTAAGATATCCGACAGTTGCCCATAATTTAGAGTTGGATTTTTTTGCCTGCCTTACAAGATTAGTGCCTCCTTCAGTAGAGATCAGATGAGAGACCAGTTTGCCGTCAGTATAGTGGAGCAATTCTAAATCTCTTTTGAGCATGATGGTTTCTGCAATCTCAGGTATGCCTTTTAGCCCTAATCTTTGCGATACCTGACCTTCGTGCATTTGACCCAGATTGGAAATGGATTCATCTTGAGGTTGATTGATTAATAGACCGTTAAAATGCTTGGCATACATTAATGCTCTTAGCATCACTCCGGTATCTTGTACCGATTTTCTTCCATCTGAAAAGGCAATAGCACCATGGTGATGCATATCTATCATCTCAGACAACTCCTTTCCACTACATTCTTTACTGATGGACCCTATTGGCAAAATAGTGGTAGTAAGGGATTTTGTTTTTTGTCTGATAAATTCAACTTCTGATTTCGAGTGAATAACCGGGTTGGTGTTTGGAAATACAGCCAGTGTAGTATAGCCCCCGGCGCTCGCAGCAGAAGACAAAGAAATTAATGTGTCCCGGTGTTCAAATCCAGGTTCACTGCATTGGGTACCAATATCTACCCAACCTGGAGAGATATGTAAATCCGTACTGGAAATGATTTTGGATCCGCTTATTTTTTTTGAGGAGATTTTTTCAATTATTCCATTTTTGATTACAATGTTTACCCTTTTTTGATCGAGTGGGTCACCCGGGAATATGACTTTTGCTTGTTCCAGAATAATTTCCATTTCTACAGTAGTTTTAAATTTTCCAAAACCTGAGTAATAATGATTCGACCAATAAAAATAGCAAAGTGCCTATTATGAACCATTTCCAATAAGCAGTCCCTTTATTATTTTCTTTAAACCAGGATTCAAATGCCGTACTATTCCTGGCTTGTATGATTTTAAAATTGGGATAGGTTGAGATTAACTGTTCCTCCGTATAGGTGCGCAGATCCGATTCCTTTCTATTAAAATTAAAAGGCAATTCCGCAATTATTGAATCTTGTATGGCTACTTGATATATAGTCGCATTCTTGATTATTCCCCGCAGATCTAATGAAATCTTGTTTCCTCTTGTTTGCTGCAATGGAATTATATCTTCATTTTCCTGTCCTAATAAATGGATGACATCATCGGGCGATTTTTTGACTAATTCCAATTCCATGGTTTCGTCCTGCCCGATAAATAATGCTATTTTATTCACTTTGTTCTTATTCAAAGCCATGCGGTAAATCATTGGAACAAAAATTTCAGCGTTTTTACTTAAGTCTGACCAATCACTGCTTAATGGTGATGAACTGATAAACAAGGCTCCGTTTTCTACATTTACTTTAGAAATAAGCGCTGATTCATCGGGAAAAGAAATGATGGTTTCTTCTCCCCGTGTTCCTTTCCTTCGCGTAAATTTACCTTGTATCGTGGGCAATTTCATATTACTGGTTACCCTGAGAAAAACATCATTAAATGTAAATTCATTTGTATTAATACGTGATGCAGATAACGGTCTCTTTTCAAAGCCGAGAAATGAGCCTGCACCCAAAGGGGAAGTAAAATTTGAAAACGAATTTACATCAGCCCCGGAACCTGGAAAGATCAACACATTAGAACCTTGTTTTAATGCATTGGTCAATTCATTGGAAAGGCCGGAAGATAATGAAATCAAATCATCCAGAATAATAAGTTTGTTTTGAGCTATTTTCCCATAATTGATGTTACTGGTGGTTTGCAATGAAAGTTCCACTGAAGGAATACTCTTAATAGCCGTAAGTAAATTTGCATTGGGTTCAAATGAAGAAATCACCAGTACATTTATTTTTTCATCAATTTTAAATGCGATATTCAGGTAATCATCAAACTGGATTGGGTGATCCGTGATTTCCAATTTTATCGATTGCCATCCAGCCCTGGCAACTATAATCTGAGCTGTGTCTATTTTGGATTCGCCTGCTGCAAGACTGATCAAGCCTAAAGGTTTTGATTGATTGTTTTGGGTGATGGATACTCGAGCATCCTGTATAGCCTGGTCTCCATAGTTATGTATTTTATATTTTAACAGGTTAGGCCTGTTGACCCACTGCACTGGTGATTCAAACCAGGCTGTATCAATAGCCACATTCCGTTCCTGAATGCTTTGTAAAGGTATGAGGTTAATGGTTGCACTTGTATCATTTTGTGGTGGCAGATCCGAAATGGATTTTTGAAAATCACTAATAAAATAGATATGTTTATTGCCTTCGTTTTTAGCAATAGTGTATTTTATTTTAGACAACACTTCGGTAAGCAAATGCGCAGCTGGTGTTGGTTTTATCTCATCAATCATAGCAATCGCTTCTTCCTGCGACACCAGTCGAAACTGTTTGCCTTCGAAAGTATGGGTCAGGATCATAAACTGGTCTTCGACATTGTATGACTCAACTATAGTTCTGGCGCGTTGTTTGGCAAGAGATAATAAAGGTATCTCATCTGAAACAGCATTCATGCTGTATGAATTATCTACAAAAATTCCAATTTGGTTTTTGGCAAATTTTTCCTTTGCTTTTTTTGAAACATAAGGTTGGGCAAAGGCCATAACCAACAGGGCGATCGCCAGCAGCCTTGCTATGAGCACCAGGATGTTTTTTAATTTAGATCTCGCGCTGGTTTCATCTTTGACCTCTTTAAGAAACCGGACCGATGAAAAATAGACCTTCTTAAACCGTCTAAAATAAAATAAGTGAATTATAACCGGAATCGCCAGTGTACTTAATGCCGCGAGGAACCACGGGTGGAGAAATTGCATATCATGGCAAAAATACTAATCAGACTGTTGCCAAAACTTTAAAATTGGGCATGAGCACAATTTATTTCTCCGATTTTAATGACTTTTTGTTTTTACTTTGGTTTTACTTGCCATAATCCCCCAGCCACCACTTCCAAATAAATATCCCAGCGCATACCAACCACCGTTATTATTTGGAGCAAACATTTGGACCGTATGATCAAAAAGGGATACCACCAAAGAGATAGGTGAAATAAAACCATGCCATAAACCATACCAAAAACCATACAATCGCTCATGAATGCAAGGACTTAAATCCCCATCAAATTTTGCACAACTGCTGACGGTCACCATCAGGAATAGAAGCAGAAAATAATGTAGATATTTCATATATAAGGTTTTTATACTATTAGGAACAATACTGGCCATAAAATGGTTACATTATATGGCAAATTGAATACCAATTATGAATTTTATAGACTATTATCAATTACTCGGCCTAAATAAATCTGCTTCAGCTGATGATATCAGAAAAGCGTACAGAAAATTAGCCAGAAAATATCATCCTGATGTTAATCCTGGAAATAAAGAAGCCGAAAGAAAGTTTAAAGAAATCAATGAAGCTAATACAGTGCTTTCCGATCCGGAAAGAAGAAAAAAATACGATTTGTATGGAAAAGATTGGGAAAATGCCGATGCTTACGAACAGGCGAGGAGGCAATCCGGGACTAGAAATGGAGGATTTAGAACCAATAATGGCCGCCCTGGTTCTCAACGATATACTGTAAATGGCGAAGAAGTTGATCCCGAATTATTTTCTGACTTTTTTCAAAGCATGTTTTCTGACAGTGAAGACCTTTTTGGAAGGAGGACGACAGGCAAATCAGGATTTAATCAGAGCAGAAAGGGGCCTGATTTCAAAACTATTTTGCACCTTGATCTTGAAGATATTGTAAAAGAGCAAGCTCATGTACTGGAAGTAAACCAGAAAAAAATCCGTATTAAAATACCTGCAGGAGTTGAGTCAAACCAAACGATTAAAGTAAAAGGGCAGGGGGGGGATCCGATTGGTTCTGGTGTGAAAGGGGACCTTTTTATTGAGTTTGCAATAAATCCACATCCAATTTATCAACGGAAAGGACCTGATATTTATTTGAACCATACCATCTCTGTTTATGATGCCATTTTAGGCGGTGAAATTAGTATTCCATCACTTTATGGCAAGGTCAAGGTGATAGTTAAGCCAGGTACACAGCCAGGCACTAAGGTCAGATTAAAAGGTAAAGGGTTGCCAGTCTATAAATCATCCGAAGTTGGAGATCAAATAGTAATATATAATGTGCTGATACCTGATAATTTAACTCAGGAAGACAAGGAAATTTTTAAAAGCATGAGGGAAAAGAATTTAAAAGCTTGATTTTATTGACAATTGACTGTATTTTTGTGTCAAATGGCAAGAGAAATTAAAAAACTTATTAATACCAGTACCAGTCCGGCAGTCACTTCAGAAGTCAAAGTTCCGTATTACACTAATTTGGTGGCAGCTTTGATATATGGAATGTACAAGATAATTGGCCTTGGATTTATGCCGCCATCTAATGATGCGACCGAATCTGAGCTGATACCCATCATACGCAAAGGGCTCAATGGGAAAAACCTCAGTCATCTCATGAATACTACCGGTTTATCCTTGCAGCAGATTTCGAGCCTGTTGCACATTTCTGAGCGCACTTTGCATCGTTATAAAAATGATTCCATTTTTAATCCTGAAATTTCTGAACGAATGCTGGAACTGGCCAGGGTATATGCTCGCGGGCAGGAGGTGTTTGGTAGTATGGAGAGGTTCAATCAATGGATCCATTTTCCGGCTTGGTCTTTAAACGGCCGCAGCCCACTTTCATATTTGGATACTTCTATAGGTGTAAAATTGGTAGAAGATGAAATAGGCAGGATAGAACACGGAGTACTTGCATGATCCGACTTTACAGGTGCACCAGAGATATATATAAACACGATCTCACAGGTCAAGGAGCCTATTTATATGGTGGAAGGTGGAATAATAAAGGTACACGATTGGTTTATACAGCTTCTAATGCTTCTTTAGCCATGCTGGAATTACTTGTCCACATAAGGCCCGTATTTCCGTCTGTTGAATATGTGATGATAACGATGGAATGTAATTCAGAATCTGTATTTGAACTACAGACGGAAGATCTTCCAGCAAAATGGTTTCAAAATCCGGCGCCTGGTACTTGCCGCCTGATAGGAGACAGATTTACATTAAAAAATGAATTTCTATTATTAAAACTTCCATCTGTTATTATCAAACAAGAGCACAATTATTTAATAAACCCCAATCATACAGATTTTAAAAAGGTAAAAATTGTTTCTATTGAACCGATACAATTTGATAAAAGACTATTTTAAATCACTCCAGCTCGGGAATGTCAACCCAGGCTCTTTTTTCCCAGCTTTCAATTCCTTTCTCTGCTAGTTGCACGCCTTTGGCACCTTCCATAAGAGTCCAGGGAAAAGGTTCATTGTCCACGACATGTTTAAGAAATAGTTCCCATTGAACTTTAAATGCATTTTCATATATTTCCTGATTCGGCATTTTTTGCCATCCTTCCATAAAATGTATGGGCTGTTCTATGTCTGGATTCCAGACTGGTTTGGGTGTAGTTCCATAATGTTGAGTAAAACATTCACGGAGTCCTGCCACAGCAGATCCTTTTGTACCATCCACTTGAATGGTAAGTAGATCATCCCTGCGTACCCGGGTTGCCCACGACGAATTGAACTGAGCTACAACATCATTTTCCAATAAAAATGTGGCATAAGCTGCATCGTCGGCTGTACATGCATAAGGATTTCCTTTTTCATCTATTCGTTGTGGAATATGGGTTGCACCAAAGCAGGATACAGATTTTACTTTACCGAATAGATTATCCAGTACATACCTCCAATGGCACAGCATATCTACAATGATTCCACCGTCTTCTTCTTTACGATAATTCCAGGAAGGTCGCTGAGCAGGGACAGAATGGCCCTCAAAAACCCAATATCCAAACTCTCCTTTCACAGATAAAATCCTTCCAAAAAAATCATTTTGCATCAATCTCTTCAGCTTAACCATACCAGGTAGCCATAGTTTGTCTTGCACAACGCCATTTTTGAGGCCGGCTAAAGAACATTTTTCATATAGAGAAAGTGCTTCAGCAGTACTCACTGCACAAGGTTTTTCACAATAAATATGTTTTCCGGCCTGGATAGCTTTCAGTACAGATCCGGCTCTCATAGTAGTGGTCTGTGCGTCAAAATAAATGATATTGTTTTTATCAGCCAATGCTTCGTCAAGATTAGAAGTATATTTTGACAATCCTACTTTAGCGCACAACTGAGCAAGCTTGTTTTCATCTCTTCCAACCAAAATTGGGTCTGGCACTAGGTGTGTCCCGGATAGCGTTTTTACACCTCCTTGTTTTATGATTTCCATAATAGATCGGATAAGATGTTGATTCATACCCATGCGACCGGTTACACCATTCATTATTATGCCAATATTCACCGTTTTCATTTATTTAAATTTAAATATGATTCTTTGATTTTTTTTAAGAAGAGGTGCTGATCCATTGACCAATATTTGTTGGAAAATATTTCTATTTCTTCTTTACCGGTAAAACCGGCATTCCGCACCCAGCTTGTTATCTGATTGATATTAATACAGCCCTCACCCATAAGTCCCCTGTCATTCAACACATCACTCAACGAGGTCTTCCAGTCACAGATGTGATAGGCAAATAGTTTGTCTTTTTTTCCGCACCTCATGATTTCATACTCAAGTTCGGGATCCCACCAAACATGATATACATCGAGGGCTACACCTACAGCTTTGGAATTCAGTTCCATTGCCATATCATTCGCTTGGCGCATTGTATTTATCGCAGATCTGTCTCCTGCATACACAGGGTGCAGAGGTTCTATTGCGAGTTTGACATGTGAAGCTATAGCATGAGGTATCAATTTTCCTATTCCTTCTTTAATTTGCTCTCTGGATTTTTCCAGGGATTGGGCAGGGTCAGCTCCACATACCAGGACTATTAAAGGTGCGCCCAAAGCAGATGCTTCATCTATTGCCTTTAAATTGTCATCTATGCTTTGCTGTCTTTTTACAGTAGAAGTTGAAGGGAAGAATCCTCCTCTAACCAGAGAGATTATTTCCAAGCCATGATCCCGGATCATCTTCCCGGTTTCCTTAATATTTCTGCCTTCCAATGTATTTCTCCATACCGAAATACCACCAAATCCTTCCTTGGAAAAATGAATAGCGCATTCGTTTACATCCCAGGGTTTAGTAGTAATAGTATGGATACATACGTTGGCTAGTGATGTATGCATCTGAATTACTTTAAAAGTCCGTTAAAATAAGAATAGTAAGGCTGTTTTCTAAGCATTCTTTGTACAACTAATGCTGATTCCCTCAGGTGATAATCTCCCCACATACAAGACTCTCCGTTGGGTATTTGACTACCATGGGGAACATGATCCCAGCCATTCGGCCGGTGATATATTGAATGAAGCAGCAGGCCCTGATGGGCATCGTCCAGGCTCAAATAGGGCTCATCAAGTAAGGTGTCTAAAATTGTCATTCCATAATTAATATATCTATCGCCGGTATTATCAACAGTATTTAAGTAATTTCCATAGCGAATCAAACCTTGACAAGCGATAGCCGCTGCAGAACTATCCACTGGTTCATATTGATTAAATGGATTGGATTTCGTTTCCAGGTAATCACCTAAATATACCAATCCCGGAGCTCCGGTATCCCAATAGGGAATGCCATCAATTGGGGTATATTTTATAAAAAAATCACAAGTGGCTTGGCACGCTTTAGAAAATAGATTAACCAGGGATGGTTTTCCCCCGAATTTATCAAATAAAGGATCATCCAGTTGAATTATAAGCTCAAGTTCCTCTGCAAATCCACAAATTGCCCAAGCCAGGCCACGGGTCCAGGTGGTAAATCCACTGTATCCTTGCTGCGAATTGGGGCATCTGAAATTACCATCCCTAACATTAAAAATAGCCTCATGAGCTGTACGACCTGAAATATCATATGCATCCCTACCTTCACCATAATAAATGGAGTACTTTGCAGTTGCAATCATATGCTGCAATGCGCGGTCCAGTAAATTTATTTTTACATCGTTTTCTGCCTGTAATTGATGCCCTAATAAATGGCCCACAAATAAGGACCTGCAAGATCGTATGGTATCTACGAATAGGGAATGAGCCCCATTGAAGGAATGAATATATCCACCACCAGGCAATACAGTCCATCTGGATGCCTGAACCGCTCCTGATATTTTCAGGGCTAATTCATAAAAATTTTGTTGCCAGATGTGTTGATCTGTCTTGCCTTCGTGCATCATTCTCAACAGATTGCCGTAGGTGCTTATATTATTAAACCCATGATCATGTACTCCGATATGGCTTATGTGAGTTGCCATTTTCTCTATCGTATTTTTTCTGCCTAATTCCAGAAAACCTTGTTCATCGGTAGCATCAAATTGCAATAATGCACTTCCATATTGAAACCCCTGTGTCCATTCTGTCCAACCTCTTGAAGTATACTTGCCATTTACGGTATATACGGGAGCTCCATTTTTAATATCGTATTTTTTTTCAATGGAGTGTATTTTTTTGGCAGAAAGCTCCCACATTTTTTCGATTTTATGCAGCAGATTTTGGGCATCGGGTTCTTTGTTTGATTGTATCATCAGTCTTTAAAATGCTTAAAAAGTTAATTGGTCAAATCTAAAAAGAAAGTTCGAAAAACAAGCTGTGAGAAACTGCGAAACAATGGATTAAGGCGTATTTTTTAAGCAATCACTCGCATTCCAAGCAATTCAGCAATGATGTTGCGCGATTGTAATAGGTCATGTTGAGTTTTTAATGCCACAAGATGATCGTGCTCAGTAGCATCGGGATTGTCGAGTTCTTTTTTATTTTCTCTGATCATCTTCTGTACTTTTCTCAGTTTAAATCTGAGCACACTTTGATAACTGTCTCTTGCATAATTTTGGTCGGGAGGTTTTTGTGTCTGCAATTCCATTTCCCATCGATCTGACCAATTATGGCTGTAGGAGTAAGGGAGTTGGATTAATTCTATGGCGAGGTTTCTTATTTCCTGATTCGAATGAGTAATGAAATAATCTGTATCTACAGTTTGGTTTTCACTTAAGAGGTGGATATATTCTTTTAGAATTCTTTCATATAATTTATTGTCAAAATCATCCATCAATCCTTCCATATTCTCATTAATATATTGGGCCACCGTCATATTTTCATTAATATATTCGTGACCATATAGAATCAGCACGCGGATGAGGGACCTTTCCTGGTATTCATCCTCTTCCTTTCCGGCAGGGCCAGGATGGGTTTGTGTGAAATCGGTGGAAGATTCCTGATCATTTTCTTCTCTTTCCTTGAAAGCCTGTTGTACTGTTTTGGCTCTTTTATTGACTAAATTTTGTTTTATTATTTTATTTAACTCACCAACTAAAATTTGTTCGGACACTTCCAGTTCATGAGAACATGCCTGTATATAGGTAGAACGTTTGATTGCATCTGGTATTAAAGCTATAGTCCTTAAAATGTCGCTGATACCATTGGATTTTTTAATGGGATCATTTTGAGACTCCTTTTTAATAAGTCCGGCTTTAAACAATACAAAATCTACTGATTTTTCTTTCAGGTAAGTCTCTACATAGTTACTTCCGTGCTTTTTTACAAAAGAATCCGGATCTTCAGGTTCGGGTAACAAGACAATGCGCACATTAAGCCCTTCCTCTACAATCATATCCAATGCTCTCAAAGTAGCTTTTAATCCTGCAGGGTCACCATCATATAAAATTTTAATATTTAAAGTAAATCTTTTGACCAGCCTGATTTGATCTTCTGTAAGGGATGTTCCTGAAGAAGCAACTACATTTTGAATTCCTGCCTGATACATACTGATTACATCCGTATATCCTTCTACGAGCAAACATTCATCTTTGGCTCTGATGTGTTGCTTTGCGAGGTGCATACCATAAAGTACCTTGCTTTTAAAATATAATGGTGTTTCTTTGGAATTAATGTATTTGGGTCCAAAATCATGCTGGCTTAGTTTTCGTCCGCTAAAAGCAATGACTTTTCCTACCAGGCTATGAATAGGGAAAATCACCCTGTTGGTAAAAAAGTCATGGCCATTTTTATTGCTCAAGCCTATTTCTTCTATATAATTAGAATTAAACCCTTTCTCTATAAGTTGGGTTACTAAAAAATCCTTTTGATCAGGAGCATAGCCAAGTTGGAATGCTTTGATTGTAGTATCTAAGAATCCTCGCTCCTTAAAATAGGAGAGCGCTATGGTTTTGCCTTTGGTATGATTATATAATGCTTCAATATATAATTTGGCAGCATATTCATTGATGAGGCTATATGCTTCGTGTTTTAGTTCTTCCTGATGTTGTTCGCTTGATTTGGAGTCTGTAATTTCATCTAAAGGGATATTATATTTCTTAGCCAAATATCTTATGGCTTCCGGATAAGATAATTTTTCATGTTCAATTACAAATTGCAGGGGCCCACCGGCTTTACCGCATCCGAAACATTTATAAATATTTTTGGAGGGTGAAACATTAAAAGAAGGCGTTTTTTCATTGTGAAATGGGCAGAGACCCAATAGATTTGCACCTCGTTTTTTTAGATTGACAAAATCATTGATCACATCTTCTACCTTGGCTATCTGCAACACTTGATCGATGGATTTTTTTGAAATCATTTTTTTAGAAAAAAAATTAAAAATAATTTGCAAAATACTCGAAATGTATTTTATATTTGTCTTATCAACAATTAAATTTAATAGTTGATTCAAATTTGAAATAAGAATAGGGTGTTCTCATAGTGTGTTCATACCTCACTGGCAGTCCTTGTCAGTGGGGTTTTTTATTTTATAGGCTTTCCTTATATTTATTTTTCCAATTCGGTGAATCATGAATCTCAGATTTCTGATATTTATCTTCATTTTAATGCTTGCCTTGGGTGCAAATGGCTGTGCTGTAGGAAGTGGTTGTCCAGCAGAAAAAGCAAATACTGTAAAATTTGATAGAAGAGGAAAGTTAAAAGGAGAAAGTGGCAAGACCAGGTTGCTCCCCAACAGGAAATAATTGAAATCCGACTATATAATTCAAACAATTGTCATATTCTGACTTTATTTTCGACCATTAGCCCGTAAAATTGTTTTATTTTTGCATGCTCTAATTAGTCGGGGTGTAGCGCAGCCCGGTAGCGTATCAGCATGGGGTGCTGGTGGTCGCTGGTTCGAATCCAGTCACCCCGACTAAGTAGATGTAACTAACTGATATCAAACGGGATGTAGCGCAGTCCGGTAGCGTACTTCGTTCGGGACGAAGAGGTCGCTGGTTCGAATCCAGTCATCCCGACATTTTCACAATATAATTGATGACCAAAGAAGAATTACTTGCTGATATTACATCCAACCACTATGTAATATTGAAACCATCTGGTACTCATGGAATTGGAGTATTTGCAGTAAACACAATACCGAAAGGTTGCAGAGATATGTTTTCAAAAACAGAGGGAGAATGGATAAAATTTACCTTCGAAGAGATAAGTAATTTACCGGAAAATTCCAGGTATTTAATTGAAAATTTTTGCTTATATGACGATATCCATTATTTTGTACCAGCTGACGGATTTAAAAAAATGGATATAAGTCTGTATTTAAATCATTCTGATACACCCAATCTGACTTCAATAAATGAAGGGGAAGCTTTTGAAGCAACACGCACCATACTTCCAGGTGAAGAGTTGTTTTTGGATTACGGCTCTATAGTCGACTGGGAATGATATTACCTGGTTAAACCCAATGTTTTTAAATGCAATAGGTGAGAATAAATTGCACTGACCACAGTCGGAAACTCATTATAAGTTACATTAAATTCTTTACATGTCTGTTTGACAATTTTGCTTATCTCTGGATAATGTATATGGGATATCCTGGGGAATAAATGGTGCTCTATTTGAAAATTAAGTCCTCCCCAAAACCAATTGTGCCATTTTTGTTTTGTAGCAAAGTTGGTAGTGGTGTTTATCTGGTGGATGGCCCATTCATTTTCTATTGTAAATTTGTCCCCCTGGGGTACAACAAATGCGGTGTCTTCATTTACATGTGCCAGTTGGAATGTTGTAGAAATTACAATACCACATATGAATACTAAAAAACCATAACCTATCACAGTGTCAATAAATCCTACTTGCCAAATCGGAATGGCAACAAATATGGCCAGATAGCCCAATTTAGTACTCCAAAAAATGAAGTGATCCTTCGTAGACATTTTAGGTATTGGAACATTTTGGCCCACTTTATGATTAAAATATTTTTTCAAATCATTGATGTAGATCCATGAAAAATAGGATAAACCATACAGCAGGAAGCTGTAAATGTGCTGAAAACGATGTACCCAATATCTCTTCTGACCTTTGTTTACTCTCATAAAAGGCAGGATGTCGATATCCTCATCCATTCCTTCAATATTGGTAAAAGAATGGTGCGCCACATTATGTTTGAATTTCCACATATACGAACTGCCACCCATAAGCTCTAAAGTGTAGGCCATAATGTTATTAAGCCAGGATTTAGTAGAATAGCTTCCGTGAGCCCCGTCATGCATCACATTAAAACCAATTGCGGCAAATAAGAATCCAACTGCGGCACATAGCATGAGGCTGAATAGAATACTGGAAGGGGTAAAAAATACCAACCAGGTATACAGACAAGCTAATAAACAAACCAGAATAATGGTCTTTAGATACAATTTGTAATTGCCGGTCATTTTTATTTTATTCATCTCAAAATAAGAGTTGACCCTTTCTTTCAAAACACTAAAAAACTGTGCATTATTATTGGAAAACTTTATTGATGTCATTTTTACTTTTTTAGTTTTAGTTAATGTAATACGGACACGGCCTCTTTAATTCTTTTTACAGCTTCAGCAATTTGTTTTTCACTGGCTGCGTATGAAATTCTAAAGCAATTATCATCACCAAATGCAGAACCACCCACGGTGGCCACATGGGCATTATTTAATAAAAATAGGGCAAAATCATCAGAATTTCGAATAATTGTTTTGCCATCTGTTTTTCCAAAATAATAACTGATATCAGGGAAAATATAAAAGGCCCCTGTAGGATAATTGCATTTAAATCCTGGAATCTCTTTCAACAAGGAAATAATCAAGTCTCTTCTTTTACGGAAAGCTTCTGTCATCTCGAGAGTAGGTTTCAAATCGGAGTTTAAAGCAACTACACCTGCTTTTTGGGCTATTGAGTTAGCTCCACTGGTCACCTGGCCCTGAATTTTGGTAACGGCTTCAGCAATAAACAAAGGTGCTGCCATATACCCCAATCGCCATCCGGTCATGGCGAATGCTTTTGAAAATCCATTTATTACAATGGTTCGATCTTTCACTTCTGGAAAACTCGCTATGCTGACATGCTTGCCAGTAAAATTTATGTGTTCATAAATCTCATCAGACATTATGTATAGTCCTGGATAAGGAGCCACTACATCGACTATTTCTTTTAACTCTTCTTTACTGAAAACAGAGCCGGAAGGATTGCATGGACTCGAAAACATCAGCAGTTTTGTCCTATTGGTAATGGCATTTTTTATCCTGGAGGCAGGCACTTTAAAATCCTCATCTACTGAAGCTGAAAGCAGGATCGGCACTCCCTCACACATTTTGACGATGTCTGAATAAGAAACCCAGTAAGGTGACAATATAATTACTTCATCACCCGGATTGATCATTGCCATACACAGGGAAGCTATATCCTGCTTGGCACCATTGGAAACCACTATTTGATTAGGTTTATAATCAAGATTATTTTCACGTTTTAGTTTAGCACAAATAGCTTCTCTCAAATCCAGGTTGCCGGCAACAGCAGTATATTTTGTATGTCCATCAGTCAGTGCTTTATTGGCCGCATCTTTGATATGCTGAGGAGTGTCAAAATCCGGCTCTCCCAAACTCAAAGTAATTACATCTATACCTTGCTCTTTCATTTTCCTGGCCATAGCTGCCATTTGTAATGTGGCGGATTCAGTCATATTAAGCACGCGCTCACTTAAAACAGATTCAATTTCTATTCCCGACATAAATATTTAAAATAATGAATCACAAAGTTAAAAATATATCTTAAATGTATATTGACCAGCGGTCAATGTAATTAAAAAAAATGGCTGCATTTACTTAAATTAGTTTAAAATGACAGGAATCAGTGCAAATTTGAGTAATTAATGCTGTGGTTAAATATGAATTTATTAAAGTTTTAACATCGAATACTGGATTTTTGAACTTATATCAGACATTAAAAAAAATTCTAATACGAAAAATATTTTTCTCATTTTTGCCCGATGCGAATACATATCATAGCTTGTGGTGGCGCAGTAATGCATAATCTGACCATTGCGTTGCATCTGGCAGGACATCAGGTGACCGGGTCGGATGATGAAATTTATAACCCGGCAAAAGACAAGTTAGCTCAATTTAATTTACTTCCAAAAACGGGTTGGTATCCGGAAATATTAAACTCTACAATAGATTTGGTCATTGTAGGTATGCATGCAAAAAAAGATAATCCGGAGCTTGCGATGGCATTGCAACTGAAACTTAACGTGATGTCGTATCCGCAATATATAGCCATGCATGCAAAAGACAAAAAAAGAGTGGTGGTGGCCGGAAGTCACGGCAAAACCACTACTACTTCAATGATCATGCATGTACTCAAGTTCAACAAGGTAAATTACGATTATCTTGTGGGGGCTCCACTGGATGGATTTGAATTAATGATCCGACTATCAGAAGCCCCTTTGATCATAATAGAAGGCGATGAATACCTGAGTGCACCCAACGACCCTAAGCCGAAAATATGGCACTATAATCCGCATATAACTATTATCACCGGAATTGCCTGGGATCATATAAATGTTTTTCCCACTTATAAACAATATACTAGTGTGTTTAAAACCTATTTGGAAAATCTACCCGAACAGGCAAAAGTATTTTTTTACAAAAATGATCCGGATTTGCATAACATAATTAATGAACTTACCAGAAAAGATTTAAAGATTCTTGCTTACCAGGCATATCCTGCGACCATGCGTAACCATAATGTCAGTCTTATATTTGAAAATAAAGCTTTTGATATTGAATTGTTTGGCAATCACAATCTGGAAAACATCCAAGCATGTGTACATGTATGTAAAGAGTTGGGTTTGGAGGAACAAGATATACTTAGCGCGCTCATTTCATTTAAAGGTGCTGCTAAAAGAATGCAACCTCTGTATCTAACGGATGATCAAAAAATATATTTGGATTTCGCTCATGCCCCCTCCAAAGCTAAAGCAACTCTTAATGCGGTACGGGCTCAATGGCCTGAATATAAATTGATTGCCATATTGGAATTGCATACATTTAGTAGTCTTAATAAAGAGTTTATACCGCAATACCGCAATGTATTGGATGCAGCGGATGAGGCCATTGTGTTTTTTAACAAACATACACTGGAAATAAAGCGTATGCCTGATTTGGAACCGGAATACATCAGATCCTCTTTCGCAAGAAAAGATCTTTTTGTGTATAGAGAAAATAGTGAATTGGAGCGATATTTAACCGATTTAAGAAGGGATCGAATTGTAGTGTTATTTATGAGCAGTGGAACGTTCAACGGATTAGACATTAAAACCTGGGCAACAGAAAATCATTTTTAATATGAAAAATTTATTTGGTTTAATAGTTATTTTTATCTCCATGGGTACAAAAACCAGTTCACAATCCTTTTCGACTATTGGCAAAATAGTAATTGTCCAAGAAGAAGCAAGAACTTTAATTGATGAAAATGCCCCTATAGAAATTTTAGCAGATGGATTTGAATGGGCAGAAGGACCGGTATGGTGGAAAGAAAGGAATGCATTGTTATTCAGCGATGTGCCTCAGAATACGGTATACATCTGGAAATCTGGAACATTTGGCGCAGAACCATTTATTAAACCATCCGGATATACCGGAGTAGGAATATATTCAGATGAACCAGGAAGTAATGGACTCACTATGGATAACAAAGGTAATTTGATTTCATGCGAGCACGGGGACCGCAGAGTATCCATAATGCCCTTAAATTCCACTGGGGGCAAACGCACCATTACAGATAATTTCCAGGGAAAAAGATTTAATTCTCCAAATGATGTCATCATTGCCTCCAATGGCAGAATATATTTTACCGATCCTCCGTATGGTTTGGCGAATAAAGACAAAGATGCATCGCGGGAATCTTCTGTATTTGGTGTCTATATGTATGAAAAAGGAAAAACAACACTGGTAATTAAAGATCTTAATCGACCCAATGGATTAGCAATGTCCCCAGATGAAAAAATAGTATACGTAGCTCAATCTGATCCGGATAAAGCCATATATATGAGATATCCTGTGCTGTCTACAGGATTGTTAGGTAAAGGTGTACTGCATTATGATGCAACACCTATGAGTAAACAAGGAATGGGTGGATTACCTGACGGAATTAAGGTAGATCATAAAGGAAATATTTGGGGCACCGGACCCGGAGGTGTATTGATCATCTCACCAAAAGGAAACCTATTGGCACGAATTGAAACGACGCAAAATACAGCCAATTGTGGTTGGGGTGATGATGGAAGTACCTTGTATATTACAGCAGATAGATATTTATTACGGGTGAAAACGAAAGTAAAAGGAGTACCGTTTAGATAAATTCATGTTTAATAATTCAAAGTTGCATAGATTGCCTTGGTTGGAATCGGATCAATAATATGGCTGCAATAATGATCATCACACCAATAAGATGAAAATTAGAAACTTGTTCACCATCTAAAATTCCCCAAACAATAGCGACTATGGGTATCAGATATGTATTTGAACTGGCAAATAGAGCACTTGAAATGTGTATCAGCTCGTTATGAATAATTATGGCCAAAGCGGTGCTTAATAAGCCCAGGAAAACCAACGAGATGAATGAATTTATATTTTGATCCGTGATTTGGTATGAATTAGAAAATGGAATGAAAGCAAATACAAAGGCACACCATCCTGCAAAAGATACGCTGCAGGTGCTTACAGCCCATGGCTTTACCCCTTTTAAGTATTGTTTTACAATATTGATATTTATACCATAAAAAACAGTAGCTATTACAATGACAACCGCATATGGATTTATTCCGAAACTGCCGGCATTGCTGAGGGTACTTAGATAAATACTCCCGGCTAACCCGAGCACCAGACCTGTATACTGTAAGAAAGAATATTTGGTTTTAAAAAAATACAGTGAAATCAAAAAAGTAAAAGTAGGAGTGAGGCTATTCATGATGCCGGCTACTGCACTGGAAATGTGTTGTTGAGCAAAACAAAATAAGTAAGCAGGAACAAACATAGCCGTCATACTGGTTATGAGTATATATTTTCTTTTTTCCTTCGGAATATATTTAAGCTGTTGTAATGCAAATGGAGTGAGAATAAAGCCTGCGGCACATAAACGTATGGTGGCTGCCTGAACATAATCAAATCCTTGAAGTCCTATTTTAATCAGGATAAAACTGCTGCCCCAGATGCAGGATAATAAAACTAATAAAACCCATTTTAAATGTTCTGAATTGGCGAAAATCTTTTGCACGATTTATAAATACTATTTAATTGCGAAGGTAGATCAAGTCAAGCTATTAATTTAAGGAAGATATACTTCGGATATTAATAAATACCTCATGCAACTCAATGGGAATAGACTTAATATACCTGGTTTGCAATCTTTGAATGCATATTATTTAGAAAAAAGGGAAAAGTCATGAATTTCGCGAATGAAATGTCATTAAATGATAGATGAAAGTCCGATAATCGTCTGAATGTACAAGAATCAGAATGGCAGACCCAAGGAAAGATTGAACTGCATATTTTTAAATTTAAGAGGAGAGGGTGGGCGATGAGATCCATTTTCCTGCAGATATGGAGTTCTGAGTTTTATACCGGCATCGATCCTTATCAGAAAATAATTAAAATCCAGGCGTAGTCCGGTTCCGGTACTTAAATACAATTCACTTAAAAATCTAGAACTTAACTCTCCACCTTCTAATAATGGGTCTTTATTTAACAACCAAACATTTCCACCATCAAAGAAAAATGCACCTTTGAACCACCTGAAAATATCGAATCTATACTCAGATCCAAATTCGAGTTTAAAGTTACCCGTCTGAAAAAAACTATATCTTTCTGTTTGTTCATTTTTTATTCTTCCGGGTCCGATTTCTCGGATTGCCCAACCTCTGACACTATTAGGTCCGCCTACGTAAAATTGCCTTACAAAGGGAATAATATTATTTGAAGAGCCAAACGGAATGGCGATCCCGGTCGTGATTCTGGTGGCCAATTGCGATGAGCCGGATAGTTTCCAAGTATACCTGCCATCTGCTTCCATTCTTAAAAAGCGGGAAACTTTTGGTAAAAATGCATTCTTAGTAAATAAATCAATGACTTCAGTCTCCAGACCGGAAGATTCGAAGCTCAAAAGAATCCTCGAATTGTTTTGATTTAAATATTGATTGTTTATATCAATTGTGATTTCCTTTAAAAACACACTTGCCAATAGTCTGTCTTCAAAACTTTTCTTCAAAAAAGGAAGTGCTATATCATTGAACCCAGGAGAGAGATCATAATTTAAATAATCAAAACCAATGGGATTAAAACGATAGAATATCCTGTTATCTTTGGTCAATTCATAACCCAGGCTCAATTTTGTTTCCCGTTGGATTGAAGTCTCGGCTTCACCGGTGAGACGATTCGAATATAAAAAACGATCGTAGATGACACCGGCAGAAATTCTGGTTCGTGCTCCGTTTTTAATATCGCTATAAAATTTATTTGAAATCAATCGACTGTTTTTAGCAAATTTTACAAAGCCAATTTCTAAAAATCGTGGAATAGTAAAATTAATCCCTCCATTTATACCATAAGGGATAAATAATTTACCTTTTACCAACTGAAGCCCAATATTAGGAATAAGTGAAAATGTAAATTGTTCAGCCCCCCGAAAAGTGTTGCGGTGCCTGTATTGAAAAGGAGCTCGTATATCGAATAGCTTATTACCTGCAGTTTGGTCTTTGTTTGTTACATAACCTCCCTCAATATCTACCTGAATAAATTGCTTTTTTACGGGGGGCAGGTACAAATTCATGCTTAACGACTGATCATCCAGCACTTCTGGTATAATACTGACGCTTTTATATACACCCAGATTCTGGAATGTACTTCGGGTCCGTTGTAGCTCAGATAGAGAATACAGGCTGTCCTTATGAAATTGAATATAATTTTTTAGAATGGAGGGATTAAGAATTTGATTTTCAAGGCCATACTTATAGGATATGCCGTCTATGGTTGTATCTGCTGATCCAGGTCCGGTACTCAATCTATCACTTGAGTACACGTTGATTTGCTCTATCTTAAATCGGGAAATTTCGTCTTTTCCAGCGGGAGGTAAAATTGTGCAGAGCAGATCTATTGTTTGATTGGTGGAGTCTTCATAATAATAATCGAAATTGGATTTATTAACCTGATAATATCCGGCATCTTGAATTGCCTGTATTATTTTTGCCTGATCGGGAATCAGTACCTGTTCATCCATTACTGATCCTTGTTTGAGTTTTAGATATGGTTTTAAAGAATCGAGGATGGCGTTAATTTCTTTATTTTCTGAATTGTATTGGATGGATCTCAACTTTAATGGGACTCCAGGATCAACTGAGTAAATTACTTTGGCCCTTTTATGTTTTTGTTTTACATCAAATGAGACTTTGCCCTGGTAATAACCTGAAGCATTTAAGTGTTTTATCAGATCATTTTTAGTTTCCTCCGCCTGGCTGGTGGTATGCCAAATTGGTTTTTCGCCTAATTTTCTAAAAAAACGGTCCCACGAAGTTGTATCATCCGGATCATCATGCCTGGCATAGAAATAAATATAACTTTTACCTAATCCATATTTTGGTACAGGAACTACAAATCGTATACGATCCCGATCCAATTGTTTTTTCGTAAGCTCTGATTTTTTGAGTTTGACCTGGTTTTTTGTGAGCAGGATTTTATCTTCAGGAATGTATTTGTTTATAGCACAGGAAGAGCTGAGTATTGTAAAAAGTACTGAGGTCAGTATAAGGTATTTGTATATCGGGTTGATATGAGTATTTTTAGCGTTCAAATGATTTCAGAAAATGCAATAAAATTTATACGCTCACTGGCTCTAAAAAAGTATAGATACAAGCATAATTTATTCATTGCCGAAGGTAAAAAAATTGTTTTTGATATTTTGAGATCAGGATTTACAGGAGTTGACCGGATTTTCATTTCCAGGGAACTTGTGGAAGAGTACCATTCATTACTGTCAAAATTTGAAAAAAATATCCACATCTGCGACTCTAAAGAATTTTCAAAAATTTCTAATCTTGAATCTCCACCTGAAATCATTCTCATTGGAGATATACCACAAAGATACGAAATTAATAAAGAGAGTTTAGCCAAAGGGATTCATATTTACCTTGATCAGATTCAAGACCCAGGTAATCTTGGCACCATTTTTAGAACAGCGGAGTGGTTTGGTGTATCCAGTATTGGATTAAGTGAGGGGTGTGCAGATTATGTTCAGCCTAAAGTAATACAAGCTTCGATGGGTAGTTTTTGCCGAATTCCAGTATGGCATGGCGAGCTGCCAGGATTTATAGAAATGGATAAGGTGTATGCAGCTGACTTATCAGGCGTTTCTATTTACGAGATAGCTTTACCTGCCAATGGCTTACTTGTAATTGGTAATGAAGGTCAAGGTTTGACCGATTATGTAAGAAAAAAGGTGCATAATTTTATTCACATTCCGGCTTATTCAAAAAATATTGAATCATTGAATGCTGCTAATGCCACGGCAGTAATTTTGAGTGAATGGAGAAGACAGTTAACAAAAGGAGAAAGGCAATAGGAAAGTCCTATCTTGAACCTGCTCTGACACCGTACTTCACGATAGTAGGATTTTGAATATCAGATTCTATAGCACCGTCTTTTAATCTTACTATTCTATGTGCATGTAAGGATACATCCGGCTCATGTGTCACTAAAATGATGGTATTCCCCTGAGAGTGGATATCTTCCAATATTTTCATAATCTCATCACTGGTTTTTGAGTCCAGGTTACCGGTAGGTTCGTCAGCAAGTATAATGCTGGGCTTATTCACCAATGCCCGGGCAATGGCTACCCTTTGCCTCTGTCCACCAGAAAGTTCATTGGGCTTATGTGTCATTCGATCACCTAAGCCCACCATATTCAGGACTTCGGAAGCTCGCTCCAGCCTGGTTGATTTATTGACTCCACTGTAAATTAAAGGCAAGGCCACATTCTCAAGAGCGCTTAATCTGGGTAATAAATTAAAAGTTTGGAAAACGAACCCAATTTCTTTGTTCCTTACTTCTGCTAATTCAGCATCACCCATATTACTAACATCATTTCCATTGAGGTAATAAGTTCCACTGGTAGGACTATCCAGGCAGCCAAGAAGATTCATTAATGTAGACTTTCCGCTTCCCGATGGACCCATCAAAGCAGTATATTCATTTTTAAAAATTTTCAGATCTACACCTTTAAGGGCTTGTACGGTATCTGCACCCATGATATATGTTTTGGTGAGACCAGAAATTTCTATTAATGCACTCATTTTTCAATGACTTTAGGAACTATAAAATATTTTTCATCATGAGTAGAGGCATTTAAAAGTGCTTCTACTCTGGAAAGTTGGCCATTAATCATATCCTCTCTTAATTGGGATGCATCTGATCCAAGGTGGACTAAAGGATCTAATCCTATGGTATCTACTTCTTGTAGTTTATTGATCATTTGAATCATATTCTCCAAATCCACCTGCATTGACACCCTTTCATTTTCTGAGAGTTCAAGCTGTGACAAACTTTCCAGTTTCAAAATTAATTCCCTATCAACCATTTTTAGAAATAATTAGATTAGTGTAACAAAATCAGAGATAAATGTACTGATTAGTTATGACCAAACCTGTGAAGGCAAGGTTAAAAAGGAGGAGGGCCTTACTGTCCCTACTTTTCAAAAAGATTGGAATTGACAATTACAGTTTAATAGTATCTACTTTTTGAAATAAACTATATTTAGCTGAATTGACAAGGGTCTGATAATCTTTCCAATCGGATTCAAAGAAAGTCATCAGCTTATCTTTTGCTTCTTTTATTCTCTGATCCACGAGCTTGATTGCATTCATACCGTTGAAAGTAGGAGCTGCATCACTTCCAGCAATATAAGATGCTGTTCTTTGTAATGCGCCCACCAGGCGATCCGATCTGTCTATTCCTTTAAAATCTTCCGGTGTAAGATAAATATCCATAAGGACTTGAATTTTCTTTTCCAGTTCTTTCCCCATTTTGTTGATTCGGGTTTTTGTGGTATCTGTAGAAGATACCAATGCCTCATTTACGCCGGTTATTGCTTTTTTTGCTTCTTTTAGTTTGTCAAATGCTAATTTTACGTTTCTTACTTTTTCAAGGTATGCATTGTAGGCTTCTTGTTTTTCCTTTAATTGTGCAATTGGATATTCGAGTCTTGGATCTTGATTTACATTGACCATACTGGAATCCTTCACACTGCCGTATTGAACTACTACTTTATAAGATCCAGGTAAAATTGGAATACCACCAGGTTCACCGGTCGCGTCCTGGCCAAATCCAAATCCACCACCCCCGCCAGCACCACGGCCACCTTGTCCAGGTTCGAAATAGGAGGCTGGTCTCTCGCCACGACGATCAAGATTCCAGGTAAGTTTATTTAATCCAGACTCTACTCTTCGAGTCAAATTGCGGATATTTTTACCTGTTACATCATAAATTTTAATAGATACCTCTTTGGTGGTTTCAGATAAATTGTTCGAAATGGAGTCTTTGATCCAAATATTTAATATTGCACCCAGAGGTTTGTTGGTGCCAGCGTATATAGCATTCCCAGTAAAACGCTCACCGTCAACACTCCTGGTCTGTATTTGATAAGCATCAAGTATCGGGAAAAGTCTTATAGATCTGTTCAATACAGCTTTATTGGTTACAGCAATTTCTCTTAATGGAGTAAGGTCATCTAAAACATAGTGTGACCTGCCAAAAGTAGTCAATACCAAATCGTGATCCCTGGGGTGAATTTTCATGTCTGCAATAGGAGTAGAGGGTAATCCATTGGTCCATTTTTGCCAATTGCCGCCAGAGTTGATGGAAAACAATAGTCCTTCTTCTGTACCTAAAAACAGTAAGTTGCTGACTACAGGATCTTGAATAAAAGACCACACATGCCCGGTAATATTTTTATCAGAAGCCAGATTTTTCCATGTCATACCATAATCATTAGTATAAAACAAATAGGGCTTCCAATCGTTTTGACGATAGTTATTGACCACTACCCAAGCTTCATTAGGTTTTTTTAATGAAGTTTCAATTTGGGGAATCCAGGCATTTAAAGGGAATCCTGAAATATTTTGAGATAAATTGGTCCATGTTTTACCTCCATCTTTTGTCAATTGCACATTTCCGTCATCAGTGCCCACCCAGATTACATTTTTATCAACCCCGCTTGGTGCTATGCTGATGATGGTACAATGATTTTCTGCCCCTGTGGCATCAACGGTGAGGCCCCCACTTTCATTCTGATTTTGTTTTTTAGGGTCATTGGTGGTAAGATCGCCGGAAATAATATTCCAGGTCTGACCACAATCAGTACTATAGTGTACATATTGTGAACCGTAATAAATTCCACAATCATTAAAAGGATCCTGAGCTAAAGCTGAATTCCAATTAAATCGGAGTGTTTCTTTTCCCGGGTTGACTGGTTTTATATTTTGAGTTTTCCCGGTAACTCTATCTACATATCCCAGGTTACCACCCTGGCTCATTGCATACAAATATCTTGTATTGCCTTTTCTGGGCATACAATCAAATCCATCTCCAAAATATACTTCCTGCCATTCTGCGCTGCGCAGGCCACTTGCTTTCCAGACAGTATTGGGACCTACCCATGTGCCATTGTCCTGTAATCCTCCATATATATTATAGGGCATCTCATTGTCAATGTTAATGTGATAAAACTGACCCACAGGAATATTTGACATAAATTGCCAGTTGTCCCCTCCGTCTCGGGATAGATATGCTCCGCCATCATTTCCAAGCATTAAAAACTCCGTTTTATGGGGATTAATATAAAAAGCATGATGATCTGGGTGTACTCCACCGAAATTTCCGTTACCACCAATAGTTGTAAACGTACGCCCACCATCCTCAGACTTTGAAATAGAAGAGTACAGGTTGTAAATTCTATTTTCATTTTTGGGATCTACATATAATTCTGCATAATAAAATGGCCTGTCACCGATATTGCGATCAGATACCATAGTCCATTTATGTCCCCCGTCAACTGATTTGTACAACGCATTTTTCTTGGCTTCTACCAAGGCATAAATGATTTCAGGTTTACTAGGTGCTATCGCCAGACCAATTCTTCCGAGCGTACCTGCAGGCAAGCCATCTGTCACTTTAGTCCATGTCTCACCTGCATCATAGCTGATATGTATACCTGATCCGCTCCCCCCTGAATTCATAGTCCAGGGTTTTCGATAATATTGCCATGTAGCTGCAATCAATTTATTTGGATTGGTAGGATCCATAATGAGGTCGGCAATACCTGTGGTGTCATTTATGTATAATACTCTGCGCCAACTTTTTCCACCATCCGTAGTTTTAAATACGCCTCGTTCAGAATTATTGCCCCAAGGAGACCCCATTGCTCCAACAAAAACAATGTCGGCATTCTCGTGATGAATGATAATCCGATGAATAGTTTTCGTGGCTTCCAGTCCCATATGCTTCCAAGTTTTACCTGCATCAATTGATTTAAATATTCCCCTTCCGGTATTCAATGAGTTTCGGGGATTTCCTTCACCTGTTCCCACCCATATTTGATTAGGATTTTTTTGATTTATAGCTATTGAGCCGATAGCCTGTGTAATTTCACTATCAAATATGGGTTCCCACTTAATACCTCCGCTGGAAGACTTCCAAATGCCACCCCCGGCTGCCCCAACATACATTATATTTGGGTCGGAGTCCACTGCTACAACTGCATTTATTCTTCCACTCATGGCGGCAGGTCCTATAGATCGGGGCTTAAAGGATTTAAATTGAGTAAAGTCTATTGCTTGAGAGTAGCTTAAAACCGTGGTAAATAATACAATAAGATAAATAGCGAGTTTTTTCATTTTTAGGAATAAGAATTAATATTATGTAAAAGTAGTTATTAGGTTTGAAATTTTACTTTTTAGAACTAATTAAGATGTTGTAAATACTTCATTCTTCTTATCTTTCCGGCGTGCGCGCATATCTTTCTTTGATCAAATTTTCTCATACCATTTTTGCATTGCCTTTTGCTTTCATTGGCCTTGCTTTAGGATTTAAAGATTTTGGTATGTTTGATTGGGTACTAAGTATACAGGTTTTGCTTTGTATGATCTTTGCCCGAAGTGCTGCCATGGCCTTTAACAGGTGGGCGGATGTAAAATACGACAGGATAAACCCTCGTACCAATCAACGAGAAATACCAAAAGGCATTATAACAGAAAAAAATGCCCAGGTTTTTATAATACTTAATTGTATTGCCTTCATTGCCACTACATATTTCATTAATAGGATTTGCTTTTATTTGTCTCCGGTGGCATTGATTATCATTTTGGGGTATAGTCTCACGAAAAGATGGACCTTTTTGTGCCATTTGTTTTTGGGGGTAGGATTGGCATTGGCTCCAATTGGGGCTTATCTGTCTGTTACAGGCGTATTTTCTTTAATTCCGTTATTATTTTCAGGTATTGTGTTTTATTGGGTTGGCGGATTTGACATAATATATGCACTTCAGGACGAGGAATTTGATAAAGCACACAAATTATTTTCGATTCCATCCAAATTTGGTAAGGGTAATGCTTTAAAAATAAGCAGGGTACTGCATTTATTTTGTGCCCTGTTATTGATATTTACTTCATTATCGATGCAACAGAAATATCAGGAGATAAATAGAATGGTTTTGTGGTCGGCTACTGCTTTTTTTATTTGCATGCTCATCTATCAGCACCTGCTTGTAAAGCCTAATGATTTGAGCCGGGTGAATCTAGCCTTTTTTACTACCAATGGAGTGGCCAGCGTGGTTTACGGAAGTTTGATCATTGCTAATATCGCTGAAAAATTATAACCTCAGCATCGAAACGCAAAAACAGTAACGTACACATTTTACGTTGTTTCTGGGTTAAAGGACTCCCTAACACTTCTTTTGATTTTACGATAAAGAAAATAGGGTGTAAGTTCAAAAACAAATTAATTTAAACAGATTCTGATTCTGAGTTTAACCTATCCTTTTGGATTATTCAATATAGATACCAATTCTTTTATACGAATAGGTGATGAAGAATTAGTATCAATTGGTACTTCGTATAATACTTTAGTTAAATAAGCGTCTACCAAATTGAAGCCTTTGATTTGACAAATTGTATTATACTGAATTGCGTGCTGCATTTATTATCCCAAATGAAGACCGGATTATCAGTTTTTCATATACAGACTTTAAATCACTTTCTCTGTACTCAGGCTTACGCAATTGCATGAGTGCATATTGTTGAATAGTAAGCAGAGGTTGAACTATTTTTTCTCTGATATCAATTGATAATGCATCAGCCGGGTAATCTTCCATTAATGACCTATGGGAAGTTAGTTTAAGCACATATTTCTCTGATCGGATATATTCATCATAGATAGTTTTAAATAAGCCAGCAAATTCAGGATCATTCTGCAAATGTATAGTGAGCGGGAAAAAGCATTTTTTCATAGCCATCTCTGTATTTTCAATCAATGTCTTGAAAAACAGGGAAGATTGATAAAGATCCTCCACATCAGACCATTTACCCTCCATTTCCATAGCTTCTAAGGCGGTTCCAACACCAAAATAGCCAGGCACGTTTTGCTTGATTTGACTCCACGAACTTACAAAAGGTATGGCTCGTAAATCATCCAACACCAGGTTGCTGGTCTGTTTTCTTTTACTAGGTCTGCTTGCAATATTGGTTTCATTATAATAATTCAGTGGACTGACAATGGTGAGATAAGTAATAAATTTTGGGTGATTTTTTAAATCCACAAAAGCTTCATAGCCTAGATTAGCCATTTTGGATAATAAATCTCGATGATTTTGATTTAAAGTATTTGAATGATCAGCCAAAACATCGTTATAGATTCCTGCATTTAATAATTGTTCCATATTAAATTGAGCAGAATCCAATGTGCCGAAACTGCTGCTTACCGTTTGACCTTGAATTGTTAGTTGTATTTCAGTATTGGAGATTTTATGACCAAGGGAAGCATAAAATTTATGTGTTTTTCCACCACCCCGGGAAGGGGGGCCGCCTCGGCCATCAAAAAAAATAACCTTAATTCCGTGTTCTCTGGAAATAGTGGTCAATGATTCTTTTGCACTATAAATACTCCAGTTAGCCATCAAATAACCGCCATCTTTAGTGCCATCAGAAAATCCCAACATTATCGTTTGATTATCCGCTCTGCCACGGACATGAGCTCTATACATGGTATTCAGGTACATGGAATGCATGATTTGGCCCGCGTTTTGCAAATCCTGTACTTTTTCAAATAACGGGACTATATCCATGCTTATTTTTTCACTTCTCCAGATAGTACGGATAAGGAAAAATACCTCCAGTACATTTTCAATTGAATCACATTGGCTGATAATATACCTGTGACATGCCAATTCTCCACTCAACTTTTGTATGTCCTTTATTAATCTAATGGTATGGTAACAATCATAAGCTAAGGAATTGGAATCAAATTCGGGTTCCTTTTTAAATCCAGGAACGGATAAAAGAAATTTTATTTTTTGATCATCCGGCAACCCGGAGTAATTTTCTATATCCGTAAACAAAAAAGGCAACATTTGGTCTATCACCTCTCGGTGAACAGCACTATCCTGCCTTATGTCAAGAGAGGCAAAATAAAATCCAAAGGATTGCACCTTCGCAATAAATGAGTCCACCAATTCAAGAAATAGACTTTCATGTTCCGTAATCATAATTTGTCTTACCTGGAGCAGATCTGAAAGCAACAGTTCCTTGGAATATATATTTTCAGTTGTTGAGCCTAGAGATTTTATAGACTTTTCGATCTTAATTATAAGATTATCAACATTTTTAAATGTCAGCCTTTTTTGTAATAATTCAATATCCTCCAGGTAACATTCAATAAGGTTTGACCTGAGGTTTTTAATCACTTCAAATGTAGTAGATGGCACCACAAATGGATTGCCATCCCTGTCACCACCGGGCCAAAAACCTAAATGGATCAATGGTTCTTGTTCTTTTGCAGTTTCCGGAATAAGATTGATGACACGCTGATTGATTCTGCCTATAGCGGGGTAAAAGATATTTTTCAAATACCATATCAGACTATTCGCTTCATCTACCGGTGTGGGTTTGATTTGTTTAAAAAAAGGAGTTCGCCCAAGTTGTTTAAGTAATAAATTGATTTCAGTGATATTGTTTACTGCAATTGATTTGGTAAGGTCATGAATAATTCCCAAAACCGAATCGGGATAGAACTGGGTAGGATGAGCTGTTAGGACGATTCGTACCGCAAAATCTTTTAAGCGGGCGGCTAATTCTTTGGTTAATCCTTTTTGTTTGGTTTCGGATTCAATTTGCTTTAATGTCCCCGGCCCTTCAATGTCATGGGTAAAATCAAAGGCTGCATCTTCCAAAGCATCAAAGAGGACGACCTGCCGCTCACCATATTGTATAAACCTGAATAATAAATCGAGCTTCTCTTTTTCATTGGTATAATCAGTCTGGGTTTTGAAAAAAAAGTCCAAGATTTCTTTCGGATTCATTCCTTTTTCATATCCATCTTCACATTGAGAACTCAGTAGTGATAGCAAAATACCGGTTTTTTCTATTTTGTGAAAAGGCAAGGAGGTAAACAAGCTGTTGAACAACTGATATTTTAATACTACCTCTTGCCTGAAAGTATCTACTGGATTAGAAGAAAAAGACATACTTGCAAATATCTGACATATAGTAGATTATTTACTCCATTCTTCATTTAATTTTAATTTAGTCGGATTAGCTGTAAATAACAAAATGGTATATCAATAAATATATGGAATACCGCATATTAAAATTCTTATGCTTTGATTTCAATTATATTTTCGATATTTCGCTTTCTTAAACTTTAAATGTATGAATAGTTTACAAACCTTAGATTGGGTAGTACTGGGTGGTTACTTTGCAGTACTCCTTGGTGTAGCCTGGTGGGTTATCAGGCAAAAGCAAGAAACCTCAGAAGATTATTTTTTAGCTGGACGAAATGTAGGATGGTTCGTGATTGGAGCTTCTATATTCGCCTCTAATATCGGATCTGAACACGTAGTGGGACTGGCAGGTACTGGTGCAGAAAGTGGGGTACCTATGGCACATTATGAATTACATGCCTGGATAGTGTTGTTGTTGGGTTGGTTTTTCCTGCCTTTTTATATGCGGAGTGGTGCCTTTACTATGCCCGAGTTTTTAGAAAAAAGATTTGATGGCAGATCCAGATGGTTTGTTTCCATTTTTTCTATTGCAGGATATGTACTGACGAAGGTTTCTGTCACTATTTATGCAGGAGGAATAGTAGTAGCCAATTTATTGAATATTTCTTTTTTACAGGGCGCGGTGGTAACTGTGATCATCACGGGTCTGTATACTGTGTTAGGTGGTATGCGGGCGGTAGTTTATACAGAGGCTGTCCAAACTGTCCTGATTTTAATAGGCTCAGCGATTATTACCATTATCGGTTTGAATAAAGTAGGTGGTTGGGCAGAGCTAAGAGCCACCGTTGGACCAGAGCATTTTAATATGTGGCGTCCCATGTCCGATCCTGATTTTCCCTGGACTGGTTTACTGTTTGGAGGTACAGTAGTGGGGGTTTGGTATTGGTGTACGGATCAATACATTGTCCAAAGAACTTTATCCGCACCGAATTTAAGTGAAGGAAGAAAAGGAGCTATTTTCGGGGCATTCTTAAAATTGGCACCTATTTTTATCTTCCTGATTCCTGGAATTATAGCTTTTGGATTAAAGCAAAAAGGGTTAATCTCCTATGAAAAAAGTGATGAAGTATTTCCCACATTAGTAAAATCATTATTGCCTACGGGATTAAAAGGATTAGTCGCTGCTGGATTGATGGCCGCCTTAATGAGTTCACTAGCATCTGTATTTAATTCTGCCTCCACTTTATTTACAGTCGATATTTTTAAACGAATGTACCCAACTACTCCGGAAAAAAAATTGGTAAATATTGGCAAAATAGCAACCTCAATAATTGTATTGCTAGGTATGCTGTGGATCCCTATTATGAATAAAATTGGTGGTGGCATTTTATATCAATATTTACAAAATGTCCAAGCCTATATTGCACCTCCCATTACTGCTGTTTTTGTGATCGGTATTTTATGGAAAAGAATGAACGGACAGGCTGCCATAGCCACTTTGTTTTATGGTCTTATCTCTGGCACACTTCGTATTATTTTGGAAGTAAGTGGTGATCAAAGTTGGTTTACCACCTTAAACTTTTCACATTTTGCAATTTTTAATTTTCTAGCATGTGTGGCAGTGGCTGTTGCAGTAAGCCTTTCTACGCCTGCACAATCTGAAGCTCAACTCTCAGGCCTTACCATGGGCACGCTTACACCAGCCCAGCGAAAAGCAACCAGGGAAAGTTTTGGTATTACTGATCTCGTTATTTCTGGTATTTTGGTTGCCATTGTTTTGACGGTATTGATTTATTTCAGAGGATAAAAATTCTAACTCAATACGAATTTTCAATAATAGGGGAGTCGTCGATGATTCCCCTTTTTATTGGATAATTTGTACCAAAACACAAAAATGGAAACACTACTAATTTATTGTAACTACCTCTGGGTCGACATTCTGGGTACAAGCTTGGAACGTAATACAATGTTTTCATTGGTCATTACAAGCTTTTTGTTTTCAAGATATTTTATCAACAGTGTGGCAGATTGTAATCCCATTTCGTGTGCGGGTTGCGAAATAGTGGTGAGAGATGGTGAAAGTAAATGAGCAGACGGAAGATTAGAAAAAGAAATTATTTTTATATCCTCTGGTATTTTGATTTTTAATTCTATACATACTTCATAGCAGATTAATGCCAATGCTTCAACACAGCAAAAAATGCCAGTAGGCCTATATTTTTGTGATAACAGTTGGTATATTTTTTTATATCTGATTTCTTTGTCTCCGGTGCATTCAATCACTCGGTTATTTTCATCTATGGGGATGTTGTGTTTTGTGATGGCTTCCAAATAGCCTTGCATTCTTTTATTATCTATTGATATAGATCGGCCAATAGATAAGTAAGCGATATCCCGGCTGCCATTTAAAATCAAATGTTCAGTTGCATTAAATCCACTCAGAAAGTCATCTGTTATGACTTTCGCGGTTTCAATTTCATGACATACTCTATCGAAGAAAACAATAGGGATCCCGGATTGTATGATAGAATGCAAATGCTGATAAGTGGTGGTAGATAAGGCAAGCGACATAATGATTCCATCTACCCGTCCATTTTGCAATTGATGCATGATACTGGTCTCTTTGATAATGTCATCATTTGAATTGTATATAAGTGTATGGTATCCTGCTTCCTGTGATTTTGATTCTGCTCCACTTATGGCCTGTATAAAAAAATAGTTGTTGAGCTGAGGTACGATGATGGCTATGGTTTTAGTTTTATGATGTCTGAGTGAGCCTGCATATGGGTTAGGCCGGTAACCCAACTCTTCGGCTTTTGCCAATACTTTTTGTTTGGTTTCAGCACTTATTTCGTGACTATTATGTAATGCTTTAGAAACCGTAGAGATCGATATGTTTAATACTTCAGCAAGTTTCTTTAAATTTACTTTTACCATAGTCTTATTGGTAATCAAGAATTTTATTAACGTAAATCTACTAAAACGTTTGCGTAAAATAACCTAAAAAATTACTAAAAATATTTAGTACAATTGTTTTTTTCTGGTATTCTAAATTGAAAATTAATCGTTTATAATTTTTTTATTTAGAATTAAGTGACTCATTATTTTTATTAAAAAAAAGGATCAATCTTTACTAAAACGATTTCGTAGAAAGATTCACAGAGCAGTTTTATTGCATGCATATTTTACTATCTTGTTTCCCTTACTTGATTATTTTTTCGTTATTGTAAATTAAAACTCTTATTTGTATGAATAAAAAATTCTCACTTTTTATAGGGATAATGTTTGCCCTATGTTCTCAAGTTCTCGCTCAAACCAGACAAATCAGTGGTGTAGTAAATGACGCCACTGGAAGTGGATTGCCTGGTGTGAGTATTACCGTAAAAGGCTCAGGTATTGGTACCGTTTCAGATGCAGATGGTAGTTATACTATTTCCAATGTTAACGATAATTCTATACTGGTATTTAGTTATATAGGCTTTACCACCCAGGAGGTGGCTGTAGGTGCTAATAATACTGTTGATGTAAGTTTGACCGAAGACGCAACCGTAATTTCAGAAATAGTGGTAACCGGGTATGGTACCCAAAAGAAAAGCCAATTGACCGGAGCTATTTCTTCTATTTCCGCTAAGGAAATTGCAGAACTACCTGTGACTAATTTGGCCCAAGCCCTTACGGGTAGAGCTGCTGGTGTGAATGTGACCCAATCCGGATCTAAACCAGGATCAACTCCAAAAATTTTAATCCGCGGCCGTCGTTCTTTTAATGCTGGAAATGATCCACTTTATGTAGTAGATGGTATACCATTATCTGCTGGATATGAAGATATTAATCCCAATGATATTCAATCACTTGAAGTATTAAAAGATGCTACCGCTACTGCTATATATGGTGCCAGAGGTGCCAATGGGGTAGTGCTGGTAACTACCAAAAGAGGTTCATCCAAAAAAGGTAAAACTACTGTAACCCTGGATACCTACGCAGGAAGGTCAGATGCATTAGATAAAATTGAACTGTTTTCTGGTCCTGAATTTGCAGAATACGTACGTGAAGCGTACAGAGCGACAGGAGGATACAAAGATGCGGCCGGCAATCCAGTGCCGACCGGTGTAGCTGATGCGGCAGCTGATGCTAAAGTTGCAGTATTAGGAGGTGACCCGGCCGTAGCGGCAGGTATCGCAGCCAATAGAAATACCAATTATCAAGACCTTATCTTAAAATCAGGTTTAATGCAAAACCATACTATAGGTATTCAAGGAGGGAATGATAAAACTGAGTTTTATATTTCTGCTGGTTTTTTCCAGGACAAAGGAATTACGAAAGGACTTGACTATTCAAGATATTCTTTGAGAGCAAACGTGGATCATTCAATTAATAAAGTAATCAAAGCTGGAATTTCTTCTTATATGATGTTTTCTGATCGTAATGGAGAAGGATTAAATCCATATCAATTTACAATTCAACAAAACCCGCTCGGTCGACCCTATGATGATAACGGAAATTTAATTTTTGCACCGACCAATGATGCGCTTCTCACCAATCCATTGTATGAAATATTAGATGGAAATGTTGTTGACAATTCTAAAAGGTATAGAATTTTTAATTCAATTTATGCAGAAGCCAATATATTGGAAGGGTTAAAATACAGGGTAAACTTTGGTCCAGACTTTACTTTATCCAGACGAGGTCAGTTTTGGGGAAGTTTAACCAATAATCGCAGGCTTGGTGATGCCTTTGCTGCCAATAACAACCAATTTGGATTTAACTGGACTTTGGAAAATATTGTAACGTACAACAAAACTTTAGGTAAGCACAATTTTAATCTTACCGGTTTGCAATCCATACAAAAAGACAGATTTGAAGCTTATGGCTCATCTGTTACAGGTGTCCCGGCAGATCCTCAGCAATTCTTTAGTCTTGGATCGGCAAGTGCTGTTCAATCATTAAACTCCAACCTTGTTGAATGGACTATAAACTCATTCATGGGAAGGTTAAATTATGATTTTAATGATAGATATTTAATGACGCTTACACTGCGTAGAGATGGCTCGAGCCGATTTGGAGAAAATACTAAATATGGTAATTTCCCAGGTGTGGCTGTAGGTTGGAATATCAGTCATGAACCTTTTATGAAAAATGTCTCATGGGTGGATTTATTGAAACTTAGAGCCGGATGGGGAAAAGTTGGAAATCAGGGTGTGGCGCCATACCAAACCCAGGGTTTATTAGGCAGGACGGTGTATGCATTTGGTTCGGCTGCTGCATTTGGTTACAGACCTAACACCATTGGTAATCCTGATTTGAGATGGGAGTCATCAGCAACGGCCAATATAGGCTTAGATTTTTCAGTATTAAAAGGTAGGGTACAAGGTTCCATAGAATATTATAAAACGGATACTGAATCTTTGCTTTTATCTGATTTTTTACCCGGCTCTACAGGATTTAATGCAGTGACCAGAAACGTTGGGCACACAAGAAATAAGGGGATTGAATTGAACGTAAGTACAGTAAATATCAATTCAAAAGATTTTAGGTGGACAACCGATTTACAATTTACCAAAAACACAGAAGCTATTATTGAACTATACAATGGTAAAGTGGATGACTTAGGCAACCGGTGGTTCATAGGTCAACCTCTGAATACATTCTTTGACTTTAAAAAAATCGGAATCTGGCAAACTAATGAAGCAGATGCTGCCAAATCTTTTGGTTCGGAAGTAGGTCAGATTAAAATTCAGGATACGAACGGCGATGGCAAAATCAATGCCAGTGACAGAGTGATACTCGGAAGTGATATTCCTGATTTTCAGGCTGGCTTTACCAATAGATTTACCTATAAAGGATTTGATCTGAGTGCGTTCTTTTATGCCAGTATAGGTCAGATGATTGTATCCGGATTTCACCAAAACAATAATGCATTAGCTGGTCGTTATCAACAAATTAAAGTGGACTATTGGACTCCCAATAATCCGACCAATGAATTTCCAAGGCCAAAAAGCACCCAGGAGTTCCCTGTTAATAATACAGCTTTGATTTATTTTGATGGTAGTTTTATTAAATTGAGAAACATCAATTTTGGTTATACTTTTCCGACTTCATTATCTAAAAAAATGAGAGCTGAATCTGTGCGGTTTTTCTCCAGTATTCAACAACCATTTATATGGTCTGAGTTCAGATCTAAATATAATGGAGTGGATCCCGAAGCAACTATAACCAGTTCTGCGACTGGAATCACTTCTGTTAATAATGGAATTACTCCGGCCACGCGGGTAGTTACCTTTGGCTTCAATTTCAAGTTTTAATAATTTTAATTCAATTTTTTTTAAAATGAAAAATGTATTTAAAAACAAATTAAAAGCAAGTTTGATGACTTGCTTGTTATTTACTTTTTTTTCATGTGGTGATGATCTGCTGAAAGAAACAGTTATATCCAATATTGGCAATGATTATATCAATACGGCCAAAGGATTCGATGATGCTGTGAAAGCTGCCTATTCATCCATGAGGACTTTTTATGCTACCCAATTGGGTCTAACTTTGACAGAATATGGTACAGATATATATGCTACCGGAGCTGATGGTGGATATAAAGGATTCCATTTTTACGACGCTCAGTTGCAACCCACTGTGGACTATCTTGCCATTTTGTGGGACGAATTATATAAAGGAATAAATACAACAAATGCGGTAATTGGCAGGGCAGCAAATGTAACCGGTATCCCGGAAGCTACTAAGAAAATACGAGTAGCAGAAGCCAAATTCCTCAGAGCACATTATTATTATATTCTCCACCAGCAATTTGGAGGAGTAGACTTGAGATTGACTGAAACAGAAGGACCAACAAAAGCCACCAAACGCGCCAGCGATGCAGAGATGTATACTCAGATCATCAAAGATTGCACTGAAGCTATCGCAGATCTGGAAAACAAAGCACATTCCACTGATTATGGAAGAGCTACCAGAGCTTCTGCTGAAGCACTGTTAGCAAAAGTATATCTTGCTAAAGCCTATGGTCCGGCGAAAGCAGCTGATGATTTTCAAAAAGCTGCAGACCTTACTACAGGTATCATTACCAAATACGGATTTAAATTATTGGACGATTTTGCAGCAGTGCATGATGAAAACAATCAGACGAATTCAGAAGTAGTTTGGGCAGTACAATATACTACGGATCAATTGACCAACGTAACCAATGCCGGTGGTGAAGGCGGAGGTGGCAATAATCTTCATTTGTTTTTTGGTATGCAATACGATGTGCAACCTGGAATGCAGAGAGATGTGTTTTATGGAAGACCATTTAAGAGATTGCGCCCCACCTCATATTTGCTAAACACGGTGTTTGCTGATCGTACCAATGATTCAAGATATGAAAAATCATTTAGACATGTATGGAAATGTAATTTTCCGGGATCAAACCTCAACGCATCTTTTGATAATTCAAAATCTAAATTAACATTTGCTTTAGGTGATACTACCATTTGGATCCCGGGTTATGAAATGAGTAAAGAGGAGCGTGCGACTAAAAAATATCAAGTTTTAGTACCCAGTGCCTATAATGAAGCTTTATTCCCTACTTTATCCAAATTTTTCGATACCAAGCGTGCAGATAGAACAGAACCTCGCGGATCCAGGGATCATTTTGTATTCAGACTAGCTGATATTTATCTGATGCAAGCTGAGGCCTTTTTAAAACTTGGAAAACTAAAAGAAGCTACAGATGCTGTCAACGCAGTGAGAGTAAGAGCAGGATTCCCTGGTAAAAAAGATGCAATGAAAATCACAGAATCTCAGATGACTTTTGATTTTTTAGTAGAAGAAAGAGCTCGGGAACTTGCAGGTGAACAAACCAGATGGCTTGATTTGAAAAGATGGGGCTTGTTAGTCGATAGAGTAAAAAAATACAATCCACAAGCTTCCGCAGTTGCTGATAAACATTATTTGAGACCTATTCCACAGACTCAGATTGACAGGTCAGATAAGGGAGTCTTCCCTCAGAACTCCGGATATTAATTTTTAGTAATATAAAGTTTTAGATATTGAATAAAAGACGAAATTCTTAAACGAAAAGGCCTCAGTGATGGGGCCTTTTTTTATCCAATTCATTCACAATAGAATCCTCAAGCATGCATATTTATTTATCCACTAAAATTGTTCTAATTTCTGTTTTTAGTTTAGTGCCATCATTATCTTTTCCTCAAAGTATAAAACCTCCCTATTTAGGTACCAGATCCCTTCCGATAGTAAAACAAAATGGATTTGAATTTAAAGACCTTAACAAGAATGGTGAACTAGATAAGTATGAAGATTGGAGGCTACCAAGTAAATTAAGAGCTCAGGACTTATTATCCAAAATGACCCTAGAAGAAAAAATTGGGTTTATGCTCATCAGCACTACAAGAATGAAAGGAGACTGGATTTTTGAGCCTAATGCACCAAAAGAAGAAATCTCCAGTGGATTTAATGAAAAAGACCTGATACAGACCATAAATATGTTTAGCCGCCAGCCATTGCCGGTTCCGATAGTTTCATCTGCTGGAACGACAAAAGCTGTAAAAGAATTTCATCAAAGGCATTTTATCTTACGAGCAAACGTAAAACCGGAAATCATAGCTGATTGGTCTAATAACCTGCAATCTTTGTGTGAATCCACCCGGTTGGGTATCCCCGCGATAGTTGCTTCCAATCCTCGCAATCACGTGACTACAGATGCTTCTGCTGGATTGAGCGTTGGAGCCACTCCTTTTTCAAAATGGCCAGGTGAGCTTGGACTGGCAGCTACAAGGGACTTCAAATTGATAAAAGAATTTGCCCAGATAGCCGCTCAGGAATGGTGTGCTGTGGGCCTTCGAAAAGGATATATGTATATGGCAGATTTAGCTACAGAGCCGAGATGGCAAAGAATAGAAGGTACTTTTGGCGAGAATGCTGATCTGTCCGCACAAATGATGACAGCGATTGTTTCTGGATTTCAGGGTCCTAAACTAAATGGAAAGTCTGTTGCTCTCACCACCAAGCATTTTCCTGGCGGCGGACCTCAGGTGGATGGCCATGATCCGCATTTTGAATGGGGCAAGGACCAGCACTATCCTGGGAAAATGTTTGAATATCATCTCAAACCTTTTATTGCCGCTATAAAGGCGGGTACTTCCGCTATAATGCCATACTATGCCAAACCCATAGGCACCCAATATGAAGAAATTGCTTTTGCCTATAATAAAGGCATCATTCATGACCTTTTGAGAAAGAAACTGGGATTTAATGGAATTATCAATTCAGATACTGGCCCCATAGAAATGATGCCATGGGGAGTAGAAAGTCTGACTTTACATCAGCGCTACCAAAAGGCCATAGAATGCGGTGTAGACCTTTTTTCAGGTACGGCTGACCCCACCATTTTACTGGAGACTGTTCAGCAAGGACTAGTCTCAGAATCACGTATAAACGAATCTATTATCAGATTGTTGGTTGAAAAATTTGATCTTGGACTTTTTGAAAACCCTTTTGTTGATGCTGGTAAAGCTTCTCAAATAGTTGGAAATGAAACTTTTCAGAAAAAAGCCGATCTGGCACAGCGAAAATCAATAGTATTGTTGAAAAATGATAAAAAACTGTTACCATTAAAGCCCAAGACCAAAGTATATTTTGAAACAAATTATTTTAACAGAAATGCCCGCACGAAAAGTACTGTATTCAAGCAGGAAAACAATTCTTGGGGCATTGATTTTGTAGACAATGCTGATCATGCAGATATCATTTTAGCGTGGTTGATTCCGACTTCAGGTGGATTGTTTTCGTTAAAAAACGAACCCATAGATATTTCGTTGAGGAAAAATAACATAGATGTAGACCACATTAATGTTTTAAAAAAAACTAAACCTACTATCACCATTATCAACTTTACTTCTCCCTGGGTCATAGAGGAAATTGACGATAAAGATCTCCATACCGTGTTAGCAACTTTTGGTGCCACTCCCGAAGCGGTCTTGGATATAATTACAGGTAAGTTTAAACCTTCTGGAAAAATGCCCATCACTATACCATTAAGTACAAATGCAGTACTTGAAAATAAATCGGATGTGCCTGGTTACTTAAAACCAAAATCATATGCAAGGTTTAGATTTGGTGATGGTCTGACATATTGATTTTATATTTACAGTATTGAAAAATTGTTTTTTTTTTTTGAATTCAGCTCATTTAAAATTATGATGATGAAGTATCTTTTAATGTTACATTTTTTTATTTTCATACAAAGTGTTTCCGGTCAATCATTTAAATCACTGATAGTGAACAATTCTCTTGCTGGCTGGAAGCAACTAAATGGGACTGCTCCGTATAAAGTAGTAAATGGCGAGATTATTGGTACTACCGTATTTAATAGCCCAAATTCTTTCCTGGCCACTGAAAAAACATATGGAGATTTTGTTCTTGAGTTGGACCTTAAAGTGGATTCATCGATGAACTCTGGCATCCAAATAAGGAGCCTTTCTAATCCGGAATTTAATAATGGCCGTGTTCACGGACATCAAATAGAAGTGGATCCATCACCCCGGGCTTGGTCGGGAGGCATATATGACGAAGCCAGGAGAGGTTGGTTGTATATTCCCGATATTAACCCTCTTGCAAAATCAGCATTCAAACAACATCAATGGAATCACTACAAAATAGAAGCTATAGGCCCGGAAATCAAGACCTGGCTGAATGGTATACCCATTGCTCATCTTATCGATGATCATACCGTGCAGGGATTTATAGCTTTACAAGTACATGGTATCAATAAATCTGAAGATGCAGGGAAAACTATAAAATGGAAAAATATAAAAATTCAGACTACTGGATTAAAACCAAGCCAAATGAATGTACCTGTTGTAAATCTATTGAGTAATACGTTGAGTGATTCCGAGGTAAAACAAGGATTCAAACTGTTATTTAATGGAAAAAATTTTGATGGCTGGAGAAATGTACACAGTGATCAGTCTCCTCAAAAAAGATGGAAAATAATCGATGGTGTGATCCACATAGATAAATCGGATGGTTCTGAAACAGGAAACGACATTGTAACCAAAGATAAATATGGGGCATTTGAATTGGTTTTTGATTTCAAACTTTCCAGCGGAGCAAACAGTGGACTTAAATATTTTGTGGATGAACAATATGATTCTGGTGGTAAATCAGGTATTGGGTTGGAGTACCAAATACTTGATGATGATTTGCATCCGGATGCAAAACAAGGAGTAGTAGGAAATAGAACCCTAGCAAGTCTGTATGATTTAATTCCATCTAAAAAATTGGATACACGATTTAAATCCAAAATAGGAGAGTGGAATCATGGCCGTATAATTGTACATCCTGATAATTGGGTTCAACACTGGTTGAATGGTTTCAAAGTAGTTGAATATGAAAGGAACAGTGCTATATTTAAAGCCCTGGTAGCAAGAAGCAAATATGAAAAATACCCAGGGTTTGCTTCTGCTCCACTAGGCCATATCTTATTACAGGATCATGGAGATGAAGTTGAATTTAAAAATATTAAAATCAGGGAGATAAAATAATCAGACTTTCTTATCCCTGGATTGAAAAAACAATAACATATCCGTCCCACTCACCTCATTAAATCCTAGCTGCCTCAGCATAGTCAAAATTTGCCCACGATGATATGTGGAGTGATTAAACACGTGAGCAAGTATTTGATATATTTTCATGGAGTTTTCCTCTCCATTTCTCCTTTTGAAATTCAACATAGTCTGCAAATTGCTCTCATCCATATCGTGTACATATGTTTTTAAATTCAGTGATGCACCAGTCCAAATCCGGAGTGTTTCATCACGATTCGGATTCGTTTGATAGGACAACCATACCGGAGATTTTACCTGCAGTAATCTTTCTAACCAAATAGTCTCTGCGGCTGCAATATGCAAAGCAGTGGCTTCAATATTTCCAAAACTTGAAACTATTGGAGCAGACCATTGAGCTATAGTGATGGCTTTCAGCCAGTTTTGTATGATCTCGTTAGCCCAGATATTGTAATCGGCCAGTTCAGAAAAATAGGATTTATTCATAGTACAAAAATATTTTTTTAAAATAGACCAAATGGTCTATTTTTGTATAATTAATGAAGAAATCCGAACGTACCAGGCAATACATAATAGAGTCAGCCGCTCCTATTTTTAATAGCAAAGGATATGCTGCCACCAGTATCGCAGATATTTTGGAACAAACCGGGCTGGCCAAAGGCTGCCTTTATGGTCATTTTGACAGTAAAGACCAGTTAGCAGAAGCGGTATTATCCCATGCTTTTGAAAAAGTGGCACTCGCAGTGAAAACCAGTACCGAATGCAAATCCACACCCAAAGAAAAGCTGATTGCAATACTGGAATTTTATGAAAATTATTCTGTCAATCCAATTATTAAAGGTGGATGCCCGTTACTGAATGCCGCTATAGATGCTGATGATCAATATTCTGAGTTGAGTAAAACAGCCTCTAAATTTATGAACCGATCTGTACTTTTTATTGCCAGTATCATTCAGCTTGGTAAAGAGCAAATGCAGTTTCGACCTTCTATTGAGCCTTTAGAAGAAGCAAAATACATTTTTGCTACAATAGAAGGTGCTATCATGATGTCCAAATTAGTCAATTCACCAACCATATTAAATTCAATACTGGCTAAACTAAAAAAACTGGTCAACCTAACCTATTCAATTTCTCCGAAAATATAAAAATCAAATATGACTATTCCCATTTTACAATCAGAATTAGAAAATGTACATTCTAAATTAAAAGACACATTCCTGAGCTTTGGTTCAGAGCTTGCCACCTACCAACCGGATGGTAAATGGTCACCTGCCCAAAACCTAAAACATGTCGAACTTAGTATTTTTCCTGTGAGTAAATTATTATCTGATAAACAAAAATTTATTTCTAGGAACCTGGGAATTACTCATCGAGGAAGCAGGTCATTTACTGAAATCATGAAAATCTATAAGGAAGCGTTGAGTGGAGGAAATATAAAATCTCCCGATAGATTTGTACCGGTGCACCTCACACATGAAACTTCTATCCTGATAAAAGAGTTAGAAGAACAAGTAAATCAATTGATATCCGGTCTGAACAATTTTTCAGAAGAAGAATTGGATTTTTATCAAATACCGCATCCATTAATAGGTCAACTCACGATCCGTGAGATGATTTACTTCTATTTGTATCATGCAGGCCACCATGAAAATAATATTATTACAACAATGAATACTGAAAAGTGACTTAACTTCATAGGGTTAATAACCTGATTTCTTTACCTCATTCATTCTTCTTATTTTTACGAGAAATGTAGGATATGAATGTAAAAGGTAATGTTTTGTTTTGGTCATTGGCAGTATCCTTAGGTGGTTTTTTATTTGGATTTGATACAGCGGTGATATCCGGAGGTGAGCAGGCAATTCAAAAATTGTGGAACCTGGATAATCTTGTCCTTGGCCAACTGGTGGGAATGGGCTTATATGGTACCGTAGTAGGTGCTCTAATAGGGGGTATCCCGGCAGATAAGTTTGGCAGAAAACCAACTTTAATTATCATCGCCCTGTTATTTTTAATTTGTTCCATTGGTTCTGCAATGGCAGCGGGCCCTGGTATGCTGATGTTTTTTAGATTTATTGGTGGCTTGGGAGTAGGAGCTTCATCTGTGGTTGCACCAGTGTATATATCTGAGATTGCTCCTAAAGAAAAAAGAGGCCGTCTTACCGCCATGTTTCAATTTAACCTGGTACTTGGAATTTTAGTTGCTTATGCCTCAAATTATTTGATTGGCAATACTACGGATCAGTCTTGGCGAATTATGCTTGGTATCATGGCCATACCTTCTATTGTATTTTTGATATTATTATTTTTTGTACCTGAAAGCCCCAGATGGTTGGTCATGGCAAGAGGTAAAGTAGATGAAGCAAAACTGATCCTTAATATAATTGATCCTTCATCCGTAGTTGAATCGCTGAGCGCAATGTCCGTAAAGTCAGAGTCGACTAATTTTATGTCACTTATTTCAGGTAAATATAATTTCTCCATTTTTTTAGCTTTTATAATTGCCTTTTTTAATCAATTATCGGGAATAAATGCTATAATCTATTATGCCCCTCGTATTTTGCAGGAGGTAGGATTGGGGGCTAAAGTAGCGTTATTATCTACAGTAGGTATTGGTATTGTCAATTTGATTTTTACTATGCTTGGATTGAGACTTATTGATCAATTTGGAAGAAGGATACTAATGTACATTGGTAGTATAGGATATATCATTTCATTGGCTTCTGTATCACTTGCCTTTTATTTAGGGACCGGATCAGCATTTGTACCCATTTTATTGTTTGTTTTCATAGCATCACATGCCATTGGACAGGGCGCTGTGATTTGGGTCTTCATTTCTGAAATCTTCCCCAATAAAGTAAGATCACTTGGTATGTCATTGGGAAGCACCACACATTGGATATTTGCAGCACTCATTGGTGCTTTCTTTCCTATTGCCAATGAAAAACTAGGGGGTGCAACTATATTCGCCATTTTTGCCGGAATGATGCTTTTGCAATTAATTTGGGTATGGAAGATCATGCCTGAAACTAAAGGAGTGTCATTGGAAGACCTTGAGAAAAAGTTGGCTAAATAAGCATTTAAAATATGTTGAATAATCATGTAGTCAGAATTCAATGTTCTGATCAAAAGGGATTGATAGCCCGTATTTCTGGTGTGCTCTATGAAAATAATCATAATGTGCTTATTATGAAGGAATTTGTCGAGGAAGATTCCAATACTTTTTTTGCCAGAATAGAATTATCAGGTGAATTAAACATAGCCAAGCTTCATCAGGAGCTCAATGTTATACTGCCTGAAGATGCTGTCATTACTGTGCACCCGCGGCAGAAGAAGAAAATACTAATCATGGTGACAAAGGAACACCATTGCCTTACTGATCTGCTCATCCGACATCATTTTAAAGAAATTAATGCTGATATCCAAGCCGTGATTGGTACCTATGAAGGCCTTCAAGAAATATGTACTCGAATGTCAATACCATTTATCCTGATAAGACATGAAAATAAATCACGGGAAGAGTTCGAAGCCGGATTGCGCGATCAAATAAAAGAATATGATCCTGATTTTATAGTACTGGCTAAATTTATGCGCATATTATCACCCTGGTTTGTTTCATTTTACGAGAACAGAATTATCAATATTCACCATTCATTCTTACCGGCATTTGTAGGCGCTCACCCTTACAAACAAGCGTACGACAGGGGAGTGAAGATCATTGGTGCGACTGCGCATTTTGTAACGAATACATTGGATGATGGTCCGATTATTTCTCAAAAAACCATTGAAGTGAATCATGAATACGTTTTGAAAGACATGATTGAAGCAGGCCATGAAATTGAAAAAGCAGTACTCGCCGATGCACTAAAAAAAGTATTGCACGACCAAGTATTCGTGGTGAATAACCGTACCGTAATACTGGATTGAGCATTCAAAATCCTTCTTTCACACTTTCCGGTAGCTACAATCCCTTTGCCTTTTCTGTAAGCCAGGCTTTATTCACCACCCCGTCAGTAGATTGTATATCCTCTATTAGTTTCTCTTTTGATTTTTTATCCTGGTATTTTACCCTGCTTAGTTTTTTAATAAATTTGATGAAATTAAGGTACCTCAATTGTTTTGCTTTGGTGATGTCTTTTTCGTGGCGATTAAGGAAAGTACGGTAAGAGTCCGCCAGGGAAATCATCGCCGAAATTTCATCTACTTCGTAATATGTGGCTAATAATAAAACTTTTGCATCCAGATTATAGGTAAGCTCATTAAATTCAACATCTCTTAGTTTTTCTATGACATCTTCAAATTTATTTTGATTGAAATACAGACGGGCCAATGAAAATGTAACTATATCTTTTTTAGATTCTTTTGGTATGATCTTTTGGTATTCTTCAATGAAATTTTCTGTCCAGGAAAACTCTTTGGTACGGATACCGAATAATACTATATTTAAAAAGTGACCCGGATGAAATTTATTTTTGAGAAATACCACATCATTTGCCAGTCCAAACTTGTACCATGCAAGGGTTTCCATATTAAAATCGGTATAACCTTCATTTACCTGTGCGATACAGTAGTTTATCGCCTCCTTAAAAATATCAGCGGCTTCATCCAGTTCAAATTTGTACAAATGCTTTTCGACCTCAGCCTTGAATTTTTTATAGTCAGAACTGATATTGTTTTTTTTTAAATTATAGAGTATAAAATAGATATTAATTTCAGGATATAGATCGATATTGTATTTTTTTATAAGATGTAGCGATTCTTCTTCAAAATTAATTTTTATCGGTATATTAAAATCATTCCTTCTGGTTAATACATTTACCAACTGCTTGACCTTTTCAGATAAATAAAATAAATCGAGATGATGATGTACTTCTTCAATATTTGATGCTTTCTCCATTTCTACTTCAAAATTCAGCAGATCGTACTCGTTTTGATTGAAATTGAATAAATGAAGATGAAAATCAGAAGAGATTTTACTCGTCTTGAATAAGTTCTTTGTACTCTCCAACAGCGAATTGACTGGGATATGAACATTATTATCAATTATATATTCCAACAGCAAATTGTTCTCTAATAGTTTTTTTTCTTTCAATTTTTGAAATGAGAAAAATTTATAAATCAGGCCTGTGAACTCAAAGCATGCTTTTCTCCATTTTGATTCGTTGAATTCAATACCCGGAGCTATAAGTGCCCAGGCTCTTGATTTCTGTTCTCCATCCAGAGTAGAATTAAAATCGCTTACTTTAAACGTATTGTAAAATTCAATTAAATTTTCATTTTGATTGCAATAAGGGGAGTTAAGGAAGTCTTCAAATCTCAATATTTCATTTTTTGGCATTAGTTTGAGTACCTTTAGAAACTTGAGCTCCTTCATTCTTGATAAAATGGTTATATTATAATTAACAGTTAAACAGTTATTTATATATTAGCAAATCCATACATGTGTTAAATAGATATATGAATAATTTATATATTTATTGTTTTGATTTCCAGATTTTCCATTATCTTGCGATCAAAATTGTAGTCACTAAGATAATGAACCGTATTATAAGCTGTTTATTTTTATTTTTTTTGCCCGCTTTTGCCTTTACTCAAAGCTGGAACAGTGCTACCATTTGTAATTCTGATTTTGCCCGATCTCTTGGTGAACAAATAAGTCTGAACCCTTTGCAAAATGATATTTCTTCATCTACTCTTTCCATAAAGTCAATTTCTTATTCAGAACACGGCTTGGCCACTTTTACTTCAAACCAAATTAATTTCAAACCCGATCCCGGATATGAAGGTATTGCCAAAATAATATATACTTCTTGTGATGATAAAGATAATTGTGGTATAGGATTTTTCTCTGTGTTGGTTGTGAACCCATCAAAGGAATACTATAATGATACTATTTATCAAGGTGTTCTTAAAAATTCAAGCATTAACTTTTATGTAAAGGAAAAAGATTTCTCAATTAAAGGGCCTGTGAAAAAAGGCTTTTTAAACAAAATAGGGGACCATCAATATAGTTATACAGCAAACAATTCCAATGCAGGCAAAGAAATAATCACTTTTTCCAATGGTGCTAAAAGTCAAACCATTGTAATTGATATTATTAATACCAATGAAAAATCCCAATCTCTTGCCGAAGATATTATTTACCTTAATAAAAATACATCCAGGTTATTTGATGTGAGATTGAATGATAAAGGAGGCTTTTTAATTTCAGGATTTACACAGCCTTCAGTTGGCAATTTAACTTTGAATGCTGATAATAGTTTTACTTTTACTACAACTCTTGATTTTGAAGGAATTACCAGTTTTGAATATACAGCTTGCAACCAAGGCGATTGCGAAACTTCAACTGCGTATTTGTATGTAAGTGATTTTTTACCTCGTGAAGATCTCAATCCTGTTTTCCGCACTCCGGAGGGAAAGTCTCTGGTTTTGCCATATGAAATCCCCATCACCGATTATGAGTTTAGAATCATCTCCGAACCCAAATTTGGTACGTTAGATTTTTATAAAGGCAATAGCATAATTAATTCTTCCTGCGATCAGAATACTGTATACAATCCGCTGGTATATACACCACTTCCTGGCTTTATAGGTAGTGATCAATTTATAGCCAATTTTTGCCTGACCACAGGTACAAAACAATGCGCACCACTTAAAATCAAAGTTGAATCCTATGCCGATCCTATATGTACTCCAGGCTCAGATTTTGTATGGCCAGGTGATGCTAATAATGACGGCTTGGTAAATCTGAAAGATGTCAATATAGTAAGCAAATTTTTAGGAACTTTTGGGACTCAAAGACCTTCGGCTTCATCTGTTTGGACAAACCAAAAATCTTCTAATTGGAGTCGCAATCTGGAGCAAAATGCCAAGTATGCCGACACAGACGGAGATGGAGATATTGATCAGTCAGATCTCTCTTCTGTAATATCAAATTACAATCAGTCACATAAATTATTACCACAGGGTATATTTCAGTTGATTCCAAACGGTTTGGAAGTACTTCCTGTCGCTGCAGTAATTGCCCCGGGTGAGGACGCCGTCATTCAATTTGGATTTGGCAATGAATCCAATCTTTTGAGAGATATAGAGTCTATCAGCTTTGATTTGGAATTTAATAATCAATTAATCAAGGCAGAGGATCTGGAAGTTCAGATAATTGAAAACTCCTGGTTTGGATATGATAATGCAATTCTTGGAGGAAGAATCAATGGCAATAATAGAATGTCCGTAAACTTTGCCAGTGCGCTTGGTAAACCAAGAAATGGTCAAGGAAAGACCGTTAAGGTCAGAGCAAAAGGAGGACCTATAGTATCGCATGCTGAAGGATTCAAAATACCTAAAGAACTCCCTCTTGAATTTTCTATTAAAAATATCCAACTAGGCCAAACCAATGGCAATGTACTTGGCTTTGCTGACACCAAAACCAAGGTCATGATTGACTTTACTAAAAAATCAAAGTCTCCAGATATTGTCCCATTCCCCAATCCCGCTACCCAGTTTTTTAATATCAAAGTAAATCAGGACTCTGAACTCATAGAGAAAATATCTGTCATTGATCTGACTGGCAGGATAGTGATCAATAAAAATCTGATCCCATTAAAAGCATACAAGCAAGAAGTAAGTAATTTACACCAGGGAGTTTATTTCATCCAGATTAAGACGAATAAAGGACTATATACCGAAAAATTGGAGGTCATTCGGTAAATACAACATTAGTTATTCACATTTTAAAATCGTAAATCAAACTTCTACCTCAACCTATCCATTGATTTCACGATCTTCTCATCATTACGTATTCCCCGGTAAGCAAGTATTAATGCTATCAAAGCAATAATGGGCATGAATGATCCTAAACCGGGAAAAATAGCTGCCTGGGAAATACTGGTTATCTCTTGAGTAGGGGACATTATTGCATAGCCGATATACGCAGTTCCGGCCAGCAGTACTATGATGGTAGCTATGATTAATTGTTTCTGTACATTTCTATTATGAAATAAGAAAATACTTAGGATAGTGAATAAAACGGTCGCTGCCAATAATACCAATGAAATTTGATCTTCTTTAACCATCACCTGAGCGTCCTGGTACAGACCGCTTACCGCAGATTGACTGGATTTTAAAAGCGGAGTGAAAAATTCGGTAATGAAAGCCCCGACAGCGATCAGTAAATAAATGGTTTGAATACGTTGTATCATGACTTGCTGAATGTACAAAAATAATAATTGAATTGACTTTAGAATAAAAAATTAGGGTTCGATTTTAATCCATTCTGTATTATCCAACCAGCCCTCTAATTTGTCACTTAAATCAAATAGAATCTTGGGTGCAGAATGGTTTACCACTATTTTCTTTGATTGGGTTTTGTCAAAGAAATTAAAAGAGACTGTTGGGAAATCAGGAATGACTTCATGTTTTTTCTCAGGGTAAAATGAGCTGAGGCCCAGATTAAGGATTTGCTTGGTATTTTGTTGTATTTCAATTATTTTTTTTTGATCAAGCTTTGAGATATGCATGCCGAGTTTTGTGGTATTCCGGAATCCCTTCCAAATTACAGTGCCATCGTTTAATATACTAAAATCATACACAGGGCAATTTCCAAAGCATGATCCCCTGGCCATCTTAAAAATGGTATCAATTTTAAAAACCACGGGTATAGTATCTTTTTGGACTTGAATTGCAACAGGTGCTTCTAAAGCTACTTCTTTTATTTGCATAGCCGCTGTTGCAGGTACATTGGAAACGGATTTCTTAGAGGCAGAACAAGCAATTAAAATTATAAGTAAGAATTGGATCAATATAAATCGGTTCATTTATTTTTTGATTTGCTTTTGTCTTGATTCCATTTTGCTTTGCTGTTCTTTCATCATAGACTCCAGTCTTTCCTGGAAGCCTCCCTTTTTCTTTGGTTTTGACTTGGCAGCATGTAATTCCAGTTTCATTTTTGATTCAGGAAATAATAATGCCTTGCCTCCCAATGTCTGAGCTATGTTTAATATATTACTGAATGACATGTATGCTGTCAGACCTGCTGCCGAATTATTAAAAAAGAACAAGAAAAATAATGGCATCAGGTACTGCATATATTTCATTGCAGGGTTCATGGAGAAATCCTGATCCTTGGTAGAGTAATATGTAAATACTAATGTGGAGATCACCCATATTAAGGTGAATAAACTCACATGATTGCCATAAAACGGAATCGCAAACGGCAATTTCGCAAAAACATCGTAAGATGAAAGATCATTAGCCCATAAAAAACCTGATTGTCTGAACTCAATAGAGGCTGGAAAAAATTGGTATAATGCCAGCCAAATAGGCATCTGAAGCAACATGGGCATGCATCCCCCCAATGGATTTACACCAAATTCACGGTAGATCTTCATAGATTCCATCTGCATTTGCTGAGGGTCATCTTTAAATTTTTCTTTTAAATGAGCCATTTCTGGCTTTAATGCTCCCATTTTAGCCTGCGAATGAAGCATCTTATAGCTGAGAGGGAACAGAAGCAGCTTTACAATCAAAGTCAGCAATAAAATAACTATACCTTTATTACTGAAAAAATTGGATAAGAAGTTAAAAACCGGTCTGATCACATATTTGTTGATAGTGCCTAGTATACTAGCTCCAAATGAAATAATATTTTCCAGTTGATTGCCTTGTGCTTTTAGCGTACTGAATTCATTGGGGCCAATATAAATCTTTAGGTTAGCAGATTCATTTTTTATTGGAATATCAGCCTGGGTATTAAATTCAGCCAGCAATTTATTTTTTTCACCATAGGGAGTGGACTGAATATGTACATTTTCCAATCTATCTTCTGCTACAATATTGGAATTGAAAAACTGTTGAGAATTGGCAACCCATTTCACCGGCTGATCTAGTTTTTCTTCATCTGATTTACCCCAACCCAGGTGATCTGGATCATCATTAAGAGGTTTATAGTGGGCGGTAGTCAATGTTTTTTCATAGTCGGGGTTTTTCTCCTGGCTTTCAACCACATTTAACCATTCAAATCCGAGTACTGGTTTGGTCAAAGAGGTAGCTGATCCTGGCAATTGAATTGAATACTCAATATTGTAACTCTCACCAACCAAAGAATAAGACTGTATTATCGTCTTTCCATCTGGAGTGTTGGCTTTAAAGGATATCGATCCTTTGCCATTTTGAGTCGTCGTAAATAAAATGTCTTTCGTATTGATTTTACCACCTTTGAAGTCAAGGCTTAAATTCCATTCATTTTTATCATTTTGATGGAGTATGACCGGTGATTTAGTATCAGCACCTTTGGAAGCTTCCTCCATTTTGAAATATTTCTTTAGTTCGGCTTTGGTGATATGCCCTCCATAATTGGTGAAATCCAGTTTGATTACTTCATTTTCGATGGAGTATACTCCCGGTTTTACCAAGGAGTCTGTGTTATATAAACTGGCTGTATGGCTTGGTTCAACACTGAGGGTATTTGTGGTAGTGTCTAAAGGCACTATTTTAGATTTACGGATGCTGTCCTGTACAAATTTTACATAGGCTATTGAATCCTGAAATTTTTGTTCAGCCTGTTTTTGTTGAGTCTGTTTGGCGTTGAAATAAGACCATGCCATTAAAACCAAAAAAATTAAGGCAAAGCCGATAATATTATTACGATCCATGTATTGTGATAAAGAGCCGCAAAGGTACTATTTGTTTCTCTTACAATTTTATAATTGTCAATGAATTTCGATCAACAACCGATTCTGATATTTGAGCATTATTTATTGATATTCAATTAGTTAGATTTTGTTTTTACTTATTTAAATAAAATTTATGTGTGTATATTTTTTGTTAGTTGGTATAAACCTGATATTTGGGATTAAGTGCATATTTCCAATCTGATATTGACCAATTTTAAAAATTATACTTCCCAACAGGTGAGTTTTAAACCGGGATTAAATCTTTTATTTGGAATAAATGGTTCAGGCAAGACCAATATTTTAGATGCTATTCACTATCTCGCGCTTACCAAAAGTCATTTTGTACCTCAGGATAAAATGGCAGTGAAATTCGGTACAGATTTTTTTAGAATACAGGGCAAATTTGAATACGGTACCAATGCGTTGAACGTGATTTTGAAATATCAGACAGGCAAAAAGAAAATAGAGGTAAACGACAGGCTCATCCCTAAACAAGGAGACCATGTAGGTACTATTGGAATAGTGTTTATCGCTCCTGATGACCTCGAAATTATTGATGGCTTGAGTGCATTACGTAGAAAATATATGGATACCAGCCTGGCACAATCTGATCATGAATACCTGGTACAATTAAGCACCTATAAAAAATTATTGGATCAAAGAAATAGTTATCTTAAGCAGGCGGAGGTACCGGATGCGATCTATTTGCAAGTGTTAAATGAAAAAATGGCCCCTTGCGCGCATTATATTTACCAACAACGGAAAAAGTTTTGTGAAGTATTGGTGCCTACTTTTATTAATTATTATGCCGAAATCAGTGATCATAAAGAAAGAGTAGACATCAGGTATATTACCGATTTAGATAAGTTTGATTTCCTTGAGTTAATGCATGAAAGTGAGAGGATAGATCTTAGAAACAGAATTACCAACAAAGGTATCCACAAAGATGATTTGGCCTTTTCGATCTTCGATCATGATGCCCGGTACACTGCTTCACAAGGACAGAAAAAGACTTTTCTCGTCGGACTCTTCCTGGCACAAGCAGATTTTTTGTGCCACACTATGGCATCGGATCCAATTTTATTATTGGACGATGTATTTGATAAATTAGATCAAAACCGAATGCACTTTTTACTTGCCACATTGCATAGTGAAAAAAAACGACAGATTATACTTACTGACACCTCAAGGGACAGGCTTTCAACAATTATAAAGTCCGTTTCTAGTCAGGCAAATTACCTGGAAGTAAAAAATGCAACCGTTCTTACCATAGATTAAATATATTTGTAATATGAAACGGCAAAATGATTTTCCTATATCTACCATATTAAAAGAATGGTCCCAATCACCCAAGATCAAGCCCAATCTGATACAACAGAAATTGGAGGCAGGATGGGCTGATTGGTTTGGAAAATTAATTTCTAAAAATACAGATAAACTTACTGTGAGGAATAATACATTGTACATTCAGGTAAAATCAGGGCCAGTTAAATATGAAATGCAGATGAGCAGAGATAAAATCATGCAGGTAATACATGAAAAACTTGGAGAAAATTATTTTGATCAAATCATTGTACAATAGGTTATAACACTTAATAAGAAAATTATGAAGACAGTTTGCTTAATACGACATGCCAAATCCAGCTGGGATCAAGCTGGGCTGGCTGATATCGATCGACCTCTTAATGAAAGAGGTAAAGCAACTGCCCCTATAATGGCGGATATTCTTGAGCAAAAGGGTCTTAGACCCGACCTGATTATCTCTTCCCCTGCAAAAAGAGCCAGGCAGACTGCCAAGTTTTTCAGAAAAAAATATGGTATTAAAAAATCAGAAATGCAGTTGGAAACAGGAATTTATCATGGAGATGAAAATACGATTCTTGAAATTCTTCGTTCCATTCCGGATTCCATCAATTCTGTATTCCTGTTTGGCCATAATCCAACCATGAATTACCTATCCTCCATGTTTTCAGAGAAAGTATTGCATATACCCACTTGTGGGATACAGCATCTTGAGTTTAATATTGAATCCTGGAACCAATTGGCACCCGATAAAACAGCCCTTAAGGAATTCATTTATCCTAAGCAATTCATACCAGAGGAGAGTAATGATTAAAAAAATCTTCATAGCCAGCGCTTTACTGCACTTCCTCATTGCCTGTAGTAACGATGCCCAAATGTCAAGAGAAAAGTATACAGATATTATCCTGGATTTACAGGTTGCAGAGACAGTAATTAATAATTCCAAAATTGAGAACAAGGATAGTATGCGGAGGGTCTATCAAATGAGGATATGTGATATCTATGGATTTAAAGACATTGAATCACTTAAGAAAGCACTTCAGCCTCTGGAACAAAACCCGCAACTTATGCTTGACATTACCAAGGACATGACTAAAAAATTAGATCAAATGGCGGATTCGGTTCTATCCAAGCCCGTCAATCCACCTGAGTAATTTAATATTCGCTTAATATAGGGTTTAGGTGATTCTATTTCAGTATGTTATAACTTTGCTTTGCAAATCGGATAAACTGGATTTTAAATGGATCAAAAGATCAAAGTATTAATTGTCGATGATGAACCGGATATCACCGAGTTTTTGTCATACAATCTTGTTAAAAATAATTATGATGTAAAAACGGCATCTGGTGCTAAAGAAGCCCTGGAAATTGCTCATGCTTTTAAGCCACACCTCTACATACTCGATATAATGATGCCTGGAAAATCAGGAGTTGAATTGTGCGCTGAGATTAGAAAAGACAGTACTCTCAATTCGGCTATGATCGTAATGCTTACTGCAAGACAGGAGGATAATATTCAAATAAATGCACTCGATGCGGGTGCTGACGATTATATTACCAAACCTTTAAAACCTTCGGTTTTTTTAAGTCGCATTCAGGCGCTTATGCGCAGAAGCGAAATGCCGGTGTCTAAAGAATTAATTTTTGAAGATCTTGTCATTGATCCTGTCAACTACCTGGTAAAATTGAATGAAAAAGTAATCGAATTACCTAAAAAAGAGTTTGAAACGATTTATTTATTGGCTTCCAAACCAGGCAAAGTTTTCAGCAGAAACGAAATTTTGGCTAAAGTCTGGGGAAGGGATGTCATAGTAGGGGATCGCACCATTGATGTTCACATTCGAAAATTAAGAGAGAAAATTGGTGAAAAATATGTTCAAACGATTAAAGGGGTAGGGTATAAATTTGTATTTTGAGTATTCTAATGTGTATTAAATTATGACTCCCCGTAAAATTGCTATCATAGCTGCATTGGTAGTAATTGCATCCATCCTGGGTACCAACTGGGTGTTTTCAACTATATTATATAAAGAGAGTCAAACCACTGTAAAAATTCTAGTGTCTATTGTGACCGGGATGATTACGTTCGGCATTATAAGCAAAGTGATTTCATCTTTTCTGGAGACCAGGGTAAAACATTTATTTCAAATTATTCATAAACCGGAAGAACAAAAGAATATTGAATTAAAGCTCAACCAGGATCAGCCTTTGTTGGAGCAGGTAGAACTGGAAGTGTCCAAATATCTTAAGTCTCAAAACCAGGAACTTAATACACTGCGTGATCTCGAAAAATACAGACAGGATTTTGTGGGTAATGTAGCCCACGAACTGAAGACGCCTATTTTTAATATACAAGGTTATGTACATACCCTTAAAGATGGAGGTATCGATGACCCACAGGTAAACAAATTATACTTACAGCGAGCCAGCGATAATATTGACAGGATGATTAAAATTATTGAGGACCTGGACTCAGTCTATAAGCTGGAATCCAATCAATTAAAATTGGAATGGCAGGACATAGACATCCTGAATTTCGTAGAAAACATGAAAGAAGAAATTAAACTTCTTGCTAATGAAAGGAACATAACACTTACTATAGAGTCTGATTTACCGGATGACACTACGGTGCATGCGGATACCGATTATTTAAGACAAGTTTTTATTAATCTGTTGGAGAATTCTGTGAAGTATGGAAAGGAAAATGGTGAGACCTGCATTAAACTAATTGACCTGGATGAAAACGTATTAATCGAAGTTCAGGACAATGGGCCCGGAATAGAGAGTAAGCACCTCAGGCATATTTTTGATAGATTCTATAGAGTGGATAAAGCAAGATCCAGGCAAGCTGGCGGTTCAGGCCTTGGATTATCCATTGTCAAACATATACTGGAAGCTCACGGGCAAAGTATAAAAGTACGAAGCACTCCGGGTAGCGGTACCGTTTTTAGCTTTACTTTATCAAAGAGTCCGGTTTAGTATTATAAAATTTCTATAAGGGTAGGGTGGTCACTAAATTCTTTTTTCAACCATTTATGTAAGTGTTCTGCCAGGCCTTTGGCTTTAATCAATTGTAAAAAACCCAGCAGACTCTGAATTTTATTTGCCGGAACGGGGCCCACATAGGTATCGAGGTATTTGGTAAGGGTGGTTTTATATATAGATAGTACCCATGCATCCTCTATCGGATAAAATTTGGGTGTTATACTTTTAATCATATCAATGCTAAGGTTTTGCTCTATCAGTGATTTCGCTTTTGGTACCTGATCGGTTTCAAAATAAAAATTAATGAGCAAATGGATCGTTTTGGAATGTTTCGAATCCAGGAGTGCATGTTCTATCATATCATGTGAGACATGTTTACCCAAAAGATATTGAACGAATTTTTCTTCAGGTGTATAAGTCAACAATCCAAGCGCATATACTATACTATCACTGTCATCTGGAAATAAGGACCATATTTTTTCCATCAACTTGAATTTCCAAAATTCTTCTTTGGTTTTCAGCATCACCCACCTGGCTACTTGTTTTGCATACTCCCGGTTATTTATTGAAATGCTATCTATAGCTGAAATCCATTTGGCAATATCTCCATTGGTGTCAAGAGCTTGTTGCAATAGGTTTTCATCTTTAAATTTGATTGCATTTTTGATCCAGGCTATTAAAGGAGTAGAATTCATTTCCCTTCTTCCAATCTTCTTCAAGGTGATTTCTTTGAGCTGATTTCTGATTTCCTGATCAGGGAAAGGATATAGAATTTCAAATAAATTATTAGGGCTATTGATAAAAGGATAGGATGGGTCAGCAAAAGCAGTTACTAGTTTTTGAGTAAATTCAAGTCTCAGCTCAGGAGCCAATTCAAAATCAAGTATGGTTTTAATTTTTTGATGAATGGTGATAAAGTATTTCTCATATTCCCCAATATACATTTCAAGTTTTCGGTAAATGGACTGAAATGATTGCAGTAATTCCATACTAATGGCAAATGCTTCAATGGGTGTTTCCATGGCTATCAAATCATCGGCCTGCAGGAGTAACTCTTCACTAACCCAGAATAAAGATTGTACCGATTGTTTTGAGAGTTTTCCATTTGCCAGGGGTATTAACCTGGTCATACTTCGGATGAGGTCATGATATTTTTGTTCCGGTGACGCAACCTGTACCTTACTGGCGAAATGGAGTTTAATAGCTTGTCCGAAATGTTTGTTGATTCTGGCATATCGCTGCAAAAAGCGATTTAAATCCTCTCTGGGAATTTGAGAAAGTATTGCTGGCAAAGAAATACGTGAAGGTAAGTTGCTCAAGGAATTAGCATCGAGCGCCTTTTCTTCTTCCGCATTTTTTATTCTTCTATATAAAATGACGGAAGCTACCAAATGCCTGCATAACTTTTTGCCGGCTTCACCACAGGTACATAAGTATCGTTTAATGAATTTTCTGTTGAATTCTATTTCCGTGGAAAAATCAGATTCTTGATGTAATGGTTTTAAATAATAAATTCCAGCCTCGCCTTCTTTTAGTTCATATGATGGATTCTGTTCGTTTTCTACCAAATCATAAGCTTGCTGGAAAAGCTCAGCTTCTACAAAATTTTCTACCAGTCTCCATTCTACTTTTTGCATGAATATAACTTACAAAGGTACGATTTAATATATCAAGTACTGCAATTGTATCTTAAATAGAAAAAAGTAAAATCGGCTAAACGACCAGTGGCTTTTATCTGCTGACTGTCTGTACCTTTGCCAATCCATCATGGTAATCTCTCACATCTGGGTAAAAAATATCATGGACTGCTTTCCCCTGGGTGTTTATAAATCCAATACCTCTTCCCAAAGAATAACGGGCATATTGATTCTTAAAATCCCAGGCTAATAAAAAGATATTACTTATGGTATGTGCACCCGTACTATCCATATAGCCAAAATGTCCGTCTTTGCCAAATACCGCTAATCCATCATGAAAGCGGTTTAGCTGGGTATAATGGTAAGGGCTCAATAGTTTACCATCATGGCCCACTAAGGCAAAAGCAGTATCGGCTCTTACCGCTGCCCATCTTTCCAAGCCAAGTTCATAAACATAATCGACTTGATGATGATTTAAGACATTACCCATAGTATCCAGCCATTGCCATTCCGCACCATTTTTTGCAGCTGCAACCTGATTTTGAAATGCCGTTGCAAGCTCATATTTTGGAGGAATGATTATTTTGCCTGTAGTATCAAGGTAACCCCAATGTCCCTTAGTTTCAAAGGCTATGCGATTGAAATTTACGGTACCAATTGATTCATACAATGAATTGATAATGATACTTCCTGAACGATTCAAGATGCCCCACCAGCCCCCATTGGCTATTCGTGCATATCCATTGATAAAAGGAAATGCCTTTTCCCAGGAATCTTCTGTGAGCAAATTTCCATTGTGGTCTATGAACTGACATCGGCCGTTTATTTTGATTATAGCATACCCTTCATTAAAATCATCTGCTTCATCGTAAATAGCTTGAATTTTTTGATCTCCTTCCTTGTCTATATATCCATATTTTCCATCAATCTGCTTTACCCTGGCTTTTCCCTCCTTAAATGACCAGGCTCCCCGGTAAACTGGTTTTATTTTCCATTCACCTTTAGTATCAATAAATCCCCATAGCCCGGCTTTCGAAGCAGCTGCCAATCCTTCACTAAAATCCCGGCAATCATCTATTTGCTCAGATATCTTTATATCGCCTTTTAAATCCACAAATCCCCATTTTATTCCCGGTTCTACATAATCGGTACTGATCAATTCCAGCTCGCCAGTAGGGTTTATCTCTTTAGGGTGTTCACTTTTGCAGCCTGCAGACAGTATTAATAAAATGATAAACACTATATTTAACGAGACAATTGAAGATGTTACTGCGTTAGACAACCTATGCACCATAAGACAAAAATATTACCTTATTTCCTTGTATTTGCTTTATTCTTTATACAATTTAACCCGTCATACGGACAAAAATATACTGCGCTCATTGAATGTAATTGTTCGGTGATTATTCCGGGTCAGTTTAGACATTATATTGATACTTTTTCTACCGAAATGGGCAGCCTGGTTTATTACACCTATACTTTTACCGATACCATTCTAAACTATCAACTGAGCTTTCTGGACTATCCGGAGGGCACTGTGCATTCCGATTCCACCGATTTACTCAGGGAATTATTTGCTTCTACTATAGATGCATCCCTTGAAAGTGTAAAGGGTATCAAGAAATATCAGACTGAAATCAATCAATTTGAATATCCCGGTTACCTTTGGAAAATTGAATTTGGTGAAAATCAATTTATAAAGACCAAAGCATTTGTTGCCGGCAATAGATTTTATACTATGCAGGTTTTCGGTGATCGGAAATACGATAATACCAATGTAGACTTAAAGTTTTTTGATTCTTTCAGGTTTATTGATCCGAATAAAATTAACCGGTAAAAAATTATTGGAAAATCGAGGTCATTATTCTCTCCAGCTGAGCATCATGTACTTTCTTATGCCCTGTTGCCACCGCGGCATAAGGCTGCCTTGCGATCAATTCAAAAGTATTGGGAAACACGCTATTCATATGTGCCCATGCTCCCATATTTGAAGGTTCTTCCTGGGCCCAGATTAATTTGCATTTCTTATATTTTTCCAATAACCCAGTAATTTGGTTCATTGGCAATGGATATAATTGTTCTATTCGGATCAGGGCAGTGTCTTCTTTTTTCAATACTTCTCTTCTTCGGAATAATTCGTAATAAATCTGTCCACTGCAGAAGATGGCTTTTTTTACTTTTTTATTTGCCATAGGATCATCAATCGTTTCTTTAAAGGCAGTGCCGGCCGAAATTTCATCTATTGTCGAAATACAATGACTATCTCTCAAAAGCGATTTAGGTGACATCACGATCAGGGGTTTCCTGAATGGCCGATAAATCTGTCTTCGCAATGCATGGAAAAAATTGGCGGGTGTGCTAATATTACAGATAGACCAATTGCAATCGGCACTCATTTGCAAAAAACGCTCCATGCGAGCGTTGGAGTGCTCCGGTCCTTGCCCGTCATAGCCATGGGGCAATAGCATTACCAGCCCGCTCATGCGTTGCCATTTCGCCTCAGCAGAAGCTATAAATTGGTCTACTATCGTTTGCGCTCCATTATAAAAATCACCAAATTGAGCTTCCCAGATAACCAGGTGATCGGGCGAGGTAAGTGAATACCCATATTCAAAACCAAGTACACCAAATTCCGACAACAGGCTATTGTAGATATAAAACCGACCTGGCACATTTGGAATGGTCTGTACACGGTTATATTCAATATTAGTCTCAGCATCGTATACAGAGGCATGCCGGTGAGAGAAAGTGCCTCTTTTTACATCCTGACCGCTAATGCGAACATTTTTAGCATCTTGGAGTAAGGTACCGTATGCTATTAATTCAGCCATGGCCCAGTCAATTTTCCCTTGAGCAGTAAGCTCTGTATAATTTTTAAGTAACCTGGTGATCTGAGATAAAGGTTTAAAACTATCTGGGAGTGTCAGCAGGTGATGAATTACGGCATCTATTTTCAATTTTTCTGCCCCGGTAATTGGGGAAGATTCAAAATCAGCAGGATTAACCGTTTTTTTCAGTGCTTTCCAGGCCAAATCTGGTTCCTGGTATTTATAAGGAAGTGTATTTTGTTTGACCATATCAAGGCGGGCTTGCAAAATATCCCAGAATACCTTTTCCATTTTCTCTGCCAATTCCTTTTGCAAATCTCCCCGGGCTACCAGTTTTTTAGTATATAGTTCACGTGGATTGGCATGATTTGAAATGATTTTATACATCTCTGGCTGAGTAAATTTGGGTTCATCGCTTTCATTATGGCCATGCTTCCGATAGCAAACCATATCTATGTATACATCTGTGTTAAATTGTTGTCTGTAATCTGTTGCTAATTCAGAAACAAATCGCACCGCTTCCGGATCATCCCCATTTACATGAAATATTGGCGCCTGGATGGCGGTAGCTATACTGGTTGAATACGTGGAAGACCTTGCATCATCAAAATCGGTCGTAAATCCAATTTGATTATTGATTACAAAATGAATTACACCACCTACATAGTATCCCCGTAATTGACTCATTTGTGCTGTTTCGTATACAATGCCCTGACCCGCGATGGCAGCATCACCATGTATCAGTATCGGAAGGATTCGGTCATATTCACTTTTATGTAATAAATCTGCTTTAGCCCGCGCCATTCCCATTACTACCGGGTTTACAGCTTCCAGGTGGGATGGATTAGGAGCCAGATGTATCCTTACTGATTGTTTTGTTCTGGTTTCTATTTGGGACGAATAACCCTGATGGTATTTTACATCACCGGACCCAAAGGCCAGATCAGGAACAGCAGTACCTTCAAATTCATTAAAAATTTGCTCATATGTTTTACCCACAATATTTGCCAATACATTCAATCTGCCTCTGTGCGCCATACCTATGACCACTTCTTCCACTCCTTTATCAGCACCGATTTCTATCATGGTATCCAACGCAGGTATGGTTGATTCGCCACCTTCCAGAGAAAATCGTTTTTGGCCAACATATTTTTTATGAAGAAATTCTTCAAAAATTACAGCTTCGTTCAGTTTTTCCAATATGCGTTTTTTCTCCTCCATGTCAAATCCATAATCTACCTGGACTGCCCGTTTTTCTATACGTTCTCTGAGCCACATTCTTTTTTCCTTATTATTGATGTGGTTGTATTCAAAACCAATAGTATCACAATAGATATACCTTAATTTTTCCACTACCTCATTCAAGGTTGCCCCTTTCATGTCCAGTTCGGCTGCTGCAAAAAATCGCTTATTAAGATCTTCATTTTTAAGTCCATAATCCTCGATATCCAGATGTGGTTTCCTGTCCCTTCTTTTTCTGATTGGGTTCGTATTGGATAACAAATGACCCCGGTCCCTGAATCCATGGATCAAAGCATTGACCCTTAATTCGGATTCTAAATCATTGGCGGGGATTTCGGTCTTTATTTGCCCATTGGAGGACTTATCTGCAAAGTCAAAACCTGTAAAAAATGCCTTCCATCCGGCATCCACACTTTCACTGTCAGACAGATACATTTTGTACATGGAGTCTATAAAATCAGGATGCGCATTATATATCGCCGAATAGTCTTTCATATAGGATATTTAGATTATACCCTGCAAAAATAGTTGCTTAATCTGACAAAGGAAGGAGTAAATAAATAACATAATTATAATATGTATATATTGTTCTTATTCAATTGTTAAGATAAATTAATAAATCATTTACTACAGTATTGGGATATTTAAAAGAAACCTGTTATATTTGCGGCCCTAAAGCATAAAATTTATAGTATAATGGCAAATATCAAAGGATCTCAGAAAAGAGCAGAAATCGCAGAAGGTCGTCGTACTGACAACAGATATAATAAAAAGACGGCCCGTACTGCCATTGCCAGGCTGAGATCAATCACTGAAAAAAAAGATGCAGAAACATTTTTAACTAAAGTAAATAGTTTGATTGATAAATTAGCTAAGCGAAATACATGGCATAAAAATAAGGCCGCTAACCTGAAAAGTAACCTGTCAAAGCATGTAAATGCATTGAAGTAATTTATACCATTCTTCTAAAATACAAAGGTGTATTGATTGGATCAGTACACCTTTTTTATTTAGTTTTACCTTTCCAAGATGAATCAATTTTATTCAACAACCATAACTAAGATCACGCCCATCTCCCGCGATGCGGTCAATATTGAAATTGCGTATCCGGCACAGGCAAAGGAAAAATTTAATTTTGTTGCGGGTCAATACCTGGTCGTACGAATTCCTGATTTTGATAAATCCGAGCATAGATCCTATTCTATCAGCGCAGCACCCCATGACCACATGCTTAGAATAGGAGTAAAAAAACTGGAAGGTGGATTGATTTCCAGTCATCTGGTTGACAGGGCCCGGGAAGGAGACCAAATAGATATCATGCCTCCACAAGGGAGTTTTGTATTACCTGCTTCTGCCTATCCAAAACGGATTGTTGCTTTTGCTGCCGGAAGTGGAATTACCCCGGTTTTATCCATCATCAAAGATCAGCTTAACCTGTCCAAAGAAACCAAAATCCTCTTACTATACGGAAATAAAACATCTAAGGATAGCATGTATTATGATGAACTAAAAAAACTGGAAAATGATAATCCTTTGCATTTTGAGGTGATAAATGTATTTAGCAGGGAGTCTACTGGTATGAAAAACTTTGAAGGCAGAATTGATGCAGATAAAATTAATACCTGGAAAGATTACCTCTTTGAAATAAAAAATATTGATGCATTTTTATTGTGTGGGCCCGGCTCAATGGTAGTCTCATTAGAAACTGCATTATTGCAATCGGGAGTAAGACCTGATAAAATATATACTGAATTATTTACCAGCCCGGTTGAAGGAACAAATGTCAAACCAGTTGAAATAACCGAAAAAGCTCCGAATTATACACTGGAATACAAAGTAAATGGTAAATGGTACTCCGTTACCGCCGGCACCAATCATGATGTCATCCTCGACATTGGCATGAATCATGGACTTGATTTACCCTACTCTTGTAAAAGCGGAGTTTGCAGCACATGCCAGGCAAAATTATTGTCAGGGGAAGTTAAAATGGACAATAACTATGTGTTAAGTGATAAAGAATTAAAACAAGGATACATACTCACCTGTCAAAGTCATGCTATGACGGCCGATTTAAAAATTGACTACGACATGAAATAATAAATCACCCTCTCAGCTTTTTTCTCTATTATTGCGACCGAAAACAGAGTTTACATTTTCAATGGACGGATCGGGTAGTAGTCATGATACAATATTATATAAGAGAAGATGGCCACTTAAAACAATTGCAGCAAGCTGCTGCAGGTTGTTGGATTAATATCCATCCCCCTTTTGATCAAAACGAGATAGAAACTTTTGCCTCGGAGAGAGAAATTCCATCTGATTATCTTACAGACTCACTTGACCCGGATGAACGCTCGCGTTATGAACGATGGGATGAAAATCTTCGATTTATCCTCATTCAAACTCCCATTCTCAATCCGGATGAAGAAGAAAATCAGCCGGTGTATGTGACTATTCCTATTGGATTATTGCTCACTCCAGATAGTATTATAACCATCTCAAATCACGAAAACACTATCCTCAAAAAATTTATTGATAATAAAGTAAAGAATGCTGATCCTGGAGATATCAGGTCTTTTGTGTTGCATATTCTGGATCAAAATGTACTTGGATACTTAGACAGCCTCAAACGGTTGAATCTGAAAAGAAATCTCATCGAACAGGAGCTATATGATTCAGCAAGAAACGCTGAATTAAAGCAATTGCTACGGATTGAAAAGAGTTTGGTTTACTTTGTTAATAGCTTGAGTGCTAATGATTTAGTAAAACTAAAGATGAAACGTACCGATTTTCTTCAAATCACATCTGATGAGGATAAGGCAGACCTTTTTGAAGATATTCTAATCGATAACAACCAGGCACTGGACATGGCCAACCGGCATACAAATATCCTTTCAGGTACCATGGATGCTTATTCAAGCATTGTCTCCAATAATCTTAATAAGTTTATCCAGCGGCTTACAGTGGTCACTATTATTCTTATGGTTCCTACTTTGGTAGCCAGCTTTTTTGGTATGAACATTCCTTTGCCGCTCACCGATAAGCCTTTGGCATTTTTTTACATTCTTTTTGTTTCTGCACTTTTGGTGGTATTCCTGGTCTGGTTTTTTAGACGGAAACAGATGTTTTAATAGGCTCTCTTTGACCTGAGATCATCTACTTCCATATGCGCCTCTAAAACCCTGGGTTCTTTCGTTTTTTAATAGTGTATTGAGTTACACATATTATAAATATACCTCATATAAAACGCTGCTGTCTGGTTGGGCTGTTTTTTTCGCTCTATCCGCTTTGTTCAAAACCACTATTTCTGCCCCAATTTTTAGTTAAAATAAACCCATTTTGTCTTATAATTATTCATAAACCTCGAAGTAATTAACATTAAAAATTATTATAAGTACCAGTAAATGAGTAATATATATAGATTATCAACACTATGTTGGTAACTTTAAAACATATTAAAAAAATCTTTCATTTATTTAGCAGTTCACTTGATGAATTTTTTTAATGTGTCTTAAAGAAGTACATACGAAAAATAATCAAGAACCTAGCCGAAACGAAGAAAAAAATATAAAAAACTTATATAAAAAAAAACTATATAAAGTTTTGATTACTGAATAAGACTTTTAATTTTGATCCGCAGTAGTGATTAATCGAATTTAGCCTCCGAAGCGTCTCCACTGTAATCCATATAACGAATAATATTTAACCTAGAATAACTTAAACTGTCATCACCAGTATGGAGCATTTTGTCGAACCAATTCTCAAAGAAAATCCAGATCGCTTTGTGATCTTTCCATTACAGCATAACGACATATGGAAATTTTATAAAGATGCAGTAGCTGGCTTTTGGGTGGCAGAAGAGATCGACCTGGCCCCGGACCTGGTAGACTGGCACGAAAAACTCACTGATGATGAGCGTTATTTCATCAAACATGTTCTTGCTTTCTTTGCTGCCAGCGATGGGATAGTAAATGAAAACCTGGCCGAGAACATGCTTCGGATGGTACAATACCCCGAGGCAAAATTCTTTTATGGTTACCAGATCATGATTGAAAATATCCATTCTGAGACCTATTCGCTCTTGATCGACACGTATATTAAAGAACCACAGGAGAAAAATTACCTGTTTCATGCAGTAGATCACATGCCTTGTGTGAGGAAAAAAGCCGATTGGGCTCTGCGATGGATATCCCAAGGTTCATTTATAACACAGTTGATTGCATTTGCCGCTGTGGAAGGCATTTTCTTTAGTGGTTCATTCTGTTCTATTTTCTGGCTTAAAAAAAGAGGGTTGATGCCCGGGCTGACTTTCAGCAATGAGTTGATTTCCCGCGATGAAGGCCAGCACTGTGATTTTGCTTGCCTGCTTTACAACAAATACATTCAAAATAAATTACCTAAATCACAGGTAGAAGAAATCATACGAGATGCTGTTGCTATAGAAAAGGAATTTGTATCCGATGCCTTACCGGTGAAACTTATTGGCATGAATGCCGATCTGATGTGCCAGTATATTGAATTTGTTGCTGATAGATTATTAGTATCCCTTGGCAATGAAAAAATATACAATGTAGAAAATCCATTCCCTTTTATGGAAATGATCTCATTGTCTGGTAAAACAAATTTCTTCGAAAAGAGGGTGGGAGAATATAAAAAATCAGGAATTGGAACCACACGAGAAAATCAGGTATTCAGTGTAGATGCAGAATTTTAAAATCAATAAATACAAAATATGGTAAAATAAAAATGGATTTTTTCAAATAAGAAACTACAACTACTACAACTACAATCGACCAAAACTCAAACAAGAAGACAAAAGGATTTCAAAACCATTAAAAAGAAAACTACAAAATGAAAGTACTCAAGCGAAGCGGTAAACAGGAGGAAGTGTCTTTTGACAAAATCACTGCCCGTATTAAAAAACTCTGTTACGGCCTCAACTCTACCTATGTGGAGCCTTATGAAATCGCAAAACGCGTGATCATCGGACTTTACGATGGAGTGAAAACAACCGACCTGGATGTGCTGGCAGCAGAGACTGCAGCCTCCCTCGCAACGGTGCATCCGGATTATGCTCTATTAGCAGCCAGAATAGCCGTATCCAATCTGCACAAAGAAACTAAAAAATCATTTTCAGACACTATACACGATCTTTATAACTATGTAGATCCAAAGACCATGCAACCTGCTGGCCTTATTGGAAAAGAAACCCACGATATTGTGATGAAATACGCTGACAAACTGGATTCAGCCATCATTTACGATCGCGATTATAGTTTTGATTATTTTGGTTTTAAAACACTGGAAAGGTCATACTTGTTGAGAATGTACGGCCAGGTAGTTGAACGCCCGCAGCATATGCTGATGAGGGCAGCGGTGGGCATACATGGCGAAGACATTGCCTCCGCTATTGAGACCTATGAGCTGATGTCTGAGAAATGGTTTATCCACGCCACCCCTACATTGTTCAATGCGGGGACTCCGAAACCTCAACTCTCATCATGCTTTTTACTGAGTATGACGGATGACAGCATTTCAGGAATATTTGAGACCTTAGGCCGATGTGCCAAAATATCACAAAGTGCAGGTGGAGTAGGGCTTAGCATCCATAATATACGGGCCCAGGGATCTTATATCAAAGGCACCGGTGGCACAAGCAATGGAATCATACCCATGCTCAGAGTATTTAATGATACTGCCCGCTATGTTGATCAGGGTGGGGGAAAACGCAAAGGCGCATTTGCAGTTTATCTTGAACCATGGCATTCCGATATATTCGAATTTCTTGAATTAAAAAAGAATAACGGAAAAGAAGAAGTAAGGGCCAGAGACCTATTCTATGCTATGTGGATTCCGGATCTGTTCATGGAAAGGGTAAAATCGGATAGCACTTGGTCACTATTTTGTCCTAATGAATCACCGGGACTATATGATACTTATGGTGAAGAATTCAATAAATTGTATACCAAATATGAGAAAGAAGGCAAGGCCCGCAAGGTGATCCGCGCGCAAGATCTTTGGTTTGCTATATTGGAATCTCAAATTGAGACCGGTACACCCTACATCCTGTACAAAGACGCTGCTAATCAGAAATCGAATCAAAAAAACCTGGGTACCATCCGGTCAAGCAATCTCTGTACTGAAATAATGGAATATACTTCTGCCGATGAGGTAGCAGTATGTAATCTTGCATCCATTTCATTACCCAAATACATAACAGGTAAGGTATTCGATCATCAAAAATTGATGGAAATCACCCGGGTCATTACTCGAAATCTCAATAAAATCATTGATATCAACTATTACCCTATTCCGGAAGCCCGCAATAGCAATTTCAGACACCGCCCCATTGGTATCGGAGTACAGGGACTGGCTGATGCATTTATACTCATGGGTTATGCTTTTGATAGCGAAGAAGCCCGCAAACTGAATAAGGAAATATTTGAAACCATTTACTACGGAGCTTTGCTCGAGTCATGTGCCCTTGCAGAGAAACACGGAGCGTACGAAACCTTCCAGGGATCTCCGTCGAGTAAAGGTATATTGCAATACGACATGTGGAATGTTACCCCTACTACACGGTGGAACTGGGTGGATCTGAAAATGAAAATCAAAAAGCATGGTTTGCGCAACAGTCTGCTATTGGCGCCAATGCCAACAGCCTCCACCTCTCAGATTTTAGGCAATAATGAATGTTTCGAACCCTATACATCCAATATTTATACCCGTCGTACACTCAGTGGTGAATATGTAGTGGTAAACAAACATCTGCTCAATGACCTGGTAAATCTTGGTTTATGGACCAAAGAAATCCGTGAAAAAATTATTGCGTCCAATGGCTCCATCCAGCATATCATGGAAATCCCACAACAATTGAGAGATCTGTATAAAACAGCCTGGGAACTAAGCCAGAAAGTATTGATCGATATGTCTGCTGACCGTGGGGCGTACATCTGTCAAAGTCAGAGTCTGAATCTGTTTGTAGAGAATGCAAACTTTGCTAAACTCTCCAGCATGCATTTTTACGGATGGAGTAAGGGCTTAAAAACCGGTATGTACTACCTCCGTTCTAAGTCTGCAGTCGATGCAATCAAGTTTACTCTCAGTGAAGAATATCAAAAGAAATTCGTCACCAAAGAGCCGAATCCAGAGATGACAGTGAGTGATCTTCGGGAGCAGGCTACCCCGGTATCCAGACCACAAGGTGTACCTTCTCAAGTACCTCAGGAAATGGTAGATATGATGGAGCCGGTGATGGTTACGGATGGGATCAAAGCTTGTAGTATAGATAATCCGGATTGCGAGGCTTGTAGCGCGTAGGAGGAAGTATGGCTCATACTTTAGAGATATCAGGTAGATAGGTTGTGATTCGGACCTTGCTTCAATGAATTAATCCAGATCACTTCTGGACTTTATTAAATTGGTATACCGTACATCCATTCTACAAACAACCCCATAGCCTTAGCTCTATGGCTCATCTTCGCTTTTATACTATCATCCAATTCGCCGAAAGTCTGATCATATCCTAATGGTTTAAAAATAGGATCATATCCAAATCCATGTGTACCACGGCTTTCGTGTTCCAGGGTGCCATATACCCTACCTTCGAATAGTTGATACTCCGTTCCATCATAGTATGCTATCACCGCTATAAAATAAGCACTCCGATGATCTATACCCTGCATTTCGCCGAGTACTTTTTTTACATTATCTGTTGGATTTTTATGCTCACCAGCATATCGGGCACTCTTCACTCCAGGCCGGCCATGCAAAGCCTCTGCCACCAAACCTGCATCTTCAGAGAAACAGGGATGACCAAATAATTCGTAGCCTTGTTTGGCTTTGATCTTTGCATTTTCTGAAAATGTATCGAATGGTTCTGCTAACTCCCCTTTAAACTGTATATCATTCAATGAGACTACTTCATACTTTCCCTGGAGCAGAGCCCGTACCTCTTTTACTTTATTTTCATTTTGACTGGCAAAGAGAAGTTGTTTTTTGTCCATAGGATCACCACATTACATTACGATATTGATCATTTTGCCCGATACTACTACGACTTTCTTAGGTTGGTTGCCATCAAGCCATTTTTCAACGAAGTCGAGCTTCATCGTCATCTCTGTAAGCGTTGCCTGATCAGCATCTGACGGAAAATCATAGGTACCCCGTTTCTTGCCATTTACACAAATCGGGTAAGTAATGCTGCTTTCTTTTAAATATTCTTCATTGGCAACGGGATAGGGGGCGAGATGTACCGATTCCGGATGGCCTAATAATGACCACATTTCTTCAGTGATAAAGGGGGCAAAAGGAGCAATCACCCTTACCAATGGATCCAGTATTTCCCGCTTATTGCAATTCAAGGATTTTAATTCGTTTAACACGATCATGAATTGCGAAACACAGGTATTAAATGAAAAACGCTCTATATCATCTGTGATTTTTTTGATCCCTTTATGCAAGATTTTTAATTCTTCATTGGTTGCTTTCTCTTCAGAGATAGTAAGTATACCATTGGTGAAGAAAACGGCCCACAACCTGCGTACAAACTTCCCCACACCATCTATGCTGCGTGTATCCCAGGGTTTTGATTGTTCCAGAGGACCGAGAAACATTTCGAATAACCTAAAACAATCTGCCCCGTATTCTGCAACTACATCATCAGGGTTGATTACATTATAAAGTGATTTTGACATTTTAGCCAATTCACCATGGGTGTACAACCTGGCATGATCCGGATATTCTGAAAAAGTAAAATCACCTTGTTCTGTTCTGAACATGGCTTCTTTATAATCTGGAATAAAATCTATAAACTTCTTGATGCCTTCTTTATTCAAATACGATTTCATTGATCCGAAATCCTGTACATACTGGATCGGAACATAAAGTGTGATGTAGCTACTTTCATTTTTGACTAACGATTTTGAAACAAACACATAAGAACCGTTTTCTTTTTCTTTCTGTAAATAAATGCTCTCAGAAATGCCCTGAATCTTACCCTGATTTAAGAGTCTTTTGTAAGGCTCTTTAGTGACAGTATATCCGAGATCAAATAAAAATTTATGCCAAAACCTGGAATACAATAGATGTCCTACTGCATGCTCGGTCCCGCCAACATATAGATCTACATCTTGCCAATATGCTATGGCTTTCTTATCAGCAAATTCATTTTCATTATGCGGATCCATATAGCGTAAAAAATACCAGGATGAGCCTGCAAAGCCGGGCATAGTATCCGTTTCGCGGGTAAATCCATTTGGCAGATGGACCCAATCGTTTAGTTTGGCCAATGGAGCCTTACCTTGACTTGGTTTGAAGTCATCCAAATCCGGTAATAACAATGGCAATTCTTTTTCATCCAGTACATGAGCTACACCTTCTTTATCATACAAGATTGGGAAAGGTTCACCCCAATATCTTTGTCTTGAACAATTGGCATCACGCATTTTAAAGTTTATCTTCTTGCTGCCGATACCCATTTTTTCGAGCCGGTTGCAGATTTCGTCTATGGCATCTTTTACTTCCATACCATTGAGAAATTCAGAATTGATCATTTTGCCTAATTTATCTTCTATGGTAGCTCCTGGATACATGGATTTATCAATGATCTCGGTAATGACCAGATTAAATTTTTTAGCAAATGCATGATCCCGGGCATCATCGGCTGGTACAGCCATAATGGCACCGGTTCCGTAATCTTTTAACACGTACTCTCCAATCCAAATCGGAATTCTCTCCTGATTAAATGGATTGATAGCATAAGCTCCTGTAAATGCACCGGTCACTTCTTTTACTTCTGACATACGATCCACTTCCGATCGTGATTTTACATAGTCAAGGTATTTTTCAATTTCTGTTTGCTGCTCTGCAGTTGTAATCGAAGATACCAAATCATGCTCGGGAGCCAGCACCATAAATGTTGCGCCAAATATAGTATCGGCACGGGTAGTATAAATCTCCAGTTTTTCTGCATGACCTTCAATTGTAAAAAATACCTGAGCTCCGGTAGACCTGCCTATCCAATTGGATTGTATTATCTTCATTGAATCACTATAGTCCACATCATTCAAATCATTCAATAATCTCTCTGCATATGCGGTGATTCGCAAAAACCATTGCGTCATGGGCTTCCGTTCTACAGGGTGACCACCTCTTTCAGATAATCCATCTTTGATTTCGTCATTAGCCAATACAGTACCCAAAGCTTCACACCAGTTTACAAAAGCTTCTTTCCTGTAAGCTAAACGATAATTCATCAGCACATCAGATTTCTGCCTGGCTGTAAATCCATTCCAATCCTGAGCTGTAAACACTGGGCAAGGAGATTGAGCTGCATTAATTTTAGCATTCCCATTTTGTGCAAATATGCTTTCCAATTCGGAAACAGGTCTGGCTATATTTTTATCCGAATCGTACCAGTGTAAAAACAGATTCCTGAATATCCATTGGGTCCATTTATAAAATTTAGGATCGCTGGTAACCACTTGACGGCTCCAATCAAAACTAAAGCCAATATTATCAAGTTGTGCCCTGTATCGTTTGATATTCTCATTCGTTGCTTTTTCAGGATGAATCCCTCTTTGAATTGCATATTGTTCAGCTGGTAATCCAAAAGAATCAAATCCCATTGGGTGCAATACTTCGAATCCTTTCATCCTTTTATATCGGGAAAAAATATCAGAACCGATGTACCCTAATGGGTGTCCAACGTGTAAACCAGCTCCAGATGGGTATGGGAACATATCCAATACATAGTATTTAGGCCTTCCGGAAGTATTCGATACTTTGTAAATATTCTTTTCGGCCCATATTTTTTTCCACTTAGCTTCAATTTCAGAAAAATTCAATTCCATAGATCTGCAAAGGTAATTAAAGGATTACGGTTGGCAGATATACTGTAATTGATTTAATCTTTATTAAGCAGTTTTGCAACCAGGCTTTTTACACCTTCGGTGGCTTTCAGTTTAATCAATTCCAGATTTTTCCGGGATCCCAATTCATAAGATATGGTAGGATTTGGATCGATATAATACAATTTGCAATCCAATGGCAGGTACCGGATCAATCCTGCCGCAGGATAAACCTGCATAGAAGTGCCGACAATGATGCAATGCTGAGCATCCAAGCATTCCTGTGCTGCTTTCTCCATGAGTGGCACCTCTTCACCAAACCAAACAATATGAGGTCGGAGTTGACTGCCTAACTCACATTTATCATTTAGTGTCAAATCTTCTTTCCATTCATATATTAAGCTCGGGTTTAAAGTACTTCGGACCTTAAACAATTCACCATGCAAATGAATTATTTTTTGGCTTCCTCCACGTTCATGCAGGTCATCCACATTTTGAGTGATGATAGTGATATTAAATTTTTCTTCAAGTTTGGCTAATGCAGTATGAGCTTCATTTGGAAGGGCTTTTTTGAGTTGAGCTCTTCGCTGATTGTAAAAATCCAATACCAGAGAAGGGTTGCTCTGCCATGCTTCCGGTGTGGCTACATCCTCTACATTATGGCCTTCCCAAAGTCCATCTGCATCGCGAAAGGTCTTTAAGCCACTTTCTGCGCTGATGCCTGCCCCGGTAAGTACAATAATTTTTTGCATTTAACTATTATTGAAACAAGGTATGAAACGCTTTTCCAAGATTATCTATAATATCTGAAGCAATCATGGATTCATAACTTTCACCCTGGTATGCAAAATCTCCCGCTAATCCATGGATATAGGTTGCCATTATTGCAGCTGTATTAGTATCATATCCCTGAGCCAGAAATGCGGTAAGGATCCCGGTGAGTACATCTCCCGCTCCGGCAGTCGCCATTCCAGGATTGCCACTACAATTAAAATAAACAGTACCATCATTCATGGCAATTGCACTATGTGCTCCTTTAAGTATGATAGTCACTGCATATTTTTTCGCACTATCTCTCAGTAAAGCAAGCCGATCGAAGCAAGAATTGCTTTTTCCAAATAATCTTTCAAATTCTTTGAGATGTGGTGTCAAAATTGAACCTACGGGGATATGGTTTAATAATTCTTTGTTACTCGAAATTATATTTAATGCATCTGCATCCAGGACCATTTTGCCATCGTAATCCTGAACCAATGATTGAAATATGCGCACGGTGGATTCTTTTTGATCAATGCCACATCCAACTCCGATGGCAGAAAATCTTCTGATATTTTCAGGAAGAGATGACCAATAATAATCGTGTTGGTCCAGTGAAGCCATGGCTTCGGGTACTGCCATTTGCAAAATAGGATATAAGTTTACCGGTAAATGATTGGTGAGTAAACCCACTCCACTCCGGAGACAAGCTTTAGCAGATAGTATTGCAGCTCCTGCTTTACCATAACTGCCATTGATCATCAGTGCGTGACCAAAGCTGCCTTTGTGAGTAAATTTCCCTCTTTTATTTATACATTGTTTGATAAATTCAGGTTCTATCAAATAATAACTTGTGTTCGATTTAGCACTGTATTCAGGGATTAATCCAATATCCAAAATGGAAACCTTGCCGGTAAATTTTTCATAACAGGGAAGAAAAAAACTCAATTTAGGAGTCTGGAAAGTGTACGTATAATCCGCTTCAATAGCAATTTCGGTATGGTTATTTGTAAACATGCCGGAGGGAATATCGACTGACACTATGGTATGTTGTAATGAATTTAACCAAAGTACCAGGTCTTCGAATTTTCCGTCGAGTGGTTTATTAAGCCCGGTACCAAAAAGAGCATCAATAATCACAATGTTGGGCTCGAAAATAGGAGGCTCAGACATATCTATGGTTTCCAGAGGGACATGTCCATGACCGGGTAATCGATTTAAATTGGCTATGAAGTCATCTGATTTTTTTTGACCGAAATCTGCCAACCATACTTTTATATCGAATCCATCGATGCTAAGCATCCTCGCGATCGCCAGCCCGTCTCCTCCATTATTTCCAGTACCACAAACCACGGCCACCGGTATAGAGATTGGGAATTTAGATTTGAACCTGGAAACAAAAGCAATGGAGGCATTCTCCATGAGGTCCAAGGACGAAATGCCTTTTTGTTTTATGGTTTCTGCATCCCAATCCTTTATCTGAGCGGCATTGAATATTTTCATTTGATTAATATTACGATTCTATGAAAATACTGGTTTTTGTGCGAATTGCAAATGATATATGTTGGCCGCAGATATCCTTAATTTGAGGTGTTGTTTGCAAAATGACTTTTAATCCTGTATTCATTAGGATATAAATTATTAAATCGACCTTGTATTCCTTTTAACCATCCCAGATTCTGGTTATTGTATCTTGAAATTAAATATCCTCTTTCTTCCCCTGGGTTAGGGGGTGGCACTCGCTTTAGATAATTTATTGCTTCGGATTTAGAAAGTTGCTTTTGACTGAGATCAGGTGTCAAATAAACCGATTGTGAAAGAGCATGATCAGGTATAAAATTATTCCCTTTAAATTCTCCGGTTGCGCATCCTGCACCTACTAT
>JBGAVW010000109.1:0-9915 GCA_044227925.1 Saprospiraceae bacterium | reverse complement strand
TGGCCACGAATTAGAAATCAGGCAAAGACAATTCCTGTAAATCTGTGTAATCCGTGTTCATTCGTGTTATAAAATGGCCAAAGGCCATAACCGTATTTTTTATCCACGAATTTTCGCGTAAAAAGAGAGTTACCCCTCCCTAAATCATTACTCTGGTCAAATCTTTTAAAATAATTCTCAATATCTAACCAGAATTTCCTACTTTTGCGCCCGTAAAAATTAATAATAAAACACAAGCCAAAAAGAAAAGAAAATATGACGGCTTATAAGACAAAAGAAAAAGTACAAGGCATAATGACTCAGTACGGCGGAAGAGCCGAAAATACTGGTTCCACAGAAGCTCAAATTGCTCTTTTTACATTCAGAGTCAATTCGTTACAAGAGCATTTGAATCAGAACAGAAAAGATCATTCTTGCCGTAGATCCTTACTCACCATTGTTGGTAAACGCAAACAATTGCTCAATTATCTTGCTAAGCACAATCTGAGTAAATACCGTGAATTGATCGAGCAGTTAGGTATACGAAAATAATCCCATAGTCAGGATTTACGTATACTTTATTTACTGACACTACTTCTAGTTCTATCTGATTTATGCTCTACCTGTGTAGGGCTTTTTTAGTTTTAATTTATTCATTATCAAACCATTAAAAAATATGGGACAAAAAAATCCTATTTCAGTTTCTTTTAACCTGCCTGATGGCAAGGAAGTTATATTAGAAACAGGCAAACTAGCCACCCAAGCGAATGGGTCCGCTGTATTAAAATGTGGAAACACTATATTATTGGCTACGGCTGTAGCCAGTAAGGACCCCAAACCCGATCAGGACTTTTTCCCCCTGTCTGTTGATTATTCAGAACGCTTTTATGCGGCTGGTCGAATACCCGGAAATTTTTTTAGAAGAGAAGGAAAACTTTCTGATTATGAGGTGCTTACATCGCGATTGGTAGACCGGGCCATAAGGCCACTTTTTCCAGATTCTTTTTTAAATGAAACACAAGTCATTATTAATTTATTATCCGGCGAAACTGAATCCTTACCTGATGGATTTGCAGCACTTGCCGCTTCTACAGCCCTTACTTTATCCGACATTCCATGGAATGGACCAATTTCTGAAGTACGAATTGCCAAAGTAAATGGTGAATACATAATCAACCCCAGCCGATCTCAATTAAAAATAGCATCTCTGGAATTTGTAGTTGCTGCTACTCCTACCGAATTGTTAATGGTCGAAGGAGAAGCAAACGAATGTGACGAATCAGAGTTGATTGAATCAATAAAAATTGCACATGAGGAAATAAAAAAACATTGTCAAATACAATTGGATCTTGCTGAAAAATCAGGAGCAGCAGCCAAAGGAAAAAGAGAGGTCGTAGAAGCCGAAATCGATGCAGAGCTAAAAGAAATCGTTTTATTATCTACCTCTGATAAAATATATGAGATTGCCAGAAACCCTACAGATAAGCAGACCAGAAAAGGAAATTTTGATGCATTAAAAGATGCTGTAAAAGAATATGTAGTGGCCACAAAAGGGGAAGAATATTACACTACAAACAAAAAAATTATTGGTGAACTTCTAGAAAAGAATAAGAAAAAAATTGTCCGTGAAGTAGTCCTAACTGAAGGCAAAAGACTTGACGGCAGAAAAACCAATGAAGTAAGACCAATATGGACCGAAGTAGATGTATTGCCGGCATCCCATGGTTCCTCTCTGTTTAACAGGGGAGAAACTCAGGCATTAGGCGTAGTGACTTTAGGGTCCAAAGTAGATAAAATGCTGGTGGATACAGCATTTGAACCCGTTGAATCTGATTTTATTTTTCATTATAACTTCCCTGGATTTTCGGTAGGTGAAGCCAAACCAAATCGTGGTCCGGGACGCAGGGAAATCGGGCATGCAAACCTTGCATCAAGATCAGTAAAAAAAGTAATGCCAGAGGAAAACCCATATACAGTTCGAATTGTTTCCGATATTCTTGAATCTAATGGATCCACTTCCATGGCATCTGTATGCGTATCTTCTATGGCCCTTATGGATGCAGGGGTAAAAATTACTGCTCCCATCTCCGGAGTAGCCATGGGCCTCATAAAAGAAGGTGACAAAGCAGCTATACTCACAGATATATTGGGCGATGAAGATGCTCTGGGCGATATGGACTTTAAAGTAACCGGTACCGAAAAAGGGATATGCGGTTGTCAGATGGACATGAAAATTGAAGGTCTTTCGTACGAATTGCTTGAAAAAGCTTTAGCTCAAGCCAAAGAGGGCAGAATCCATATCTTGAACGAAATGGCCAAAACCATAAGCGAAGCAAGAGAAGATTATAAACCTCATGCTCCACGTATAGTAGAAATCAGAATCCCTAAATCATTAATAGGCGCTGTAATAGGCCCGGGCGGTAAAATCATCCAGGATATACAGGCTACCACTGGTACTGTAATCAGCATTGAAGAAATTGAAAATTATGGAATCGTATCAATAGCCAGTCCGGATAAATCCTCTATTGACGCAGCTATTGCGAGAGTGGAATCCATCACATTCACACCGGAAATAGGAGCTACTTATGAAGCAAAAGTGGTTGAAATCCTACCTTTTGGAGTAGTGGTAGATTTTAAGGGCAAACAAGGATTGCTCCATGTTTCAGAAATATCGTACACACGAATTGAAAATGTAGATGAAGTATTTAGTGTAGGTGACGAACTTAAAGTGAAGTTACTGGATGTAGATCCAAAGACCGGTAAGTATAAACTTTCGCGCAAAGCATTAATGCCGAGGCCGGAAAGACCTGCAGGTAGTGCCCCTGAATCTGATGACCAAGCCAGACCGGAAAGGTCAGATAGACCCGACAGAGGAGGCTATGAACGAAGAGGAAATGACAGAGGGGGAGATCGTGGTGGAAGAGGTGGAAATGACAGAGGGGGTGACCGTGGTGGCAATAGGTTTGGCGGAGGTAATAGAGGTGGAAGTAGTGATCGTGGAGGCCAGGACAGAGGAGGTGATCGCGGAGGAAGAGGTGGATTCGAGAGAAGAAGCCCAACCGGTAGTGAACCAAGAGGCCCAAGACCACCTAGACATGATGATGGCCCACGTGAAAGGCCACCATTAGATGAAACTCCAAATGATACTGCACATAACGAAAATATAAATCCTACAGTACTACCTACTCCTAACCCTGAGCCATCCAAGCCAAGGCCAGAGGGTTTGAACTGGGAAGATTGAAAATCATATAAAATACCTTGAGGCTAAAGATTTAAGTAATATTTAGCATTAAGGTATTTATTTTCAATTATTACTATCATACTAATAAAGAGACATTTTTGTCTAATAAATTAACGAAATACCAAAATAAATTTGGAATTTAGCGTTAATATTATATTTAGTCATAATAAAAAGTTAAACTCTTAAAAACCAGCGAGCGAAATGCTGCTTTTTCTGTTTATTAGAGAAACTTTTCTGGTTACAATTCAGTATGTATAAAGGAGGTAAACATGAGACAATTAAAAATTACTAACAAAATCACCAATAGAGAGTCAGTATCACTCGAAAAATATTTGAATGATATTGCTAAACTTTCTATGCTCACCCCTGAGCAAGAGGCTGAGTATGCGCGTCGCATACGTGAAGGAGACGAAGAAGCATTGGAGGTGATGTGTAAATCAAACCTCCGGTTCGTAGTTTCCGTAGCTAAACAATATCAAAATCAAGGACTTTCTCTCAGTGATCTTATCAATGAGGGCAATGTAGGATTGATCAAAGCTGCTAAGCGTTTTGATGAAACAAAAGGCTTTAAATTTATATCCTATGCTGTGTGGTGGATTCGTCAATCCATACTTCAGGCAATTGTTGAATATAGCCGCATCGTAAGAATGCCCGTCAATAAAGTAGGTTCATATAACAGACTTAATGAAGCTTATATAACTTTTGTACAGGAATTTGAGCGTGAGCCTTCACCTGAGGAGTTGGCTGAAGCTTTGGGAGTGGCTGTAAAAGATGTCAATCACGTATTAAAAAGCAATATGCGCCATGTATCTTTTGATGCCCCTATTGGTACAGAAGAAGATGATATCGCTATGATAGACATCTATATGCACGACACAGATGAAAGTCCAGACCTGGCTTTAATGAAGGAGTCTTTGAAAAAAGAAGTAGAATATGGAATGACCGTCCTGGCTCCCAGGGAGATGGAAGTACTTTCTGCCTATTTTGGATTGGACGGTAATAAGCCACTCACTCTGGAGGAGATAGGCGATATGTTTGGACTTACCCGTGAGCGTGTACGCCAGGTAAAAGAAAGAGCTATAAGGAGGCTGAGAAGATCAATGCACCAAAATTCATTAAAATCTTACCTCGGTTAAAGGGATTTAATAAAATATACTTTTACGATTTACGATGTTGGTCTGAAAATGTTACAATTGCAAAAAAGTACATTGTATGCAGTAAACCTTTCAATATTTTATGGCCAGGCTTCTACTTTTTTCGATTATCACCGTCATTATTTTTAGTTTTGCACACGTGATATCGATATTGGATAAATTATTTGAAGGTTTCAGATCAGTTACTTTACGACTGCGAAACGACCTTCGTAAATTACAACCTGAATTAAAATCCTGGGCCAAAGAGCACCTGATCACATGGGACCGCAATGAAATGGAATTGCTTAGTCTCAGGCAGCACCGGCAAATCAAAAAAGCCTTTGGACACAAAATTCACCGCGGTGTGTTTCAATCCATATATCATGAGCCGCTTATTGTATATATTGAAAAAATATACAGGCCAGAAGAAGCTGTACTCATAGCCAGGAATTCCGAGCATGAATTTGCTTATATTATCACTAAAGAGGTAGAGGTCTTTATAGATGAAGAATATTTTGGCAAACTGGACAGACAAGGCAAACTATGGTATAACGACCGAAATGTAATTGCTACGATAGACCGGAGTGAGAGTGCTTTATTAGCGGTATATGTAAACAACAAACTTGCCGGAAACCTTATGAATGAAAATAAAAAAGAAACGCGTAATCCAAGGGCTTTCCAATATATAAGCGACCTGGACAAAGTGGAGGAAAAAGTGTTTCTTGCTTTGACTGTATATGAGATGATAAGAAGAGGGCGTCAGAAATAGTTGCCAGTATAAAATTCATTTTATTTCCGTATTTAGCATAGCCAGTAAATTGGGGTAAATGTTTTTTTTCAAAGCTGCAAATTGTCTATTGCTTACCCATTTGTATTTTTCAATATCTTCTTCGTATTGAAGAGTTACTTTACTGTTTATCGATTGCATTTTATACCAGGCTGTCTCCTTTAATACCAATTTACCCTTATCTAAATAGGTATGATACGTAGTAGGAAGTCCTGAAATAATTTTGCAATCCAGGCCTACTTCTTCTTTCACTTCCCGGACAGCTGCTTGCCTGTTTTTTTCTCCTTTATCTAACTTACCTTTTGGCAAATCCCATGAACCTCTTCTATAAAAGAACAAATACTTACCATCAGGGTTTTGAACTAATCCGCCGGCTGCATAGACCATTCTTATTTTATTGAGAACAGATTTCCATGTTTTGATTTTACTCTTAGAAACAATAATGGTTGGAAAATGTACAGCTCCTGACTGTAATTTTTGAATTATCTCTATTATTTTAGAAGTTTTGGGTTGCTGTAGTAATAAATACACCGGCGGACTCATCCGGTCTATTTTATATTCATTTTCGGATAAAAAAACAAGCCAGGAAGTATTGATCCAGATTTTATATTTTTGCGCGCTTATATTCATATGATTTCAGAAAAGATAGCTCAAGATTTATTGCAAATAAAAGCAATTAAACTAAGTCCACAAAAACCTTTTACCTGGGCATCTGGCCTAAAGTCACCTATTTATTGTGATAACAGGATGGTACTCTCCTACCCTTCACTGCGTACTGAGATTATAGATGCTTATGTAGAGTGTGCCAGGAAATATGTACCATTTGATTTGGTAGCCGGTGTAGCAACCGCAGGAATTGCTCATGGGGCTTTAATAGCAGATAGATTAGAGTTACCGATGATTTATATCCGGTCTGAAGCAAAAAAACATGGCTTGGGAAATCAAATAGAGGGTTTTTTTGAACCTGGCCAAAAAGCCATCATCATTGAAGATCTTTTATCTACCGGTGGCAGCAGTATTAGAGCGGTAGAAGCATTTAAAGAGGCAGGAGGATTGGTAGCCGGTGTAGTGGCCATTTTTACCTATGGATTTAAAACATGCACAGATGCCTTTAGCCAGGCCCAAATTCCCTTCACTACCATAACAGACTATGACACACTGTTAAGAATTGCATTGAAGACAGGGTATATAAATGAGGAAGACCATGAACTATTAAAGTCATGGAATCAGGATCCACAGGCCTGGTCGGATGCACACGCAAATTGATTAAAAACAGAAAAATAAAAATATATGGCAAGTCCGGAAGAGTTTTTAAAAGCATATATCAATAATCCATCGCCCACAGGCTATGAAGCACAGGGGCAAAAGATTTGGTTAGAATATATAAAACCCTATGTGGATAGTTGGGATTTGGATGACTATGGCACAGCCTATGCAACCATCAATCCCGGCAAGGAATACAAAGTAGTCATCGAAGCTCATGCAGATGAAATATCATGGTTTGTAAATTACATTACCGATAATGGTTTGATACATGTAATACGCAATGGCGGATCAGATCATCAGATAGCCCCAGCAAAAAGGGTTAATATTCAAACAGATAAAGGTATCGTAAAAGGGATATTTGGCTGGCCAGCCATCCATACCAGGTCGGGAGGCACAGAAGATCCTAAAACCACTATTGAAAATTTATTTGTCGACATTGGAGCAAAAGACAAAGCCGAGGTATTATCGATGGGTGTACACGTTGGATGTGTAATGACCTACGAGGATGAGTTTTTTGTCTTGAATGAAAACTTTTATGTCGGGCGGGCATTGGATAACAGGCTTGGAGGTTATTGTATAGCAGAAGTGGCGAGGCGACTAAAAGAAAACAATATTTCTCTGCCGTATACTCTGCATGTGGTTAATGCAGTACAGGAAGAAATTGGTTTGCGGGGTGCAGAAATGATAGCACACAGATTAAGGCCTAATGCTGCTATCATCATAGATGTAACTCACGATACCAGCACACCCCATATGAATAAAAAGAAAGATGGTGATATTAAATGTGGCGACGGACCAGGGGTAACCCATGCTCCTGCAGTACACCAAAAATTATTGAGATTGGTTACGGATACTGCCATTGAAAAATTAATACCTATTCAGCGACAGGCATCTTCCAGGGCCACAGGTACAGATACAGATGCTTTTGCCTATTCCTCTCAGGGTGTGCCATCAGTATTGATTTCCATTCCCCTGAGGTATATGCACACCACAGTCGAAATGTCTCACAAACAGGATGTGGAAAATGTAATTACACTTATAGTGGAATCATTGCAAAAAATACAAGACGGGCATAGCTTTAAGTATTTTTAACCTAAGCATTACTATGTCCCTTTCTTAGGTTTAGTATATATTCTTGAAAGTTTCATTTGCAGATAGCTATCGTTGTATTTTGGGGTGCCGATAAATATCATCAAATCATTATTAAATTTAACCTGATATTCCATCTTCTTTTCGGTTGCTTTTGCAGGAAACATCTCCATCATTCCCTGAGGGTCCATGGTATATGTGCCTGAGCTCAATATTGTGTTGTATTTACTTTTAGTATACTTGCCGTTCTCTTTAAATTCATACCAAATGCCCTCTGTTTCAGCTGGTGTAAGATTAGAATTACCATTAATACCTCCGTCTATTTTCCAGAATTTATTACAGAGATCCTTTTTTAATATTACATCATAATGACTGTATTTATTATTTGAAGCAACGGCAGGATTGGTTATTGCCACACTAATCGGTGTATCAGGAAATACTCCGTTTACCGCCACTTTTTTAGAGGCCAACGAATCTTTTATCGCAGATGTCTGCTTACCTCCGGATTCATTATTTTTACAAGAGAATATAACCGAGACAGAAAGACCGATTACAAAAAAAATCCCTGAAATTTTCATTAAAAGTAGATTAAATGTTTGATGCGCAAAAATAGTGGTTTTCAATTTGAACAAAAAATTAAGTCTGATTTGGCTTTATTCGGTATCGTCCCTGATGGCCAGGAATTGCTGGTGGCGCTGAGCGGAGGACCAGATTCCATATGTCTGGTCCATATATTACACAAACTCGGATATAAAATAACCGCTGTTCATGTAAACTATAAATTGAGAGGGGCAGCCTCAGATCAGGATGAGAAATTTACAGCTTCCTGGTGTCTGCAAAAAGGTATAGAATATGTACATACCTCATTTGAGACTAAATCGATTGCTTCAAAACAAAAAGAAGGAATAGAAGAAACAGCCAGAAAACTGAGATACAAATGGTTTGGCACGGTATGTAAAGAAAGAAAAATAAAATATATACTTACCGGACATCATTTAAACGATCAGGCAGAATTAATCCTGATGAATCTCATTCGTGGTACTGGGCTGGAAGGAGTAAAAGGCATGATGTTCAATTCCAGTTTGCCCTATTCCCGCCAGGATGCCAAATTAATTCTGCTGAGGCCATTATTATCTCGTTCCAAAAAAGAGATATTGGAATATCTCCATATGGAAAATATAGAGTTTAGAATAGATGCCTCGAATGAACAGAGTGAATTTACCAGGAATAAAATAAGAAATAAGATTTTACCATTGACCGAAAGTATAAATATCAATGCCGTAAAACATATAGCTGAGTTTGGACATAAAGTGCAGGCTTTCCTACCTTTTTATAACCAGTACATTTCAAATCTGAGTAAAAAACTGACAACCAATATAAAGGGGGAGGTAAAAATAAAGATCACTGAAGAAATAAATGAGTATTCTCTTTTTTATTTACTTTCTCCGTACGGTTTCAATGAAGATACTGTAGGGCAGATGTATCAGGCCGTACGGAATCAAAATAAAGGTCGAAAATTTATATCCAAATCACACACCGCTTACACCGGGAATATGGAAATAGATATTATCAGCCGCATACCGGGCCCAGTACTATTTGATATCGAATTCATTCCATTTACCGTTTTATATCACCACGGAGTGATTGGGATAGAGAATTGTACCCGTACTTTATTGCCTGCACTGAATAGATCAATTATAAATGGAGATGATATTTGTTTTCCATTGACTTTGCGTAACTGGCTACCGGGAGACCGGATGAAACCATTGGGCATGAAGGGGCAATCAAAAAAAATAAAAGAGATCCTCACTGATCACAAAATATCAGGTGCGGATAAAAAATCTGCTCTGGTATTAATAAACAAAGGAGAAATAATATGGCTTTATCCGGCCAACACCATATCAGATACAGTAAAAATCAAAGAGGATACAAAAAAATACATTTGTATTGAAATAAAACCGACACTATAAAATAGTAAACTTGATTCCAGCATACCACCGCATACCCATATTAGGAGCATAAAGCCTGGTTGCATCAAAGTATTTTGATCCCACACTGAATCGGCTCACAATCTGATAATCCTGTACATAGTTGGTGATGTTTTCAGAGCCGGTGTATATTTCCCATTTTCCAAAACTATGTGCCACATGAAAATTTGCTAACATATAACTTGGCGATTGGTTAGCATGGCCCATACTTTCCTTTGTGGGATAATTTGAAATATCCAATAATCGCTGACCACCTACCCATTGCAATGTAAAATTCCCGATCCAGGTGCTTTCGTTAGAATTAAGATCCAGTGTAAACAATCCGCGGTGCTTGGGCAAATACAAACGGGAGATTAATGCAGAGGCAGCGTTCAATTTATATTTTGCATCGGTGTATTTATATGCCAGTTTAAAGCCCACATTAGGTGTAAG
>JBGAVW010000108.1:0-10259 GCA_044227925.1 Saprospiraceae bacterium | reverse complement strand
ATTGCGGAAGCAAAGGCAGCATCGGGATCACCATCTTTGCGTCGCACAGTACCGGGCTTGGTCAAGGCTTCCTGCATTTTTTTATAATGATCGGAAGTGCTTTCTAATCCTGCTGGAATGTGAGATACTTGTTTACGGCCAAGCATATTTCTACTCTCGGTATAGGAATCAAATGGTACCCAACTGGCTTTGATTGTTTTTTTTGCATTCATCACTTCCCACGTAGATCTACCAATGATGGCTATCACTTCATTAAAACTGGTGGTATCGAAAAATTGTTTTTCATATCCTTCATTAAATATTTTTATAGGGAATAGATCTACAATACCATTCATCTTCTTTATCTCAGTCTCATTATTGATCGATTTAAATTTTAAGCCAAATGCCGGTGGATGTATGATCATAGCGATGAGCATTCCTTCTTTGAAATTGTCGATACCAAAAAGTGGCTGGCCGGTAATGATTTTTTGAAGATCTATATTTCGTTTTGATTTTCCTATAATAGAAAAATCTTTACTGTCTTTGAGTTTGACATCGGTGGGCACAGGTAGGGTAGAGGCCAAAGTAGCCATTTCGCCATACTTTGCGGATTTACCCGAGGCATGCATTAATACCCCTGCTTTAGTGCTTATTTCTTCTATTGGTACGGACCACGATTTGGCAGCAGCTTCGCGTAATAATTGCCTGGCTGTGGCACCGGCCAAGCGCAGGGGTTTCCAGCCCTGATGTATGGCCTGACTACCACCTATAAACTGGCGGGTAAAATGTTTAGTATCCAGGTCAGCCTGTTGTATTATGATTTGCTTCCAGTCCACATCTAATTCTTCAGCTACGATCATGGGCATAGAGGTCTTCACTCCCTGACCACCTTCGGGATTAGGAGCCATGATGGTGATGCTATTATCTGATGCTATTTTTACAAAACCATTTAATGAATGAAATTCATTGGGAATAGAATTGATTGCATTTTCTGGTGTCAAGGGTTTTGAGACCTTAATTCCACAATACGAAAGCATGAGTCCTCCTCCTGAAAGTGCACTGGCTTTAAGAAAGTAGCGTCTGGATTTAGATGTCGATTCCATGATCTTGCTTGCGAAATATATTAAATAAATTATCCGAATTTTTTCTTAAATAGCTCAATTTTGGTAAATGAATAGATACTTCTTGCTTGAAAAAATACAGCTGTATAATTGATGGTTTATAATATATCTCAAAATAACTTTCAATTCCCCTCTTTATATTATCTTTTTAAATCGTCTCAATGTATAATTATAGATGTTTTATTCAACACTTACTTTACCCTTGTGACTTGGGTGGCTCGATCGTAAAAGGTTGATTGTAATATCTCTTACCTGTAGCTTTAAATAGTGCATTTGCAACCGCCCCAAATACCGGAGGAAATGGTGGCTCGCCTAAACCTGTGGGGTCTATTTCGTTTTTGACAAAATGCACCTCTATTTTCTTAGGCGCTTCGCCATGCCTTATCATACGATAATTATGGAAATTACTTTGCTCAACTGCACCAACTTTATGGGTCAGGGCACCATACAATGAATTGCCTATCCCGTCCACGACGGCCCCTTCTACCATATTTTTGGCAGCATCAGGATTGATTACTACTCCGCAGTCCATGGCAGAAAATACTTGTTCTACATATGGTTGGCCATCCCGGATTGTCATTTCAACTACGTGTGCTGCATATGAATTATGACAAAAATAAGCGGCAACGCCTCTGTTTTTTTTGCGATTTGTTTCATTGTCCCAATCTGATTTCTCCCGTACTAATTTTAATACACCGGCATATCTATCTGCATTATAATCATTGGTTTTGCCTACTGGATTCATTTTGGCACGTTCTAATAATTCTAATCGCAGATCAATTGGATCTTTACCCATGGCTTCAGCTACTTCATCGAGAAAAGATTGTTCAGCAGCGGCATTAAAATTGGACCGGGGCGCACGGAAAGCACCAATAGTAATATTGGATGGGATTTCCCATCCCTCTACCAGGTAATTGTCTATAGCTCCGGCGGGGAATCGATTTGCATGAATCGGATTTTCAGGAATACCCCCTCCATTGATATGAAAACCAATTAAGTTTTTATTGGCATCCAATGCAGCTCTGTATGTTGCTGTGTACATAGGTCTGTAAATACCATATTTCATATCATCTTCACGTGAATAGATCAGTTTTATTGGTCTATTCATTTTTTTTGAGATCAGCCCTGCTTCAACCATATAATGATGATAAGCCCTACGGCCAAAGCCGCCACCCATGCGCGTCATTTGTACTTCAATTTTATCAGCCGGTAATCCAAAACGATTAGCCAATGTTTGTTCTGCAATACCCGGAGCCTGCATAGGGCCTACAAATAAACCTTTCTCTGCCGTGACATGGGCAAAGAAATTCATTGGTTCCATGCAATTATGCGCTAAAAAAGGAGCGGTATAAGTGCGCTCAATTATTTGTGCTGCATTTTTGAAAGCCGCTTCGGGATCCCCGTCTTTTCTTATCTGTTTAGCAGGCTTTTTAGACCATTCACTCATTTTTTCCAACTGGGAAACGGTACTTTCAAGACCGGAAGGAGTAATTTCTTCTACTTTATTGCCCCTCATATTCAAGTATTCTTTTCGTTCTGGCGCGACCTCCCATTGAGCAACGAGGTTTTTTCGTGCGTTCATTACTTCCCAGGTAGATTTACCGACAACGACCAATAAATCATTGAACGTGCGGGTTTCAAACGCACCTCTGTCACTTCCTTCATCGTACAATTTGAGAGTAAAAACATCTACAATGCCGGGCATTTTCATTGCGCCGTTGGCATTATAGGATTTCAGTTTCATACCAAATGCAGGTGGGTGGTGTATCATGGCATAGAGCATCCCCTCCATTTGATAGTCTATTCCAAATATGGGTTTGCCTGTTACTATTTTATACCCTTCGGTATTTTTCTTTGATTCACTTACAATTGAAAAATTTTTTACTTCTTTGGTCTTAACATCTTTCGGTACATTGAGACTTGCGGCCTTGCTGGCCATTTCACCGTACTTAGCGGATTTTCCGGAAGGATGGGATAATACTCCGGCTTTTGTAGTGATTTCAGTTGGATTCACACCCCAGGTTTGTGCAGCAGCCTCTATTAACATTTGCCTGGCTGAAGCACCTGCGGTTCTCAATGGTTTCCAGTATGCTCTTACTGAATTAGATCCACCGGTAAACTGAAATCCATATTTTACACCATCGTGGGGTGCCATTTCAACTATCACATTTTTCCAATCTGCATCCAATTCCTCAGCAACAATCATGGGTAGAGATGTCATCACATTCTGTCCAAATTCAGGATTGGGGCATAGTATTTTGATGATATTATCGGGCGTGATTTTAATATATCCTGTAAGATCTGACCAAACCTCCGGCAGGTTTAATGCCGTAATTTTATCAGCAGATCTAAATTGACTGGTCCACGAAAAGCTAAGCATCAAACCACCACCGGACAGGGCAGTTGTTTTTAAAAAAGAGCGTCTGCTTTTGGATTTTATATTTTCCATTTAGAATTAGGTTTGAAGAATTAGTTATTGGAGGCAGATTTAATAGCTTCTTTTATACGAATGTAAGTACCACATCTGCATATATTTCCACTCATGAAAGCATCAATGTCGGCATCACTGGGATGAGGATTGCTTTTGAGCAAAGCTGCTGCGGACATAATCTGTCCGGACTGGCAATAACCACATTGAGCTACATCGTGTTCGAGCCAAGCTTTTTGTACCGGATGGGTTCCGTTTGCAGATAATCCCTCAATGGTGGTAATGGCTGCTTTGCCCACAGCGGATACCGGCAACATGCATGACCGCACAGCATTGCCATTGAAATGTACTGTACATGCTCCACACTGGGCTATACCACAGCCGTATTTAGTGCCAGGTAAATTGAGATGGTCCCGCAATACCCATAATAGAGGAGTAGCCGGGTCAACATTTACTTCTTTGGTTTTGCCGTTGATTTTTAATTTGAAGAATGCCATATGCGAAAGGATTTTAATTATTTATTGGTTTTGTAAAGATATCTCTCATTTGTGTGTCGTTTGTTACAAAATTCAAACAGGAATGTGTAGGTATTAATTTGGTCCCATAAGCTTAGAAAAAGAAAGTGACCCCATTTTCCAATCGTTATCCACTTTCACATACACCTCAGTTACCATAAATGGATTGCTGACCTCATTGCTGCCAACCACCGCCAATAATGTAATCCGATTAAGCAAGATGACGGTATTGCCAATCACTATAGGCGAAAGTACTTCGTGAATATCTGCTTTTTTATAGTGGATGAATCCTGATTTAATAATCTCAAGCTCGCGTTCTTTTCCCCAGCTTCCACCCATGTGAACAAACATAGATTTATCATCGAATAATTTGGCAAGCTTGTCTGTATCTTTATCTGCCATCCATTGCCATTTGTTTTTGGAAAGGATCTTGATTTCTTCTTCTATTAAGGATTGTGCCTTGACAGATATGGAAAGAGCACTGATAATCGCAAGTGCCGTTATTAGTTTTTTCATTATATTATTCTGTTTTGTTATTTTTTAATTTGGTGGGTGTCCCGTACGCTGCTAAAGGTCAATGCCAGCATCTTCCAGTCTTTTTTCTGTTTTTGATAGACTTCGGTGACTGTAAATTCGGTTTTGGCTTCATTGCCACGTACCATTGCCACCAGGGTAATTCTGCTCCATACGATTGCTGTCTTACCGGATACCTCCACAGCTACATCATGGACATCGGCTTGTTTGTACCAAATACTCCCGGTCTTTATGATTTCGATTTCCTCTGCTTTTTTCCAGGTACCGCTCATGTGCACAAATTTTGATTTTTCATCAAAAAGTTTTTCGAGTTTTACCACATCCTTATCAGCCATCCATTGCCATTTATCACTGGATAGTTGGATTAGATATTGCTCGATTTTGGATTGAGAAAAGGATGCCGGGATCACTAATATGGAAATTACTAAAATCAAAACTGTTTTTTTCATTTTTCTAGTTTGGTATTTTATTGATATGATGTGTCTAATTAAGATGAAAATTAAACAAAACAAAGGTCCTTACTTATATTAGGATGTTCAGTATATAAATTACTGTATTTTCTACCATTTTTACTGATTCTATATTCAATTTGAAAAAGGAAGCCGGTATACATAGTACTTTTGAAAGATCTAAAATGAAATAATCGATATGGAAAAGATTGTACATATTGACAATATCAATAATTTTAATGCCACCAATAATCATAAGACACTTCACCCTTTAGTAACAGTAATAGATTATTCACTAGCACATCCGAGAGATTGGGGTGACGCAGATACTATAAGATTTCAGTATGGATTATATAGTATTATTTTGAAGGATGTAAAATGTGGAGATTTGAGATATGGCAGACATTATTACGATTATCAAGCCGGCACATTAGTATTCTTTGCCCCGGGTCAATATACCAGTATGGATAATCCGAAAGTGGTATATCAGCCAGTGGGATTTGGGTTATTGTTTCATCCGGATTTTTTAATTGGTACATCCCTTGGTAAAGTAATAAATCACTATAAATTTTTTGACTATCAAACTCATGAAGCGCTTCATCTTTCCGATCACGAGCGCGAAATGATTTTGGAGATCTTTAAGAAAATACAATTTGAACTAAAACAGCCGGTAGACCAACACAGTAAGAAACTGATAGCCAAAAACATTGAATTGTTTTTGGACTATTGCCAGCGATTTTATGATCGACAATTTATTACCCGGGAAACTGCCCATAAAGGACTACTTTCAAAATTTGAAGAATTATTGAATGACTATTACCATTCAGAAAAACCCAAGTCCCTTGGGCTGCCAACGGTGTCCCATTTTGCTGAGGCTTTGTTTCTATCCGCTAATTATTTTGGAGACCTGATTAAAAGAGAAACAGGACAAACTGCTAAAGATTATATCCAAAGTAAAATAATAGAAATTGCTAAAAACAAAGTGTTTGAACCTGATAAAAACATCAATGAGGTTGCCTATGAAATGGGATTTAAATACCCACAACATTTTACAAGATTGTTTAAACGACGAGTAGGAGTTACACCGAATGAGTATAAGCAAATGAATTGAACTTGACATGTATGGCGTGTCAAAGTTCAATTCATTAGGCCTATTATTATTTCTTCACATCAAACCGATCCAGGTTCATCACTTTTGCCCATGCGGTAACAAAATCAAGAACAAATTTTTTCTGAGCGTCACTGCTGCCATATACTTCTGCAAGTGCTCTTAATTCGGAGTGGGACCCGAAGATGAGGTCTGCCCGCGTAGCGGTATATTTCAAGGCGCCTGTATTTCTATCGCGTCCTTCGAATATTTCCTTTGATTCATCAGTTGCTGACCATTTTGTATTTATATCCAACAGATGTATAAAATAATCATTAGTCAATGTACCTGGTCTGTCAGTTAAAATACCGTGCTTGGAATGATCAAAATTGGTATCCATTGCCCGCATACCGCCGATAAGTACGGTCAATTCAGGTGCAGTGAGTGTAAGCAACTGAGCTTTATCTATTAGTAATTCTTCGGTAGAAACGCTGTATTTATGTTTGAGGTAATTTCTAAATCCGTCAGCCATCGGTTCTAAAACAGCAAATGATTCAATATCTGTTTGTTCCTGGGAAGCATCCATTCTACCAGCCGTAAATGGAACTTTGACATCGTGACCTGCTTTGTGGGCAGCTTGTTCCACACCAACACAACCGGCCAATACGATCAAATCGGCAAGAGATACTTTTTTATCTTGTTGATTAAAATCGGATTGAATACTTTCCAATGCTTTTAAAACTTTGGCCAGCTGAGTCGGATTATTGACAGCCCAATCTTTTTGAGGGGCTAATCTTATTCTGGCTCCATTAGCTCCTCCCCGTTTATCGGACCCTCTGAAAGTGGAAGCGGAGGCCCAGGCCGTAGAGACTAATTCTGAGATGGATAATCCTGATGTTTTAATTTTATTTTTCAATGTTTCAATATCACTATCGTCTATCAACGCATGGTTGACAGCCGGTATAGGATCTTGCCATATTAATTCCTCCTGAGGTACTTCAGGTCCAAGATATCTTGTGATCGGGCCCATATCCCTATGCGTAAGTTTATACCACGCCCTTGCAAATGCATCAGCAAATTCATCCGGGTTTTCATAGAAGCGCCTTGATATTTTTTCATAGACGGGATCAAATCGAAGTGCAAGGTCCGTGGTAAGCATAGAAGGTGCTATGCGTTTCGCTTTATCGTGGGCGTGAGGTACGGAATTTGCTCCAGCTCCGTTTTTTGGAATCCATTGATGTGCACCTGCTGGACTTTTAGTCAATTCCCATTCGTAACCAAAAAGATTCCAAAAGAAATTATTACTCCATTTAGTAGGTGTACTCGTCCAGGTAACTTCAAGGCCACTAGTGATTGCGTCAGCACCTTTGCCTGTACCGTACTTATTTATCCATCCGAGTCCCTGTTCTTCAATTTCTGCGGCTTCAGGTTCAGGGCCGACATTGATGGCATCTCCTGCACCATGGGTTTTGCCGAAAGTGTGTCCACCGGCTATAAGGGCTACGGTCTCTTCATCATTCATGGCCATACGGGCAAATGTTTCGCGGATATCTATTGCAGCTTTTACCGGATCAGGGTTGCCGTTTGGACCTTCCGGATTTACATATATCAGTCCCATTTGCACTGCAGCTAATGGGTTTTCCAAATCACGCTCTCCATGATATCGTTTGTCATCTAACCATTTATTTTCAATACCCCAGTACACATCCTGGTCTGGCTCCCATACATCCGGTCTGCCTCCGGCGAATCCAAATGTTTTGAAACCCATTGATTCCAGTGCGACATTGCCAGCCAGAATCATCAAATCTGCCCAGGATATTTGCTGCCCATATTTTTGTTTGATAGGCCAAAGCAATCTGCGTGCTTTGTCCAGGTTTCCATTATCTGGCCAACTATTAAGAGGCGCGAAGCGTTGCTGACCGGAACCTGCACCACCTCGGCCATCACCGGTACGATAGGTGCCTGCTGAATGCCAGGCCATACGGATGAAAAATGGACCATAATGACCAAAATCTGCCGGCCACCAATCTTGTGAATCGGTCATCAAAGCATGTAAATCTTTTTTCAAAGCATAATAATCCAATGAATTGAATGCATCAGCGTAGTCAAAACCTTTATCTAATGGATTTGTAAGCGACGAATGCTGCCTTAGAATATTTAGTTTAAGTTGATTTGGCCACCAATCGTGGTTTTTCGTGCCTCCTATAGCAGTACGTTTATCTGTCACTGCTCCGGAATAGGGGCATTTACCGGTTTTACCTGAATTTGTTTCCATGGATATATATTATTTAAGAGTATTAAATTAAAGAACAAATATAGAATATAGATTAATAGATAATAATGATAAATTCTATTATTATATAGATTTTATCTATTACAAGTCTTTCTCTCCAATTTTTTCCAGTTTTTATAATTGAAAGTACAAGGTACTAACAAATGTGACTATGACCAGGATCAGTCCAGATTCCAAGATTGGTAAGCAATTACTTTACTGAATTGGAGTGCCAACCCGAATTACAAAAAAACAAATCGGCTGAGAAAAATCTATGTAGCCAGTTTTGTATTTTGAATTCAATAATATCCCTCTTTCTTATACCTTCATTACATTAGCATAAAAAAAAATATTATTATGCGCCTATTTATTATCAGTGTTTTGTTCTTGCTCCATTATTTGAGTATGTCTCAAACTGTAAATTGGAGAGATCCTAATAAAGAAGCAGTCATACAAGAGATATCTTCAAAGGCTGAAAAGTATAAAAAAGTAGCCAGAGATATATGGTCTTTTGCTGAACTTGGATTCCAGGAGAATAAAAGTACAGCAGCATTACAGCTTTTACTAGAGGAAGCCGGGTTTTCCGTACAAAAAGGTGTCTCAGCCATGCCAACTGCTTTTGTAGCTACGTTTGGTAAAGGTAAACCGGTGATAGGAGTGTTGGCTGAATTCGACGCATTACCCGGGTTATCCCAGGATTCATTGCCCGAAAGAAAAATAATACTTGAGGGCGCACCAGGACATGCCTGTGGTCACCATTTATTTGGAGTGGCATCAGTAGCTTCAGCCATTGCTTTAAAAAATTGGTTGGAAAAATCAGGCAAATCAGGTACAATCAAGTTATATGGTACACCGGCAGAAGAGGGTGGTGGAGCCAAAGTATATATGGTAAGGGACGGTTTGTTTAACGGTGTGGATGCTGTACTCCACTGGCATCCTGGTAGTGGGAATCAAGCTAGTCCATCATCTTGCCTTGCCATCAAACAAACCATATTTAGATTTCACGGAAAATCATCGCATGCTGCCGCTGCTGCTCATGCCGGCAGGTCAGCATTGGATGGATTGGAAGCAATGAACAATATGGTAAATCTGATGCGGGAACACATTCCTCAGGAAGCTAGGATACATTATGTGATTGTTAAAGGTGGTCTGGCTGCTAATGTGGTGCCCGATTATGCCGAGGCAGAATATATGGTGCGACATCCTGATGCCCGCATGGTAGAGGAAATCTGGAATCGAATAGTAAAAGCCGCACAGGGTGCTGCGATTGGAACAGAAACCACCGTTGATCATGAGGTAATTTCAGGGTCTTTCAATCTTGCCCCTAATGAAACTCTATCTAGAATCATGCATGAAAACCTTTTAAAGATTGGTGGGGTACCCTATACTAGCTCAGAAATTGAATTTGGCAAAAAAATCCAAAGCACATTAATTACCAAATTTCCGGCGATAGAAACTGCAGCGCAGGTTGCTCCATTTCAGACTGGTCAGGTATTTCCAGCATCTACCGATGTAGGAGATATCACCTGGGTGGTACCCACTGCCGGGCTTGGTACAGCCACCTGGGTTCCTGGTGTCGCACCACACACCTGGCAGGCAGTGGCTTGTGGAGCTACAGATATTGGATTAAAAGGAATGATCAATGCTGCTAAAGTACTTGCTATGACAGGTATAGATATAATAGCCAATCCTTCTATTGCAGAAAAGGCTAAAAAGGAATTGGTAGATTATGTGGGACCAGGTTATATTTACAAATCGATGATAGGGGATAGACAGCCACCTCTTGATTACAGGACAGGCAAGAATAACTAGAATTTAATAATATCAATAAAATATAGAAAGAGCATCCGGGTTTAATCAGATGCTCTTTCATG
>JBGAVW010000107.1:0-10276 GCA_044227925.1 Saprospiraceae bacterium | reverse complement strand
ATTTGCCGGAAGGCGAAATCACCATGGCAGAATACTTTAAAGCTTCGGGATATAAGACCGGCTACATCGGTAAATGGCATCTCGATGGAATGGGAAGAATTAAATACACCCCGCCACATCGACGACAAGGTTTTGAATATTGGAAGGCCCTTGAATGTTCGCACGATTATAATAACCTGATTTATTATGAAGGCAATAATGAGGAGAAGAAATACTGGGAAGGATATGGACCCTATGCTGAAACCAAAGATGCAATAAACTATATTCAAAATAATGCAGGCGACAAAAAACCATTTTTGCTGGTTTTGGCTTGGGGAGCACCGCATTTCCCTCATGCGACAGCACCGATAGAGTATCAAAATCATTTTCCCATAGAGAATATAAAGCTACGGGATAACGTACCGGATAATATGAAAGAAGCGGCAAGAAAAGAGTCTGTAGGGTATTATGCTCATATACTGGCTCTTGACAAATGTATAGGGGATCTGAGAAAGGCAATTCGAGAGGCTGGTCTCACAGATAATACTATACTTGTATTCACCGCTGATCATGGTGAAATGATGGGTTCGCATGGAGTTTCACCCCGCCTGAAGCAAGTGCCTTGGGTCGAATCGGTAAAAATTCCTTTTCTGCTAAGTTATCCCGCGAGGTTTGGCAATAGAAAAATGGAAGTAGACGCGCCGATCAATGTTACAGATGTTCTGCCTACCCTGATGTCATTGGCCGGATTGCCCAAACCAAAAGGTATAGATGGTGAAAATATGGCACAGGTAATTGATCATCCCAGATTAAAAAAAGATAAAGCAGCACTTATTATGAATGTGAGTCCTTTCATTGGAAATGTCAGTGAATACAGGGGGATCTATACGAGGCAACATGCATATGTAAAAACTCTTGACGGTCCCTGGTTATTATTTGATAATATTTCAGACCCACTGCAAATGAATAACTTGATCAACAGACCCGGTTATCAAAAATTGCAAATGGATATGGAAAATGTATTGAGAAAAGAGTTGCAAAAAGCAAATGACGATTTTAAGCCGAGACAATATTACATAGATAAATGGGGTTACAAATTAAAAGATGGGGCTATAGATTATTCTGAATCTGCAGAAGTACAAGGCCCTGAAATTAATAAAAGAAGGTAATTTTAATTCATCCGGATTTTATCTCAAAATTATTTTTTATGAAAAATACATCAACTACGGGATCACACCTGATCCCTTGCTTCACGGCTATATTTATCTATTTTTTTATTTTATTTCACCCCGTTCATATGATCGGGCAAGCCAAGATAGAAACGGACTCTCTACTACTTTCTATGAAACAAAATTATCGCAAATGGCTTGCCACCAGGCCTGACGCGGAAATGTTCGTAGAATACGATCCTACGCCTATTGCATTGGATATCCTAAGGCCTCGTTTTAGTTGGATATTGGATAGAGAGGGTATAGGCCAAAAGCAAACGGGGTATCAGATAGTAGTCGCTTCCAGCAAAAATAAAATCGACGGGGATGATGGAGATATGTGGAATTCCGGACTTGTGCTATCCGATCAGTCATCGCAGGTAAATTATAAAGGAATTCCGCTGGTGAGTAACAAGGAATATTACTGGAAAGTGAGGATCAGGGATGGAAATGGAAAATTACAGCCATTCAGTAAAACGGGTGTCTTTAGCACTGGCCTGTTAAATGAAGAAGAATGGACAGCTTCCTGGATAGGCAAAGGGGATGTGCATGAGATACGATCTGATGTGGATGCATTTTTGTTTAAGAAATATTCAAAAGAGATTCAAAAAATAATTCCTGATTCCCGATCTCCATTATTTCGTCGCGAATTTATAGTTGACAAAAGAGTCCAGCGTGCAAGAATTTTCGTCGCAGGGCTTGGTTTGTATGAATTGCGATTAAATGGTAAGAAAGTAGGGAATAATGTATTGGCTCCGGCCCGCACCGATTATCGCAAAAGGATTCTTTACGACACCTATGATGTGACTGCTGAAATAAATTCCGGGACAAATGCATTGGGTATTATGCTCGGCAATGGTTGGTTTAATGGGCAAAAAAAATATTGGGGTTGGCAAATGCAATGGTATGGATCACCCAGGGCCATATTACAACTTGAAATCGAGTATGCTGATGGTAGCAAATCCCGGATAGTAACGGACGGAAATTGGAAATCATCATGGTCACCTATTGTATTTAATTGTTTGTTTGATGGTGAACATTACGATGCACGACTGGAAGAAAAAGATTGGGACAAACCTGATTTCGATGAGGGCAGCTGGATTCCTGCTAATGTAGTCCCATCGCCCGGTGGTAAGCTGTGCTCTGCATTACATGAACCCGATAAAATAACCCAGATCATCAAAGCAATTTCTGTATTCGAGCCCAGGCCTGATACATTTGTATTTGACCTGGGACAGAATATTGCAGGATGGGTACGATTAAAAGTTCAAGGACCAGCCGGTACCAAAGTCAAGCTGCGTTTCGCCGAAAGAAAACATGCTAATGGTATGATAGATCCATCGAGTTCGAGGGCAGCGCTGCAAGAGGATCATTATATACTTAAAGGGCAGGGCGTCGAAATATTCGAGCCGCGATTTACCTACCATGGTTTCCAGTATATACAAGTGACCGGTTTTCCTGGGATACCTATACTGGAGGCAATTGAAGGTCGATTCATTCAGAATGCGGTGGCACCGGCTGGAAGTTTTGAATCCAGTAATGACCTGGTAAATCGAATACATCTGTGTACTGTACAATCTCAACGCTCAAATATTCAGATGGGTGTGCCTACAGATGATACTCAGAGGCCGGAGCGACAAGGTTGGGGAGCAGATGCTCTCATGACTTCGCAGGAAGCTATGCTTAATGTTGATATTCCCAGGGTGTATACAAAATGGTTTCAGGATAACAGGGATCAACAAGATGCCATGGGCCGTATAGGATGTATAGTTCCAAGGGCAGGTATAGAAGAAGATTTGGTGTGGAGTTCTGCATTTATAATTATGCCCTGGTATCAATATATGCATTACGGAGATACTGCCGTATTACAAGAAAATTATGATGCTATGCTACGCCATGTCAATTTCTTTGCAAGTCAGGGGCGTGCGGATATATGGCCTAAAGAGCAAGGTGGAAACCCACTGTTTGATATGGCTGTTTTACAACCTCATATGATTGGACATCTGCAGCAATCACAATGGGGTGATCATTTATCCTTAGCCAAAGGATATAAAGGCAGATCGGGACTACCACTTTCGATCAGCACTGCATTTTATTACCACGATGTGCAGGTAATGGAAAAAATAGCCGGTGTACTTGGAAAAAAACAAGATCAGGAAAAATTTCATTTGCTTGGAAATGAAATTAAGAATGCATTCAATAATAAATTTCTCCACAAACAGGAGGGTTATTATGATGAAATACTTTCTCAGTCTGCCCAGGTATGGCCTCTTTATTTTGGTATGGTACCTGCTGAGTCGGAAAATGATGTGATGAATACATTGCTCAAGGATATAATTGAACTTAATAACAGTCATCCTACCACTGGATATATTGGTACAAAATACTTATTGGATTTATTGACATTAAAAAACAGGCAAGACTTGGTATGGGATATGGCCATGAAAACAGATTTTCCCAGTTGGAGTTATTTCCTCCGGGATGGTCGTACTACCATCACTGAAGCCTGGACGGGTGGGGGGTCGCAGAATCATCTTGCTTTGGGTGCGGCCATCGACCCCTGGTTTTATACCGTATTGGCCGGCATCAATACAATAGAATCTGCCCCCGGATTTAAAAAAATTAAAATAAAACCTTTTATTCCTGATCGTGACCTGGAATGGGTGAATGCATCAGTACATACTATTCATGGAACGATCAATTCTTCATGGCGAAAAAAATCAACGGGTTTACTAATGGAAATCAAAATCCCTTTTAATACCACAGCTACTATTCACCTTCCGGCAGCTAAAGGTGCCACTATTACAGAAGGTGGAAAACCAATTCCAGCGAATAAAAATATCAAAGAGATAACATCAGAAACATCAGACTTCATATTTGAGGTGGGATCAGGATCCTACTTTTTTTTTATATCCAAAATTTAAAGCTGAAATGACAAAGAGTAGCATGTGAAATAATGCAAACAAAAGGTTTTACGAGGAAGAAAAGTTCTATTTTTTTAGTATGAGTATAAATAGAAATTGTACCTTTTCTGAATAAATTAAAAAAAATGAAAAATGTATGCTGGCTTATATTCTTTTTATGTTTGGTAATTCCAGGCAAAGCACAGCTAAATACGAATGCTAAGAGTAAGAAACCAAATGTCTTGTTTATTTCTATAGATGATTTGAATGATTGGATCAACACTTTCTCCTGGACTGGCCGGCCGGGAATGAAGACACCAAACTTTGATCGCTTGGCAAAAATGTCAATGGCATTTACCAATTGTCAGGTACCCTCTCCGGCTTGTGCTCCTTCAAGAGCAGCTATCATGACAGGTGTACACCCGGTGGTGTCGGGTATCACAGGTTGGAGGCACCCGGAATGGAGAAAAGTGCCTGCATTACAGAAAGTAGAAACCATAGAACAATTTTTCAAAACAAGAGGTTATACAACCTTAGGTGGAGGGAAAATATATCATACTCAGGCACCTCCCAGGCATATTGGCAATCAATCAGAAGCCCACGGCTGGGACTATTATTTCCCCAGTCTTCAAATACCTGTTCCCTTTCAGGTAAGGGCCCCGAAAGAAAGCATTGAGATTAAAAATATAACAGAGATTCCACAACCAGATTATTTCTCATGGGGAGCCATTCCATTGGGTGATGAATATATGGCCGACTATCAGATAGTGGAATGGGCAAATCATGAATTATCACGTAGTCACGATAAACCATTTTTTCTTGCAGTAGGTTTAACCAAACCACATGATCCCTGGGAAGTACCTCAGAAATATTTTGATCTTTATCCGCTGGATTCTATCCGTGATATTGATATTAAAAAAGATGATCTAAGTGATGCCTGGGTGCATGGCCGCCGACCTCTGGACAAATTTATAAATGATAACAAACAGGCTAAGAAAGTAATCCAATCTTATATGGCAAATATTTCCTTTGCTGATGCGATGTTGGGTAGACTGTTAGACTGCTTTGAGAAATCGCGCTATAAAAACAATACTATTATTGTGCTTTGGTCGGATCATGGTATGCACATGGGAGAAAAAGAAAACTGGGAAAAATTTACACTGTGGGAGAGATCGTTACGGGCACCCTTATTCATTATGGCACCTGGAGTTACAAAGGCAGCAACTACCTCTAGTGTCCCGGTGGGTACCATAGATCTATTTCCAACATTAGCTGAACTCATTGGTGAAAAACGACCAGCATACTGTACGGGAGAGAGCCTGGTGCCTTTACTAAAAGGGATTACCTCGACCCATGCTCCAGTACTTTCCGCATAAGAATTAAAAGACTCCATTAATGGTAAGCCTTACGATGCATATACTATCCGCACCCAACGATATCGTTATATTTATTATCCGTCCAGTGGCTTGGAAGAATTATATGACCATGACATTGATGAAAATGAATGGGAGAACATAGCCTATAAACCAGATAATAAAAAATTGATCATACAACAAAGAGGACTACTTCAACAGCAAGTACCTGACCTGACCTGGAAGACCAGTGTTCCGCTTGGGTATAAATTATTGGAAAATGGGAGCATTCAGAAATTGGATTTTGTGCCTATTGAAAATTTGAAGTTATTAAAGTGGTGGCTTTAAAAGAATGCAACCAATTTTCTTTAAGAAGGTTCATTTTCCTAAATTTAATGAGTTTCCAAAGGTTGGATTAGGTGATATGGAACAGCTAAAACGGTAAAAGACTATTTATTTTCACCAAGACCGTTTAGAAAAAAAATGGAATTGGGCTAAATCTTATTTTGAGGTGCTAAAATAATATTTTTCCAACCCAATAACTTCTGGTACTTGATTCATTAGGACAATTTTTATTGATAAAAACGAAAATTAATTCAAAACATACGACCCCATTGGGGTCGGGATGATCATTGATGATTTTGTTAGAACCAGTTGAATCCTTCGGATTCTGAAGCCCAGGGCTGATAATTCCAAAATGGATAAAATATTTATAAATTCAAATACACGAAAAAATCAACCCTGTCGGGGTCGAACATTTTTATTGATGAAGTTTTCAAACAGATAGCCATGGTGAGCTATTTCAAATATTCCGTCAAAAAAATATGACCCGAACTTATATTTTACTTTCGGCACCTCAAAATAAGATTTAGTCTGAAATTACCATCCTGAATCAATGCACGTTTAAAGTTGTATTTTTGATACAATGAAAATTAGATAGAATAGAAATGAAATCAAATAATTGCTTTACTTATTCCCTGATCATCATCCTTTCTTTGTTACAATCCAGTGCCTTAGTATCGCAGGCTTATCAGGGTAGTTATTCTGATACTACCAAATTCATTTGGCCGGAAAAGAAAAAAATGGCCTTGAGTCTTACATTCGATGATGCGAGGTTATCGCAACCCGATCTTGGAATTCCGTTATTAAACAAGCATGATATAAAAGCTACTTTTTATGTGATACCTTCAAGCGTAATGAATAGAGTAGAGGGTTGGAAAATGGCTGTGAAATCCGGACATGAGATAGGTAATCATTCGTATACACACCCTTGTACAGGTAATTTTGCCTGGACCAGAGATAATGCTTTGGAAAATTACACCCTGGATCAGATGGCTAAGCAATTGGACTCTGCCAATTCATTTGTATTTAATTTACTCGGCGTCAATCCGGTTTCATTTGCTTATCCTTGCGGACAAACCTTTGTAGGCCGGGGAGTGAATACAAAAAGTTATATTCCGGTGATTGCCTCTAAATTTAAATCGGGGAGAGGTTGGCTGGATGAAGGACCTAACGATCCGGTATTCTGTGACCTGGCCCAACTTACCGGGGTGGAGATGGATAATAAATCTTTTGATGAGATCAAAAAAATAATAGAAGCTGCCAGGGCTAACGGCAGTTGGTTGATTTTCGCTGGCCATGAGATGAATACTTCTGGTGGTCAAACTACATTATTGGAAACAATTGAAGCTTTGTGCCGATATGTGAAAGATCCTGCAAATGAAATTTGGATTGGTACTGTAAAAGAGATTGGCGAATATGTTTCTAAAAGGAGAAAATGAATAGGGCTTATATTTTTTGGTTTTAAACCTATATGTATTCTTCTTTTCCAGGTAGTCTGTCTTAATAATGAAAATCACGAATGGCCGAGATTTTGTTGAAATCTATTAAATAGTAAACTACTTCATTCCAATCCAAACAGTTCCTTATTCAATGCCTGTAAAGTCTCATTTTTCTGATCAGCAGGTACAAGGATAGAAACATTATGAGGACTTCCGCCATAACTCACCATACTTACAGGTATATGTGTAATGCCGGTAAAAATATTTTTTAAAAGATCCGGAGACTGTGCGAGGTTATGGCCCACTATAGAAATGATGGTCTGATTGGGGGTTACAGATACTGAACCAAGTGTTTCCAATTCTGCAACTATTTCATTAAGGGATATAAGTGAATCAATAGTCATGGATACTGCTACTTCTGAAGTTGCAATCATATCTATCGGGGTCTTATATTTTTCAAATATTGCAAATACAGAACGCAAAAAGCCATAAGCAAGTAACATCCTGCTGCTTTTAATATTTACTGCAGTGATTCCATCTTTTGCGGCAACTGCTTTAACTCCCTGGGCGGCAGCTGATTTGGTTATCAGGGTGCCTTTTGCAGAAGGCTGCATAGTGTTCAATAGTTTTACCGGGATATGTTCCATTTGTGCGGGCCAGATACTGGCAGGGTGTAAAATTTTTGCACCAAAGTATGCTAACTCAGCAGCCTCGTCAAAACTGAGTTGATTTATGGGCCGTGTGTTCTTTACTATTCTTGGATCATTATTATGCATGCCATCTATATCGGTCCAAATTTCACAGGATGAGGCATGAATTGCTGCTGCAATCAATGATGCACTATAGTCTGATCCACCGCGTTTTAAGTTGTCTACTTCACCCGATGCATTAAGGCAAATATATCCCTGAGTAATATAAATATTGTGGTTGCTGTTGGCTGCAAGGATGGGCAGTAATTTTGCGCGAATGGAACTGATCTGAGGCTCGTTATTGCTATCTATTGACATAAAATCAAGTGCCGGTAATAGCATATGTTTTATTTTATTTTCTTCCAGGTAACAACTAAATAATTTGGTAGACATCAGTTCTCCCTGGGCAAGAATATCTCTATTAAGCGCATCGCTATACGATACCTTAGTGGTTATTCTCAGAAAATCAAAATGCTCGTCTACGATACGTTGACCCTTAGTAAGGGTGTTTTCTTGCTTTAACAATTCTGTTACAAACTTTCTGTAATGAGCCTCCAGTGTATCTATTTCAGCATTTGCAGCTTCTTTATTTCGCTCACCTATATACTTGCCTATCTGTACCAGTGCATTTGTAGTGCCACTCAATGCACTGAGCACGACGATTTTACTTTCAGTATCGGCAGTAATGAGTGTGGATACTTCACGCATTCGCTCAGGCTTTCCAACTGAGGTACCGCCAAATTTCATGATTTTCATCTGATATTATATATTTAAAGGTATGAAGGTTGCAAAGATATTATAGTAGTACAAGACTAATTTGAAACAACCAAGAAAAATAATGTTATCTCGTGTTGTTTTTAGCGTCCACATATCGATGGTATAGGGTATTAATCATTGACATATTGGGATTGCTTTTTTTCAACCTTGCCTCTATTTGTTTACTTTCCGCTTCACTGAAAATAGGGGCCAGTAAACTTGGAAACTCATCTCCTCTCAACATGGATTTTAGTTCATTAATTGCAGAGGCCTGATATAATTTTCCTGATTGAGAATTGAATGCTTTTGTAATCAGGTATCTTCTTCGATCATAGGTATGTTGAGTCCCGGTACTGTGGCAACTGTCATTAACACATAATATGGGTATAGACATAAAATCGCGGTATTCTACTTTATTTAAGGACATATTATCAGCAGAAGAAGGGTTTCCTATCGGATAAAACAAAGGGTCATATATGTCATCTGCATGTGTTACATATATATTTTCCGACGGATATGAAAACTGCGAATGAATGCCATTATGCAGAGTGATGGTTGATCTTATAATTGGTATATTTAATGCCCTTGAGTATTCTAACAGTAATCCGCTCGTAGCCCAGCACGATTCGGTGCGATGTACTTCGCCGGGCAGGGGATACAACATGAATTCAGGGTTCTGAAATTTTATTTTAGAAGAAGATTCTGTATGATTAAGATAAGCTCTTGTCCATGTTAAAAATCTATAAATGGCTTCACGAGGTGTAGTGAAACCGGAATTTAAAGAAGTACCGAATGCAAAAACGGGCAAGGGATCCAATACTTTTATTCCACCCCCTGATTCATAGGTCCACTGATACAAATGATTAATGCTGTCAAAAGAAAATAAATTATTACTCTTCCAAAGTGCGCCTATTTCTTCCGGTGTAAAGTCGGTCACTTTCCACGGTACTAGGTTTTCCTGGTCTAAAACCAAAGCATGAGCGATGTATTTAAGGTAAATTTCAAATGCTGCTTCACGGGAAATATGAGTATCAAAAGTATCCTGGATGGGGGTAAAGCTATCCTGATAATAGGCCTGTATGTGTTTCAATAATGCATTTTGCCAATCGGTTTGCCAAAAAGATAATATAAATGGTTTATTACCTTCATACCAAATGACCTGATTTGCAAAAGGCAGGGTCTGCATTTTATCCAGGTAAAGCTCTTTGTTAAAAGTTTTATTGGATATTGGGGAATGGTAAGAGTATTCCGTGTTTATTGTTTGGGCCAATAATGACCTGGAGTAGTAATTGTGATCTTCATTGGATTCTGCCAAAACGTGATCCACATCAATTTGAGCAAACACAGTATGTCTCCCTTGATTTACAGTGACAGGTAATTTTATGATAGAGCTATCTCTGGGATTTCTGAAGTGTGGATCCATGGTGTCGAGTAAAAACTCAAACTGGTAATCCTGATCCCATATTACCTTTAATTTTATACCCTTTTGAGTTATTTTATCGTGCCCTTGATTTTTAATTATAATAAGAGCGGCATTATGGTCATTAATAAATACCTCAGGTATAAACAGATCCTGATCATTCCATTGGCGACAGGAAAAAATAAAAA
>JBGAVW010000106.1:0-10383 GCA_044227925.1 Saprospiraceae bacterium | reverse complement strand
CTTAAGTGGTAGATTAATACATCAAATATTTAAGGGAGTACAGTCAAAAGGTTCACATACCTTGGTATTATCCGGAGATTATTTAATAGATAAAATGTACATCCTAAAGATAGTTATTAATGATAAAATATTTCATAAAAAACTGTTAGTTGCAAATTAAGTAATAATGATTTTATAGATAATTGGCTTTGAGATGAGTAGATTGACCACTTTAACTTTATTATCACACAAAAGAAAAACATCAATAACATTATCATGGTAGAGGCATTAATTTCTTTTTCAATTAAAAACAGAATCCTAGTACTTCTGGTATCTGCCGGACTGTTTGGGTGGGGTATATATAGTGTACAGCAGAATCCAATCGATGCTATACCTGATTTATCGGAAAATCAGGTGATTGTCTTTACAGAATGGATGGGCAGAAGCCCGCAAGTAATAGAAGATCAGGTGACTTACCCATTGGTTTCCAACCTACAAGGTATCCCGAAAGTAAAAAACATTAGAGGTTCGTCAATGTTTGGAATGAGCTTTGTCTATATAATATTTGAAGACAATGTTGATGTATACTGGGCCAGAACCCGTGTATTGGAACGACTAAACTATGCACAACGTCTTCTACCACAAAATGTAGTTCCTACATTAGGACCGGATGGTACAGGTGTGGGTCATATATTCTGGTATCATCTCGAAGCCAACGGAATGGATCTTGGAGAACAAAGAGCTCTCCAAGACTGGTATGTTAAATTTGCACTACAAACGGTCCCCGGAGTGGCTGAAGTAGCATCATTTGGTGGTTTTGAAAAACAGTACCAATTGGTTTTAGATCCATTAAAAATGCAGTATTATGATGTGAGCATGATGGAAGTCATGAACGGAGTAAGAACAAGCAATAATGATGTAGGAGGGCGGAAGTTTGAAATGAGCGACATGGCCTATATCGTAAGAGGACTTGGATATGTAAAAGATAAAAAGGACATAGAAGAAATAACAGTAAAAAATTATAACACCATACCTGTACGTGTAAAAGATATAGGGTCAGTTCAAATGGGAGGGGATTTACGACTGGGCATATTTGATCAAAATGGTGAAGGAGAAGTTGTAGGCGGGATTGTGGTCATGCGTTATGGTGAAAATGCAGACAAAGTGATCAATGCTATCAAAAAGAAAATGGATGAAGTTGAAAAAGGATTGCCTGATGGTATAACATTCAAAACTTCATACGATCGAAGCGAATTAATAGAAAAAGCCATTGCATCAGTCAAAGGCACCCTAATCGAGGAAATGATCGTGGTTTCAATCGTGGTTTTATTATTTCTTTTTAATTGGCGCAGCGCATTAATTATTTTGATACAACTGCCCATTTCAGTGTCCATAGGGTTTATTTTGCTGGAAGCTTTTGGTATTTCATCCAATATCATGTCATTGACAGGAATCGCATTAGCCATTGGTGTAGTAGTCGATGACGGTATAGTAATGGTTGAGAATGCATACAGGACAATATCGGAAAAACAGGAAGAACTGGAAAATATTTAAAATTAGTCAACTGATCATCATGAACATAAAAAATATATTTAAAAAGGCACATGATCCATTATCTCCTGAAGAAAAATTGCTGCTTATAGAAAGCTCTTCAAAATTGGTTGGACCAGGTGTTTTCTACTCGACGATCATTGTAATAGCATCCTTTTTACCTGTATTTCTGCTTACGGGTATGGAAGGAAAATTATTTAGTCCTTTGGCATGGACAAAATCCTTTATACTAATAGTAGATGCCTTTTTAGCTATATCATTAACTCCGGTATTGATTAGTTTCTTAATGAAGGGAAAACTAAGACCTGAAAATAGAAATCCAATAAACAAGGCACTTGAAAGTGTTTATACCCCAGTGTTGATTTTTTGTTTAAAGTGGCGAAAGACTGTATTGGGTTTGAATATAATAGCACTTATTATCGGTATATTGATGTTTACACGTCTTGGTTCTGAATTTATGCCCCCACTTGATGAGGGATCGATTCTGTTTATGCCCGTCACGCTGCCCGATGTTTCAAATTCGGAAGTAAAAAGGATATTGCAGGTGCAGGATAAATTAATAAAATCAATACCAGAAGTATCTCATGTATTGGGCAAAGCAGGCCGAGCAAACACAGCTACAGATAACAGTCCAATAAGTATGGTAGAGACAATAATACTACTCAAACCACAAAATGAATGGAGGGACAAAAAAACAAAAGACGATATCATTTCTGAGATTAATAATAAACTTCAGATTCCCGGTGTGGTAAATGGTTTTACCCAACCGATCATCAATCGCATCAATATGCTTTCGACAGGTATCAGGACCGATGTAGGTATAAAAATATATGGAGCAAGCCTTGACACAATAAATGTTCTTGCACAAAAAATCAAAAAAAACCTTGAAGGAACATCGGGTGTAAAAGACCTGTACGCAGAACCTATCACAGGGGGGAAGTATATCGATATATCTCCTAAAAGGGACGTCATAGGCAGATATGGACTTACAGTTGATGATATCAACTTTGTTGTTGAAGCTGCTATAGGAGGCATGAAGCTGACCACAACTATAGAGGGTAGACAGAGATTTTCAGTCAATGCCCGATATGCACAAGAATACCGAAATAGTATCGAAGCTCTCAAGCAACTGCAGGTACAAACGATGGAGTATGGTCCTATCCCACTGGAGGCAGTAGCAGATGTTAAGGTCAGCGATGGCCCACCTATGATAAACAGTGAAAATGCAATGCTTCGAGGCAGCGTGCTATTTAATGTAAGAGACCGCGATCTAGGTAGTACAGTAAAAGATGCTCAAAACAAATTGAATACTTTGATGACCAAAATGCCCAAAGGATATTACATTGAATGGAGTGGTCAATGGGAAAATCAAATCAGAGCCAACAAGACGTTGAGTATGATTATACCAATTGTTATACTCATAATTTTCATGGTTTTATATTTTACGTATAAGTCTATGAAAGAAGCATTGATAACTATGATTACAGTGCCATTTGCCCTGATAGGTGGTATTTTTATGGTTTATTTTTATGGCATTAATCTTTCGGTTGCCGTTGCTGTTGGTTTTATAGCGCTATTTGGTATGGCTATAGAAACTGCCATGTTGATGACCATTTATCTTAATGAAGCCATGAATAAAATGGTTGAAAAGTATGGAAATTCTGATCAGACATTGTCGGAAGAAATACTTAAGGAGTATATCATAGAAGGCTCTGCTAAACGTCTGAGACCAAAACTAATGACTGTTTCTGTATCTTTATTTGGTTTGATACCTATACTGTGGGCGACAGGAACGGGAGCAGATGTCATGGTACCGATCACTGTGCCACTTATAGGTGGGACAATCTCATCCACTATTTATGTACTTTTAGTGACTCCGATTGTATTTGAGATGACAAAACTTAGAGAATTGAAAAACAAAGGTAAAATAGAACTAATAGATGTTAAAGAATAAGTATTTAATCGCAATTTGCATTTGGATTTTAAATTTGTCCTTTGCAAAAACACAAACATTATCTCTGGATGACGTATTGGGAATAATTAAAAACAACCATCCAAAGTTAAAAATGTATGATGCTGACATTCAAAGTATGGATGCTGCAGCAGTGGGCGCAAAGAGCTGGATGCCACCGCAGGTTCAGGCTGGTTTTTTTATGACACCATACAATCCAACATTCTGGAAACCAGATGGAGCATTTACAGGAATGGGGAATTTTATGGTAGGTGCCACTCAAATGATACCAAATTCAAAAAGACAAAGGGCAGAATACGAATATATGAGTGCCATGTCTTCATTGGAAAAGGAAAATAAAAACTATACTATCAACCAATTGAATGCCATGGCTAAATCCAACTATTATGAATGGATAATATTAAGGAAAAAAATAAAAAAAGCCAATGAGAACTTATTGCTCCTTGATTTTATGATAAAAAGTATGGAAATACGCTATCAATACAATATGGATAAGCTTCCTGCTTATTACAAAGCAAAATCAAATTACAGTACATTACAAAGTATGATTGTAATGCTGGAAAATGGAATATCACAAAAAATGATTGTACTGAATACATTGATGGCCCGAGAAAAAAATTTATCTTTTGAGATAGATAGCACCTACACTCTGGTTGACTTTGGATTTAATATTGCAGATACTACAGATCTGGCAATAAACCGGAGTGACATAAAAGCAATAGATAAATCTATGAAGATAAACCAACTAAAAATAGAATTTGAAAAAACAAAACAATTACCTGATTTTGGTATAAAATATGATCACATGTTTGCTTTTGGTCAGACACCACAACAATTCACATTAATGGGAATGGTGAATATCCCAATGTCATGGTCAACTAAAATGAATAAAGCAAATATTAATAGCTATCAGATAAAAAATGAAAGTTTGGAAAGGCAAAAGCAAATGGTACTTAATGAAGCTTCAGGAATGATACAAGCTATGAAAACAGAACTAGACAATTTAAAAAATCAATATCGCATTTCCGCAAATTCAATAATTCCTTTTATACAAAAAAATTATGAAACAGCAATTTTAGCCTGGCAAAATAATACCGGGGACTTATTTCAGGTGCTTGAGGCGTGGGAATCGTTAAATATGGCGCAGTTGGACTTATTAGATAAAATGCAACAGATATTAATTACACAGGTAGAAATTGAAAAACAATTGGAAATAAAATAGTGATGAAAAAATATATAAAGTATGTGATTGTAATTCTTTTGATAATGATTGTTGGAGCCGTGATATATTACACTATCGTCATATCTAAGTATCAAAAATTAGATAATCATATAAAAGGTGTTTACACTTGTCCAATGCCGCAAGATTCCTTTTTTAGTGACCAACCCGGCGAGTGTCCGAAATGTGGGATGACATTGGTAAAAACAGAAGATCATGGCCATACGGAAAGCTCAGCAAACATGACTGCTTATACCTGTCCGATGCCAGAGGATTCAGTATTCAGTGATAAGCCAGGAATTTGCCCAAAGTGTGGAATGACACTGGTAAAAGTAGAACAACATGAAACGTATAATCAAGATCAATCAATATCTTATCTTCTGAAACCAACTAACAACTACGTCATTGGGAAATATCACGTCACTTATGCAATGGATACTTCAATTTCCGGTGAAATAAATTTACCGGGTGTTGTTGAATACGATCCGAATGCTGCAGTAAATATTGCTACCCGTGCCAGTGGAAGAATTGAAAAAATGTATATAAATTATAAGTTTCAGATGGTTAAAAAAGGACAGAAATTGTTTGACCTTTATAGTCCGGAATTATTGACAGAACAGCAAAATTATATATTTTTAATTACCAATGATCCTGAAAATTTTTCAGTAATAAATGCATCAAAACAAAAATTATTACTGTATGGTATTACGGAAGTACAAATCAAACAACTGACAAAATCAAAAATAGTAAATCCGCTGATTACAATTTATAGCCCTGAGTCAGGTATTGTGGTAGGAACAGAATTCATGGATAAAGCCAGTGGGAATACAATGCTGCAAAAAAACACTACAACAGAATCATTAACTGTAAAAGAAGGTAACTATATAAAAAAGGGCGAAGTAATATTTAGATTGTTGAATAGGGATAAGATTTGGGGGATATTTAATGTCGTTCAAAGCAATGGCAGCTTCATACAAGTTAATCAGCCTATTTTTGTAACAACTGAAATGGTAGACATAAAACCATTTGCTGCGAAGATTAATCACATAGAAACAAGGTTTGATTCTGGTGATAAAACAAATGGTGTCCGGGTGTATCTGAATAATAGTCAGATGAAATTACCCATAGGATTGAGGCTGGAAGGTCGGGTAAAAATTAGTCCAATAAAAGGCATTTGGATTAAAAAACAATCAATGGTCAGCACAGGCGACCAACATATAGTATTTGTTAAAAATGGCAATGGATTCAAAGCCAAAGATATAGAAACGGGCATTGAATTGGAAGGGTATATTCAGGTATTGGGGGGTATATCTATAAAAGATCAAATAGTACAAAATGCACAATATTTAATGGATAGTGAAAGCTTTATAAAATCAAAATAGAATGTAAAATGACAAAATTATCAATTATTATAATAGTTACCATTGGTATATTCCTGTCCTGCAGTGAGCAAAAAGAGAATGATCATAGTGCCCATGAAGGACAAGTAAATATTTTTTACACATGTTCTATGGATCCACAAGTCAAAGAAAATAAACCCGGAAAATGTCCAATTTGTCATATGGATTTAACACCCATTCAGAGTGATGATACAAAAGCCAATGAACTAAAATTAAGCGATCAGCAAATTTATCTTGGAAATATTACCACACAATCATTTGCAACTACCCAAAATAATATGGAACAAAAATTTACGGGGGTATTAACTTTTGATCAGGAAAAAATTAAAAGAATTTCTGCCCGAGCTATGGGTAGAATTGAAAAGTTGTATTTTAAGACTATTGGTGAATTTATTAAAGTAAATCAACCAGTTTATGAATTATACAGTGAAGAAATAGCCATTGCGAAACAAGATTATATATCTGCCTACCAACAGCTCAATTTGCCAGGAGATTATGGAAAAAATGCTGAAAGAATACTTAGTAGCGCCAAAGCAAAATTAGAATTTTATGGGTTAAATGATAGTCAGATAGAAAAGATTAAAAGCACTAAAGAAGTAACTCCTTACACCACTTTTTACAGCACCATTAATGGTTATATAAATGAGATATTTGCAATAGAAGGTAGTTATGTAATGGAAGGAGAAGGTATTTTGGAAACTGCTGATTTGACTAGTTTGTGGCTTGAATCGGAAGTAAATGCTAATTATTCAAATGGACTTCAGATAGGACAGAAAGTCAAAGTTTCTTTTAATGATTTTCCTGAAAAAACTAACAATACGAAAGTTTCTTTTATCAATCCAGAAATAAATCCAGATACGAGATTAGTTATGGTACGAATGAGAATACAAAATAAAAATTTGCAATTAAAACCAGGCATGCAAGGAGTGGCAACTATAAAGCGATATGATATGCAAGGGCTATTTATACCCATCGATGCCATAATAAGGGAAGGAAAAGCATCTTATATCTGGTTAAAAAAGTCTCCGGGGGTTTATAGAAATCAAATGGTAGAAACCGGAGCTGAAATCAATGGGATGATAGAAATAAAAACAGGAATTGACAGCTTATCAGATGTCGTTATAACAGGTGCTTATGCGATTAATAGTGAATATAAATTTCGTAAAGGAAGTAATCCTATGGAAGGACATAATATGTAAATAAAAAAATAAAATGAAACATACGTATAGTATCTCCGGAATGACCTGCAATGGTTGTCGTGGACATGTCGAAAAAATACTTTCAAATGTAGAAGGAGTTAAGCTCGTCATAGTGGACTTGCAAAAAGCAGAGGCTATCATAGAAATGGACAGGCATATCCCAATCGAGACATTTGCAGAAGCTTTGAAAAATGATGGTGGAAGGTATCATATTCACAAACAAGGACATCAGATAGATGAAGTCAAAAAGGATGAAAAGGCAAAAGGTAAAGGTACAGGTACTTTTTATTGTCCTATGCATTGTGAAGGTGAAAAAACGTATGATAAAGCAGGTGACTGTCCGGTATGTGGAATGGACTTGGTGGAAGAAAGATCATTATCTGCCACAAGTGCTCAGTTTACTTGCCCTATGCATGCTGAGATTGTCAGGGACGAACCAGGCTCGTGCCCTATATGTGGGATGGATTTGGTGCCACTCGAAGCCGATGCTTCTGAAGAGGATAAGAACTACCAAAAGCTTTTAAAGAAATTTTGGATAGCGGTTGCTTTTACTGTACCCATATTTCTGATTGCTATGTCCGAAATGATAATGGACAACCCTTTGTATTCTATATTTTCTCAAAAAAATTGGAACTGGATTCAGCTAGTATTGTCAATACCCGTAGTGTTTTATGCCACCTGGATATTTTTCCAACGAGCCTGGACTTCTATCCAGACTATGAATCTCAATATGTTTACGCTCATAGGCATTGGATCAGGTATAGCCTGGATATTTAGTGTCTTTGCGATGTTGTTTCCTGATATATTTCCACCCGATTTCAAAACGATGAATGGCAATGTTTTTGTTTATTTTGAGGCTACAACAGTCATACTTACTCTAGTTTTACTTGGTCAATTGCTGGAAGCAAGAGCCCACAGTCAGACCAGCGGTGCCATCAAAGCATTACTCCAATTAGTGCCTTCTACCGCCACTTTGGTGGAGAATGGCAACGATAAAATCATCTCTATTGATAAGATTGAGAAAGGTTATTTGCTTCGTGTCAAACCAGGCGAAAAGATTCCAGTGGATGGGACGATTGTCGAAGGCCATAGTAGTATTGATGAGTCAATGATTACGGGAGAGCCAATCCCAGTAGATAAAACTGTCGATGATAAGGTGAGTTCCGGAACGATCAATGGCACAAAATCCTTCGTCATGAATGCTGAAAAAGTGGGTTCCGAAACTTTGTTATCTCAAATCATCCACATGGTAAATAATGCCAGTAGATCTAAAGCACCTATCCAAAAATTAGCAGATAAAATAGCAAAGTATTTTGTGCCCATAGTATTATTTGTTTCAATGTTGACATTTATAGTTTGGGCTGTTTTTGGGCCAGAACCAGCTTATGTATTTGCTTTTGTCAATGCCATCGCGGTATTAATTATTGCTTGCCCATGTGCTTTGGGATTGGCCACACCTATGTCGGTGATGGTAGGTGTAGGCAGAGGTGCTCAATCTGGAGTGCTAATTAAAAATGCCGAAGCCCTGGAGAAGATGAATAAGGTAGATACACTGATCGTAGATAAAACAGGTACGATCACAGAAGGAAAGCCGTCAGTAGAAAAAGTAATAGCAATAGATGATTCACTTTCTAAAGATTTGTTGCAATATATATCTTCATTGAATCAATACAGTGAGCATCCTTTGGCAGAAGCGGTGGTAAAATATGGGAAAGAGAATAATGTCACTTTGACCAGAGTGTCAGATTTTGAAGCAGTAGCCGGAAAAGGGGTCATCGGAACGGTTGGAGATTTAAAAGTAGCCTTGGGAAATTCGAAATTACTCGAACAATTATCCATTTCTATTGATGAAAAATTATTGTCCCAAGTGACAGCTGAACAAGAAAAAGGAAAAACAGTATCTTTTATAGCTGTGGCCCAAAAAGCAGTAGGTTATGTCACAATTTTTGATGCTATCAAAAAGACAAGTTTAGAAGCCATTCAGGAGTTACAAAAAAATGGCGTCGAAGTCATCATGTTGACTGGCGATAATAAAAATACTGCCAAAGCAGTGGCAGAACAATTGAACTTAAAGCACTACAAGGCGGAGTGCCTTCCGGAAGACAAACTCAATGAAATCAAATTACTACAACAACAAGGCAGAGTCGTAGCCATGGCTGGGGATGGCATCAATGATGCTCCGGCACTGGCACAGTCTGATGTAGGAATCGCGATGGGAACAGGTACTGATGTGGCCATAGAAAGTGCTTCGATCACCTTGGTTAAAGGAGACCTACAAGGAATAGTCAAAGCGAAAAATTTAAGTCACAGCGTTATTAAAAACATAAAGCAAAATTTATTTTTTGCTTTTATATACAATGTTTTGGGTGTCCCTATCGCTGCCGGAGTTCTCTACCCAATATTCGGATTACTTCTATCTCCGATGATAGCTGCATTGGCGATGAGTTTTAGTTCGGTTTCTGTGATTGCCAATGCACTTAGATTGAGAAATATAAAATTGTGAAATTATTCTTCATCCATTAAAAACACAAAAGTGAGCACAATAAGCATTTTTCAAAACGTATTACATTATTTTTTGCATTTTGGTTTTCCGTTTGTAATTGCCTACTTTTTTTGGAGAGAAAAATGGTTAAGAGCTGGTACAATCATGTTTTCTACAATAATAATTGATATTGATCATTTTTGGGCAAATCCTGTTTTTGAAGGAGATAGTGAAGTATAGGTATGATGGGGATAGGGAGGAGATAGTGGAGAGGGGATGAAAGTTTTAATTTATATTTATTATCTAAATTGCCCGAAGATGATGATTTTGCCGCATTCATATATGAAAGATTTGGCAATCGATCAGATGAAAGTCACAAGATTCAAATCATAAAACCAGAAGATGCAAATAAACTTGCTAAACAATTGATGGAAGACGTTAATCATTGATTTCCAAGGGCATAATAAGCTTAAATGCTACGAATAAACATAATATTCAATATAGTAAGTAGCTAAACGAATCGTAACCAATGCTCCAATAGGTCAGATTTTCAATAACCATTGACATCCTTTCATTGATGT
>JBGAVW010000105.1:0-10394 GCA_044227925.1 Saprospiraceae bacterium | reverse complement strand
AAGCCCAAAATATACTATGTGTGATATACCGTTGGCTAAAGCGCAACGGTACATCACCTGAAACTTAACGGTAATAACCTTGTTGTAAAAAGAAAACAGTGCAAAAACCAAAGTACCATCGTGCTTTAGCCGACGGTAAGTTTAAAAAGAAAATTTCGACAGTAGCCACTTTCAATTCACCAGTATAGTATTTTTTTCAAGGCCAATAAACCGGCTTTGCTGTACTGCTAAATTTAATAGTCAGGCAATCATTACAGATAGCAGGCCGGTTGAAAAAATTGCCACAGGGAAATCCAGGAAAAAAACCACCCAGGGAATTACCGGATAGAAAATACCTGGTCGATTTTACTCCAGACACACTAAAATACCCTATCACTTGTTCCTGGGCATCGTTTTTATTAAATAGATTTCCCTGGATATTACCCACCGGTGGATCGTATAAAGTACCTTTATTTTCGATCAAATCCTGTATAGAGCTCCAGTAATTGTATTCATCACGGGTCATGGTATACTGATAGATATTAAAACAATATAAAATGGCAAATCGACCATCCAATTCGGTATAGTTAATGACCTGGTTTGTTAAGCTATTGGAATTATTCAGCCTGGGGTCATATAAAGCCAGTTTATTATAGTCGTTTATATCCTTTACATAGCACCATTTTGCAGACCTCGGCTTTTCTTCATGGAATTCGTATTCTCCTTTAGTGCGCCATCGAAGATATGGTTTGGGACTGGATGGATTAAATTGCACATCCAGTTTTACCTGTACCACTGTCTCAGACACTTGTGAGCCCGATTCATTTATATACACCCGGGTGTCTATGATATGGCCCGGATTGTAAATGGCCGGAGACGGTATCAATGACGAAGGTTTGCTTTCATAAATTTTACCGTCTATCGCAATTCGTGTAAAATAGTTCCTCCCTGGCAGAGCAGCCATTACTGCTTCATAACTTCCTTCGTTGATGGTGGATTCTTTAAAATCAATACTATTGCCGCGATCATCCAATACTTGTACTATTGCATTGGATATTGGATAGATACCTTTGTTTTTGGTTTGTTTTACATTGATATAATACGTGTCCAGTGAATCGGCAATCAATCCTTCTATTATTATTTTTTCTTCTATATTATCTACTTTAAGATTGATCTCGTCTATACACGAAAAAGGCAATACTAAAACGATAAGGGCAGCAACTATTTTTATCGGGCTCTTCATTTCTCAAAATTTGATTTGATAATTTATAGACGGAAATGCAGCTCCTATTACAGAGATACGGTAGGCCTGGGTTTGTAAAAAAGCATTCTGCCTGAAAAAAACCGAAAAGGCATTATTATTGGAATACAAATTATAAATACTTAATGTAAGGCTGTGCTTTACCGTTTTCTTGCCCCAGGGGCCAATACCATATGCAATATCTAATCTGTGGTAAGAGGGTATCCGGTATTGATTTCGGGAGGAATACAATGGAATATCCAGTATATTTTCCTGATTATAAACACCAATTGGGGCAGTAGTGGGCCTTCCGGAACTATATGTAAAGTTGGTCGTAAAATTGGTTTTGCGGCCGGTCTTTAGAAAATAATTAAAATTCAGGGTATGAGGCTTATCGTAATTGGAAGCGTACCATGCACCTCTGTTTATCCCGACCTGGATGTCGCTGGGTTCAATTTTCTTTAAAGCCCTGGTATAGGTATAATTTACCTCTATCGTCGACTTCACTTTTTTAATTGCATAGAACGATTCTATGCCATAGGCCTTGCCAAGTCCGCGTACCAAATCGGTCTCTATGTTTTTATTCAACAAAACTTTTGCAAAATCCCTGTAATCTATGCTTTGCTGAATGTTTTTGTAAAAACCAGAAATATAGAATTCATAGTTTTTATTTTCCCGCTTATTGAAGTATCCCAGGGAAAAACTATTGGCAGATTGAGGTGTGATGTTGTAATTGGATAATTGCCATAGATCAGTGGGTGATGCTGAACTGGTATTGGACAGCAAGTTGAGATATTGATAAGATCGGCTGTACCCTCCTTTGATGGCTGTACCGGAAGTCAGTTGAAAGCTAAATGATAACCTGGGTTCCAATCCTGAATATTTTTTTATAGTTTGACCTGATGTAAAGACCAGGGTATCCTGTATATTTTCTAATGTTTTAGGTTTAGCTTCATCATAGATAGTTACCTTCCCGGCTCCGATATTTGAATAAAATGTATGTCGTATTCCAAGATGGACCAACAGAGATTGGTTTATATTTATTTTTTGATCAAAATACAAAGCGATTTCGTTGCTCTGTTCCTCAGGTAAGTCTGTAATGCCAATATTGGAATTGCTGCCGTATGGCTCAATGGTTCCCGGCCGGATTTTATATGTATTATACTCTGTTCCACCTTCAATAAAATAAGATGGGCTCACTTGTGTTTGAATGGAAAGTTTATTCCTGAGGTAAGAAACGGTGTTGGTAAATTTCGATTGATCATTGGATTTGATATCGAATAAATTGCTTTTATACTGTCCTTTATTTACACTTAGGTTGATATTGATATTATTATTTAGTATATGATTTAAGTAGCCTACCGCACTCCTGGTCTGATAAGCAAACTTGACTTCATCTGTAAATTGAAAATCATCATCAGAACTAAAATAAGATATTCCTGCCTTAGTATTTTTACTGAGACGGGCATCTATTTTTCCCGTACCATCATAAAAAAAAGCATGGCTTTTTCGAAGATTTATATTTTTGGATCGTTTGAGCAACCAATCCAGGTAACTGCCCCTTAATCCTATAATAAAAGATGCCTTATTTTTTGCCAGGGGTCCTTCCAACGTAATTTTGGAAGTGGCTATCCCGATTCCTGCATTTCCGGAAAAAGTAGTTAAGTTGCCCTCTTTTAATTTGATATCCAGTACAGATGAAAGCCTGCCACCATATTTTGCAGGCATGTCCCCTTTATGTAATGATATGGATTCTACCAGGTCGGGATGGGTGAGTGAGAATATACCCAGCGCGTGGGTGGGGTTTAATATTAAATGCTGATCCTGTAGTATCAGGTTTTCATCTGCATTCCCTCCTCTGACATTGATGCCGGATGATCCTTCACCGATACTGCTTACACCGGATACGGATTGCAAACTGCGCAATACATCCAATTCACCTAAAAATTTAGTTTGTTTTTCTAATTTAGATACATCCAATATTTCGAGGCCAATGCTGTTTTTAAGATGATTGTTTGCATTCGCATTTATTTCTATTGTTGCCAGTGCAATGGATTGATCTTCCAGGGTGATATTCAAATTGCCATGATCAAATACCCCCATTATGTATTTTTTATTGATAAAACCCAATGAAGACACCTGGAGTATATGATAGCCTTGGGTTAACTTGAGTTGAAATTTGCCCATCACATCTGTCACTGCAGCATTCTGATTTTTGATTTGTAATAATGCGCCAATGATGGCTTCACCATTGGAAGATGCAGTTACACTACCAGTGACTTGGAATGACTTATTCTGATCCGATACAGATACTGTGCCGAAAGTAACAGGAATAGTGTCTGTCTGAGCAGATAGGATGGATAAAGTATAAAAAATCGATATAAAAAACAAAAAATACCGGATACCTGTAATATGCATTATGTACGGGCAAGATATTAAATAATACTGGTTTCCCTGCCTTATTTTATTCCGCTTGGATCTATGACTACCCTACCCATTTGGTGTGATATAACATCAGAAATCTCTATCGTTTTTTCATCACGATGAAATAGGGTAAAAAGATTTTTGCCGCATTACCTAATAATTTAGTCAAGCAAATTCAATTCTGAACATGGTGATTTCAATTCCTATAGAGGCTTTTTACATGCTGGATTTTCCCGTGGCAGGCATGCCATCGGACTCTTAATTATTTAATTGCCTGAAACCGGTTTGTTAAATTCACCGGTGACTCTCATTTGAATTTCGTCACTTACAAATGCAGTGATGAGCTTAGACCCGAGGCCAAAATCACTTCTTTTTATTGTGCCTAATACTTTTACCCCGATCTGCCTGTTTTTTGCATTTTTGTTTGGATTGTCTACAGGACCATTGATGAACAAATCGAGATTAATGGATTTCGTCACACCACGCAGCGTGAGGTTGCCAGTGAGTAGATATTCGTTTTTCTCTTTTTTCTTTACGGAAGTGCTTGTAAAAGTCATAGTAGGAAATTTTTCTACATTGAATATATCTTCACTGCGCAAATGGTTATCGCGGGGTTCAAAATCAGTATTGACGCTGGCCGTTTCTACCGTTACTTCAAATACGGCATCTGAAAAATCGGGTTTTTCAAATTTTAATGAAGCCTGGTATTTTTTAAAATAACCATCTACTTCAGATATGCCGTGATGCTGAACAATAAAGGCTACCTTCGAATGGACAGGATCTGCGGTCCATTGGGCCACACAGATCGTGCTGATACAAACCAGCAAAAGAAAAGGAATGAGTTTTTTCATTTTAGAATTTTTATAATTTTGAATGTGAAATAAGAATTTAATATTAAAGTAAAAATAATTGCCTTGTTGCTCCAGCAGGTTCATTTTAATTTATACAAATAAGGTGCTTTATTTGCAGCGCCGGTATATTTTTTTTTAAGTCGGATCAATACATTCATATCCAATATCTTTTTTTGGAAATTAGTCCTTATAAATTTTTTAGCAAAAATAGTTTCATATACCTGCTGTATCTCTTTCATGGTAAATGGTGTAGGTAAAAATCTGAATGCTATTAATTTTTCATGCAGGTTGTTTCGCAATGCTTCGATGGCTTTTAAAATTATGTCCGAATGATCCATGATCAATACAGGAAGGTCGTTTACATTTCGCCATTCCATTGTGGCATCGATTTCATTCTTTTTTATGCTCACTACATCCAAATCAACTACTCCAAAATAACCAATGGAGATAAATCGCTGTGTGATCCAATCTATAGTTTTTTTATCTAATTCTTTTTGTTGCAATTCCGGGTTTAATTTGACTAATTTTTTCAGTAAAACCGAACTGTTCCGGTCAGCCTTCCCAAAAACATAAAATTGGTCTAATACTATATCCGTAAGTCCGGTACGGGCATACAAAATTCGCTGAGCTGCCTTGTCTATGTCTTCTGTATTTTTTACAAACCCCCCGGGTAATGTCCAGAAATTACCTTTAAATCTGAGTTTTTCAATCAACACTTTTAGTTGCAGATCCTTATAAGCAAATAATACACAGTCTATAGATAGTTGGCGGATATAGTCTTTCTCATTAAATCTTGCCATTCCTGCAGAATCTATTGTATATTTTCTATACAATAATAGCAATTTTTTTAACTTTGGCACCCATTAGGTAATTTATTAATACATATCATGAAATCAGGACTTCTTACAAAAGCAATTTGTTTTTATACATTTATCTTGACGGCCATCGCGTCTTCTGCTCAAACCAAAATCAATATATTGGTATTTAGTAAAACGGCAGGATTCAGGCATCAGTCCATTGCATCCGGTATCACAGCCCTTACTAAAATGGCAAATGAAAAGGGATTTACGGCCAGTTTTACAGAAGATGCTGCCCAGTTTACCGCAATCCAACTTCAAAAATACCATGCAGTGGTTTTTTTAAATACTACCGGTGATGTGCTGAATAACGAGCAGCAGGTAGCTTTTGAACGATACATCCAGGCCGGTGGTGGTTATGTAGGTATACATTCAGCTACGGATTGCGAATACGATTGGCCATGGTATGGCAAACTGGCCGGCGCTTATTTTCTAGATCACCCTATGACTCCCAGTAATGTGCAAAAAGGCAGGTTTGAAGTAGTAAAAAAAAATCACTGGTCTACAGCCCATATGCCGGATGCATTTGACCGTACAGATGAATTCTATAGCTTCAGGGATATCTCTTCCAATATCAATGTTGTTTTAAAAATAGACGAAAAGAGTTATATCGGCGGTAAGAACCCGGACTTTCATCCCATGTCATGGTATCAGGAATACGATGGCGGCCGTTCATTTTATACTGCCATGGGACATACCGATGAAACTTTTTCTGAACCTCTTTTTTTACAACATGTATGGGCAGGAATAAAATATGCAGCTGGAGGTGAAAATCCCAAACCAGTAGACTTTACCAAAGCTAAACCTGAAGAAAACCGATTTACAAAAGTAATTCTCGCAGAGAAACTGGACGAACCAATGGAACTGACCCTATTGGATAAAGACAGAATATTATTTATTCAACGAAAAGGGGAAGTCAGGCTATTCAATAAAAAAACAAAATCGTTAAAGACGATAGCTAAAATCCCGGTAAGCAATTATTATATAAACAAAGAAGGTAAATCGTCTATGGGCGAAGATGGATTAATGGGTTTAAATAAAGATCCCAATTTTGCTATTAATCAATGGATATACATGTATTATTCCGATCCGGATGCTCCTAAAAATGTATTGGCCCGTTTTACCATGAAAGGAGATACTTTATTACTTAAATCCAGGAAAATACTTCTGGAAGTCAATACTCAGCGTGAGGAATGTTGCCATACCGGTGGCTCCATAGCATGGGATAAAAATGGTAATCTTTATTTATCTACAGGGGATAATACCAATCCCCATGCTTCTAATGGTTATAGCCCAAGTGACGAAAGACCTGGCCGTGGACCATGGGATGCCCAGAAATCATCAGCGAATACCAATGACCTTAGGGGTAAAATAATCAGAATCAAACCTCAAGCCAACGGTACCTATACGATCCCGGAAGGCAACCTTTTCCCCGTTGGTACACCGCAAACCCGACCCGAAATTTATACTATGGGTCACCGCAATCCATTCCGTATATCGGTAGATCAAAAAACGGGGTTTGTATATTGGGGCGAAGTAGGTCCTGATGCTTCCAACCCTGATTCTACACGTGGCCCTGCCGGACACGATGAGGTAGGACAAGCTCGCAAAGCCGGCAATTTTGGATGGCCTCATTTTGTAGGAAATAATAAAGCCTATCATAAATATGATTTTGAAAATAAAAAATCATTACAAAAATGGGATGCAGCTGCTCCTGCCAATACTTCTCCAAACAATACCGGATTACAAATTTTGCCACCGGCTCAAAATGCGTTTATTTGGTATCCCTATGGAGCATCGAAAGAATTTCCATTGGTAGGTACGGGTGGCAGAAATGCAATGGCCGGTCCAGTTTTTTATTCTGATGAATTTAAGCTTGCTTCCAGGGCATTTCCACAATATTATAATGGCAAATTGTTTACCTATGATTGGATGAGAGGGTGGATCATGTCAGTGACTATGGATCAGGAAGGAAATTACCAATCTATGGAGCGATTCATGCCAGGCCATAAATTCAGTAACCCAATGGATATGGAATTTGCCCCCAATGGTGATCTGTATATGTTGGAATATGGAACCGGATGGTTTGCTGCAAATGACGATGCGAGACTCATACGCATTGAATACAATGCCGGTAACCGAAAACCCCAGATTCAGATAATGGCTAATCAAAATGGTGGTGCCGCCCCTTTTAATCTTAAAATCAGTTCTAAAGGGACAGTGGATGCAGACGGTGATGAACTTAAATACACCTGGACCATATCTTCAAAAAATGGTTACAGCAAGGTCATTAATGGCCCTGATGTAGATCTTACATTGACCAAACTGGGAGTGTATAAAGCCACATTAACCGTAAATGACAATAAAGGAGGCATCCGGTCTCAATCAAAAAACATCACGGTAGGTAATGAACCACCGGTGCTTGCTCTTGAAATTCCAAATGGCAATAAATCATTTTATGAAGCCAATAAATCATTTCATTATGCCATAAAAGTCCATGATAAAGAAGATGGAACCTTAGAAAAAGGAATTAATCCGGATAGGGTTGCTGTAAATATTGATTATTTGCCGGAGGGATATGATAAAATCGCAATTGCCCAGGGTCATCGATCATCTGATGCAGCAGCAAAGGATACCAAAGGAAAAAAATTGATGGATGCCAGTGACTGTGTAATCTGCCATAAAAAAGAAAAAAAATCGGTAGGGCCCAGTTATACAGCCATAGCTGGCAGATACAAAATGGATGCGGTGACGGTAGACAAATTATCAAAAAAAATAATCAATGGAGGCGGAGGTGTATGGGGAGAAACTGCCATGGCCGGACATCCACAAATAAAACCCGCTGACGCTGCAGAAATGGTCAAGTATATTTTAAACCTGGCCAGTGAAAAGCCTAAAGAAAAATCGCTGCCTCTAAATGGAAGTTACCTGGCCAAAGCACCGGCCTCGGATAAATCAAAAGGAGTATACATCGTCAGAGCAGCCTATGAAGATATGGGTGCAAAAGGAATGCCTTCATTAAAATCCGAACAAACATTTGTATTGAAAAACAGTAAGCTGGATGTACATGGTTTGGATGAATATGTAGATATAAATAAAGTGTCATTTGGTGGAAACAACCTGGCCATACCTGCCAAATCGGGTGCCTATATGGCATTGAAACAGATTGATTTGAATGGAATTGCAGCACTGCATCTATCCGCTACTGCACCCAAACCACAATTGAATGCCGCAGGTGGTAAAGCAGAATTGCATCTGGATAGTCCCAAAGGAAAACTCATCGGGGCTACTTCTTTTTTGGAAGCCTCTGAAAAAATGGACTTTACTCCTAAATTATTGACAGCGCCCATTTCATTGGCAACGGCTGACCAGGATAAACTTCACGATGTATATATAGTATTTACCAATCCCAAATCAGAAGGTCAATCGCTGATGGTCGTATCCGGGATAGAATTTAAATTGAACCTGGATTCTACAGCGATACCGGCTACTTCACCGGCCACCATCAATGATAAATCAACTGATTTTTTTGCAGGTAAATGGGAGACTACTTTTTTGGGAACTCCCAATGGCGATGCCAAACTTACCCTTAATTTAATGAGGAAAGATGGAAACCTGATGGGTACTATAACACCCAATACGGCTGATGCTCAAATGGTCAACCTGGATAAAGTAGAAGAATCGGCAGATAAAATTGTGATTTTTTTCCAGATGGCCGGTTACAACCTGAATGCCGACCTGACCAAAGAGGATGAAAATAATTTAAGTGGAAAGCTGATGGGTATGTTTAAAACCACTGCAGTTCGCATCAAAGAAAATAATTGACCAACTCAAAACCTTTTAATATCAATCCACATGAATAAATCCTGTATTATATTTTTTATCGCTTTCCTCGGATTGGCCACCCAGGCGTTTAGTCAAACCAATGATACCACGCTGTATTATCTCGGAAAGTGGGAGATCACTATTTTGGGCACTCCCAACGGGGATGCTAAAATGATCGCAGAAATCAACAGGGTCGATGGTAAACTGGTAGGAGACCTTACCAATCCCGCTGAGCCACAATCACCAAAAAATCCAATGACCAGCATCCAGGAAGAAGGTGGCAAAATGATTATTTTTTTTAGTGCCAGTGGCTATGATTTGTCAATACCTTTTGAAAAAGTAGACGATGACAATATCAAAGGCAACCTGATGAGCATGTTTGATGTAAAAGGGAAAAGGATAAAATAAGAAATACGTTTTGTTTCGGGATATTTATGGAAATTTAATGGTAATAGATGGCATTCCATAACGATTGTAGCATAACAGATAGCTCTTTTATATCCCAATAGGCAGATAGGAAAAATGTAAATCTATTAAGTCAAATGTACAGCTGCTCGCCAGGCTAAAATCCATTTAGTCCCATTGCATAAAAAGGAAAATAAGGATTTTTTCATTAGGAAGGCATGGTTGTGCCTGGATGGTATAAATATTATCTTCCGTATTCTCCATTAGGTTATCTATCCTAGAATATAATTATTAAGGAATATAAGTTCTATTTTTGAATGATAAAGTGAATAACTTCGGATTCAAACCCATTTTGTAATAATAAACTGAATACTCCATTAGGTAAATCATTTAGTTCAAAAAACTCCTTGTATAAAGCAGCTCCTTTAAGCAATCTACTTGATTTGATTATTCCTGCAATATCATATATTCTAATCAATACATCGGATGGGCTGTCTAACCCGACTTCGACTGTAAATCTACCGTTGTTAGGATTTGGAAATAGCTTTACCGACTTTAGATTATTCAATTTGGTGCCGGGTATATTATTCGTTAATCCGGAAGAATCTCCCACTATTTTTATGGTTTTTTCCACTACAGATTCACAGCCAAATTTAAAAGCGTGCATTTTCAAGGTATGGATTCCACTTACAGTAAATGAAAACAGATATTGATTTAGATTTTTGGATTGTAATACGGCACTGGATTGGTCATAACTCCATTTAATACTATCCGGTACGGGCCATGAAATTTCCGGCACCATTATTTTTTGAT
>JBGAVW010000104.1:0-11235 GCA_044227925.1 Saprospiraceae bacterium | reverse complement strand
ACAGGAATCCGGGTATAAGAAGCATAGCTATTATTGCTAGAAGTTGTATTGCCAGCATTAAACCAAAGTGCCGCATTACAGGCTCCTTGCTCAATTGCGGATCCCTCCACTTTAGGGCCAGCGGTGATGGTATCCGGTGCAATAGTTCCTGTAAAAAACATATTTGCAGTTGCTTCATATTTTATCATTGAGCTGTTACTGACTAATTTCTCTTTCAGCACAGCTTTTTGATTTTGGTCGGAAGAAAATTCTGCGGGCTTGGAAGACCATAAAAATATTCCGGAAGAGAAAGCAGTTAAGATACTGAGATGAAACAGAAGTCCAAACTTAGTAGTGGGTAGAAAACGATTCCGCATGAGATTGTTTTGGTTTAAAGTTTATCCGGGGTAAAATTAACTAAATGTGTAGAAATATAGAATAATTTATAATAAATTTTTAAACAATATGTATGTAATTATAATTTAATTCATAATTAATTGATTATCTAATATATAAACAATATTTTGTAATTATTTGCCATACTAATTTATCAAAAAACACAAAACTTGCACTATATAAGAAGCTGCCCCAGATTATTTTGATGCATTTTGTTGAGGTAAATTTCAAAAGGTGAATGCCCCCAGGATGCTCTCCAATCGGGTTTAACTTTGTTTCTTAAACTGTCCAAATAATTTATCGATCTTTCAATTCTGGAGGCTATTTCCTCTTTAGTAAAAGCTATCGACCCATGGCCCGGAATCATAAAATCTATTTCAAATTCATTTACTATTTTGGTTGCCCTGGCCATGGTCCTGTTATATTCCTCTATACTATCTTCAATAAATGGAAACTCTATATCCGACAGGTAGTCACCCGCAATCCAAAGCTTTAATTCAGGTATAATATAAAATAATCCATCTGCAGTATGGCCACCTGCTTTATACACGCATATTTCAATGGATCCTAATTTGATTGTTTGTGATTCCGAAATATTTAACTTATGATCCAATTCCGGATATCCCATCGGCTGAGGTCTGGATATATAGTTTTCCTGATCAAAAACTTCAATTTGAGTAATTACCCTTCCGGTGTCTGGCCGGTCGGCCATTGCCATCGACCCTACGTGCTCAAATCCTTCAAAGCAGTGACAGCCGACAATATGATCAAAATCTCCGTGAGTATAAACAATATATCTTTTATCACCTCGAGAATGTGAAGCAAAATCCGAAATAAGTTGAATTTCAGTGGGTAAATAAGCAGGGTCAACTACTATGGTAGTGTCCAGATAATGAATACATGTCGAATTTAATTGCCATAAAGCACTTTGAAAAACTTGAATAGAATCACTTACTCTGGTTTGCATAGGGAGCTATTTTTTTTGGTATAAAAATGATGTTTTTTTATTCTTTTTCATTAAAAACCAAAAAAGCACAAAAAAAAATAAGGAATTCATATGTAAAAAATAAACACATTATAAAATAGTGACATGTGTATAAAATTGAATAACAACATTTAAAACAAGTGCATTTTAACACATTTGTATCATATTGTTATTTTATTGAATACCAAGTGATTAGAAATTGAATTTGGTATGGTTTTGGCAAATGCTCCTGCATGACATTAGAATTTTCACTAATTAATCATTTTAAAACTATTGAATTAATCAAACATTTCTAGAATGAAAAAGACAATTACTTTTCCGAGTTTGAATCGATGTTGGCTCCCGGTATTGCTAGCATTCTTTTACTCATTGACTATGAATGCACAGGATTGTAACCTCGTGTGTAATGATCATGTCAATGCCTCTATACCGGCCGATACATGCTATCGGGAGTTTGTATATCAGGATTTCTTACAAAATCCTACTCCGGCTTGCACATCGTACCAGGTACAATTATCATACCCTTATGGCACTGATGTTTTAGCAGGTTATGATGTGAATAGAAGCCATATCGGATACACATTTGTATATAGTATCCTGGATATCGGTACCAATGGCCAGGTAAGAAACAGTTGCTGGGGCTACGTGACCATTGAAGACAAAGCTGCTCCGCAGCCGTTGTGTAAAAACACTAAAGTTTCCTGCTTCCAGGTAGCCCGTCTTACAGAAATTGTAGGCGAAGTGATAGATAATTGCGGACAGAATGGTGCCGCAGCCATAGAAGAGCTAAAGTGGGAAGATTGGGGTTGTACCGATGAGCGAGGAGTTGGAAGAGTATCCCGATCTATCCGCACATGGGATGAGTGGGGAAATACCTCTACATGCCGTGATACATTAACCATTGGAAGAGACTCTCTTTCCAATGTAAAAGCACCTGAAACCGTTCAGTTGTCTTGCAGAGTGTGGTGCAAAAAACCAGGAAATTCAGGAGATAACAATACGAGGTCAAATTTTGATTTATTCGAATTTTCACCTGTACTGGGAAATGCAAATTATCCTACTCCGGAAAAATTATTAGATCTCCAATTAAGGGATACTTTTGGTGGAGGTAAAAAATGTATACCAGCCAATATTAAAGTGGTTCCATATATCCGGGACCAGGTATTGGTTATTCAGGGGGACACTTGTATTCTGGTAGATTCATGTGTGGCTATGTGGCCTGTAAAACCAGGTTTCTGCAAAACAAGCCTTACTTGGAAAGACCAAATCATACCGGTGTGTGGAACCGGATTTAAGGTAAGAAGGGAATGGCTTATAGCGGATTGGTGTACCGGTCAAGACACTGTGTTTGTACAATATATAAAAATTGAAGATAAAGAAAAACCCGAGGTGACTGCAGGTGGCCGTGAAATATATGAGCGATTCACCGGAGCACACGATTGTGTTGCCACTGTGGATTTAAAAAAATTGACTATTTCTGATTGTGACCCTGAAACAAAACAGGAGTTCATTGTTACCTATCCTACCGGTGGTCATAGTGGCGCAGTAGCTGTAGTGAGTGGTACATTGCCAAAAACCATTACGTTACCCGGTTTGACTCTTAACCCTGGCGGATATGCCGAGCATAAAGTGAAAATCAGCATTTCAGACCGATGCCTTAACAGATCGTATGATTCTGTGTATGTAAGAGTATATGATATTACACCTCCAACTCCAGTATGTGACGAGCATACCCAGACTACAGTAGATCCAGCAACCTGTTGGGCGAGAGTATATGCCCGTGATCTGGACAATGGCTCCAGGGACAACTGTTGCAACGTATTGCATTTTGCAGTGGCACATATGGATACATTAGACAAATACAGGAAATTGTGGGTGGACTATTGGAATGCAAATTGCAAAGCAGATTATTGGAATAATAAAGTATTGTACGATAAATTCTTAGAAGAATACCTCAATGTATTTGTATTTGATGATTACATAGATCTTTCAGATTGCGGTAAAAATCTCGTTGTATTGAGAGTGTACGAAGCTTGTGGCGTTCCAAGATATGATTCTCATGTATATCCATGTGGAAACCATAGCTGGTATACATATAATTCATTTTTATTGGGCAGATTATGGCATAATTTCCAATATTTCCACGCAAATGGTACTGATAATTGCGTAGATGGCCCTAAACCACAATGTCTTAACATAGGAGGAGGTTCTTATAAATATATTCGATTCTTCCCTAAAGCCAACGATGAAACCAGCAGAATAAAATCGGCTAAATACGTAGGTGCTGAAACGTATGTAAAAAGTTGTGTATTTGAAGATGAAACGCAGTTACAGGCTCAGAACAAATCCGGAGCAGGAAATGCACCTGGCAACTCATGTTCTATCCGACAGTATAACGACTGTATGATCAATATTTGGGTTGATGATAAATCATTACCTGTATGTGTAGATCCTACAGATAAAGTAGCTTACTGCGATGGTGTCATTGGAGAACAATATGAATATGCCAAGACGGCCTGTCATGATTATTCATATACTACTGATAATTTTACAGATAAGACCTGGAAAGACGGTAGTTACAATCCGTATAAAGAAATAGAATGTGTAAAAGAAAATGACGGCACATTGACTGACGCTAATGATCCTACCGGCAAGTTTTTTGGATGGTATGGCGGCAATATTTATGCCCCATCTCATGGTGGAGATCACGATCCAATAGAGCAGTGTCAAACAAACGATTGGTCCCCTATCTACTGTCATACCTGGTTATGTTTAGATAAAACCGATCAAGCAGGCAAATTTGATGCGTATACTTTATTTGATGAGCCAGTTGCTTTTGCCGGTAATCCGGGAAGCACTACTCCAGGTGCAGGTAAATTTTATATCTGGGATAATTGTGCAAAACCAACCATTGAGAAAAAAGATGAAGCAATAGTGGATAAATGCGGAAATGGATGGATCAAACGTACATGGACTGCAAAAGACAAATGTGAAAACACGATTGTGTGTGATCAGAAAATCATCTTAAGACACAGATCTGATTTTGAAGTTGAATTTCCGGCGGATACCGTATTAAACTGCGAAGGCGGAAATACAGATCCGGATAAAATCGGACGACCTATAATCATGGATGACGAATGTGAATTGGTTGGAGTAAACTATGAAGATGTGAGATACGATATCATTCCTGATGCATGCTATAAAATAGTACGTACCTGGAAATTAATAGACTGGTGTAAATACGATCCTAATGCGCATGGCAGAAATCCGGAAGTCATAGTTGATGACAGAAAGGTGGCTGATATAGATGACAGATATTGTGTATACAGACACCTTAAGGATGAAGGTGATGGTTATATTACTTATACTCAGATCATAAAAGTAGTTGATGAAAAAGCTCCGGTATTGAATATCAGTGATACCGTGATATGTGTAATTACAGGTACCGACGCTAACTGTACTGTACCCGGATTAAATATACCACTAAAAGCTACTGACAATTGTACTCCGGCTAATGCCATCAGCTTCCGATGGGAATTGGATGCCAATGCAAGTTCTGCGGATATAACTGCCAAGCGATATAATGCAGCCAGCATCGATGCCCGAAAAGGAAATGTAACTTCATTTACTTCCAGCACGGTTACAGATGGAACTCATTTGTTGACAGTAATCGCAGAAGATAACTGTGGAAATGAAGATACCACTACGATTGTAATTACGGTAAAAGACTGCAAGAAACCAACTCCTTATTGTTTCAATGGTATAGCAACAGTATTGATGCCTACCAGTGGAGAAGTACAGGTATGGGCAAGTGATTTAAATGCAGGCTCTTACGACAACTGTACAGCCAAAGGTTCTCTTACCTTCCATTTTGATGACAAAGGAACACAACTTGGAAAAACATTTACATGTGCTGATATTCCAAACGGTATTGAACAATTGGTAACTGTAGATGTATGGGTTACTGACCTGGCCGGAAATAAAGATTTCTGCCGTACCTATATCCTGATCCAGGATGGTGTAGGCAATATATGTGCAGATAAAGCATCATCTGCTGCATCCATTGCCGGTATAATTACCACTGAAACCAAAGAAGCAGTAGAAAAAGTAACTCTTAATATCAAGAGTGCTGTAAATATGGCTCCTTATCAAACTGACAATAAAGGAGGATATGCATTCAAAAATCTTCCCTTGGCCCAGGATTACACCATCACTCCAAAGAGAGATGATGATCCGATGAATGGGGTAAGTACTATAGACCTGGTATTGATACAAAAACACATATTAGGTAGCCAGTCTTTAGGCTCTCCTTACAAGATGATCGCTGCTGATGTGGATCGCAATAATGACATTACTGCTTTAGACCTGGTAGAATTACGCAAACTTATCCTTACTATTTATGATAAATTGCCTAATAACACCAGCTGGAGATTTGTGCCCAAGTCGTATGACTTCACAAAAGTATCGAATGTTTTATCTGCCGACATCCCTGAATATTTAAACATTTCTCAATTGAGCAAAGAAGAACTTGAAAAAGATTTCATCGGAGTAAAAATTGGTGATGTAAATTCTTCTTCAGCTGCACACAGCCTGTTGGGTGCTGAAGCCAGAGAGTCAGCAGGTACATTAAAATTCAAGATAGAAGATAAAGTATTAAAAGCCGGTGAAGAAACAACGGTATCTTTTACATCTGATAATTTCAGCAAAGTAGAAGGATATCAATTCTCTATGCAGGTAACTGGTCTTTCTATAGTGGATATTAAATCCGGTGCTTTGAAAGTAGATGCTTCTAACTTTGGAATGGGCAAATTAAATCAGGGTTACCTCACCACCAGCTGGAGCGATGGTACCAACCCTGCTTCAGTATCCAACGGTGATGCTTTATTCACTATCAAAGTAAAAGCGACTAAAAATACTGTACTAAGTGAAGCGATCCGAATCAATTCCAGATTTACCAGGGCTGAAGCTTACGCAAATACTGCTAATGGCACCAGCTTGTTGAATGTAGGCCTTGAATTCAGTAATTCAAAATCTACTCCTTCTTCGTATGCTTTACATCAAAATACTCCTAACCCTTTCAAAGGTCAGACAGTAATCAGTTTTGATTTGCCAAAGAGTGAAACTGTGACTTTATCTATATCCGATGTAACCGGTAAAATGATCAGATCATACTCTATCGATGGCAATAAAGGTGCAAACAGAATGACTCTCAACAGAGCCGAACTGAGTGCAGCAGGTGTACTGTATTATACATTAGAAACTAAATCATTCAGAGATACTAAGAAAATGCTTTTAGTTGATTAATCTGTAACGGACTTGATCAATTAACAATTGATCTTTTTGATAGAAATGTTGTCTTGATTAAGAGCCTGGTAGATATACCAGGCTCTTTTTGTTTTGTAAAGCAATGATTATTTATTTTTAACTATTCATATTAAATAATATTAGATAATATAAAAATATGATATCTAAAGCCTAATCAAATCATATTAAAATCTAATTAAATAAGTTAAATCAATATTTCAAATAGTAAGTCATTAAGCACGGTTTTTGCCTGTATTCATTATAATTTTAAGCTAATAACTTATTCATAATCACCGTGAAAAAAACGATTAGTTACTTTGTATTTATAAGTGCATTTTTATTTTCTGTTTCCTCTATACATGCACAGGTATGCAATCTCGTTTGCTCAGATTTAGTACATGCATCGTTGCGTGCAGACAGTTGCAAAAGGACTTTTGATCCTACAGATTTTCTAAAAAATCCCGATATTACTTGCAACTCCTATTCGATTAATTTAAATTATCCATTTGGTACCAATGCGCTCGATGGCAAATCAGTAGATGCATCACACATTGGATATACATTTGTTTACAAGGTTCAAAACGGTGCAAATTCATGCTGGGGCTACGTGACTATCGAAGATAAAGCTATTCCCTTACCCAGATGTAAATCCGCTACCATTTCTTGTTTCCAATACTCCAAGATCAACGAAATTGCCAATCAAATTATCGATAATTGCACACAGGAAGGAAAATCAATAATTACGGATTTAAAATATACCGATTTCGGATGCACAGTACCCGGTATCACCGGGCAGGTAATCCGTGAAATTGTAACCTTTGACAAATGGGGAAACAGCGGTACATGTCATGATACATTGAATATCAGAAAAGATTCCTTTTCTCTCGTCAAAGGTCCTGATATGATAACCCTGAGCTGCCTCATATCCTGTAAAAAACAAGGCAATACTGGGTCTGTAACAGATCCATCTAATTTTGATCTGATTTCTTTTTCTTCCAATGTAAATGACCCATCCTACCCTAGCCCGGCAAAACTGATCGAATTACAGCAACGAGATACTTTTGGCTCGGCATTACAAAAATGCATTCCCGCCCATCTACGGGTAGTGCCCTATATCACTGACAGCGTTTTCCGTTGGGTAGGAAATGAATGTTTTAGAGATGATACCTGCATTGCCATGTATCCTCCCAGTGTTCAATTATGTAAATTATTAATCACCTACAGCGATCTTACCTTTCCTATTTGCGGCAATGGATTTAAGATCCGCAGAGAGTGGAGATTAGCCGATTGGTGTAAAGGAAAAGATTCACTGATCATACAATACATTTCAGTCGAAGACAAAACCCCGCCGATTGTTAGTTCCTATTTTTCATTACCATTCAATATAGGAGATTCGAGATACAATGTGGACTTCCCAGGGTACCGCATAGATGTAGCTACAAATGCGCACGATTGTAATGCACAAATTTGTATAGACAGCCTCAAGGTATCCGATTGTTCAAAAGTAACTCAACGATATTCTGTGACATACAGTGCACCTGGCCAGTCCGGAAAAATAGTAAAAAATGGAGCTCCGGGTGAATGTTTTAACCTACCCGGCAATCCAAACAATTATACTTTTTTCAATTCCCTCTTTATTACTTCTGATCCCGCGATTGATGATGTGATCAAAGATGTAACGATGCCAAGAAATTGCCATGTGGTGAGAATAAATACTCAGGATCAATGCTACAATCAAACCAAAAGTCCAATAAAAGTATATAATGCCTCATCAGGAAAATTAGTAAGTCAGTTAAAAACGGATGCCTCGGGATTTGCATTAATTTGCGTTACTGACAATACACCCCCTAATCCAGTATGCAAAGAAGTAGCACAGACCACCATAGATCCACAGACCTGCTGGAGCAGAATTTATGCACGGGATCTGGACAACGGCAGCAAAGACAACTGTTGTGATATCTTGCATTTTGCAATAGCCAATATGGATACCATCGAAGCATATAAAACAAAATACAGCAGTCAACTGGAAAAGTCCTGCGGATCGGCAGAATATTGGAAACACAAAACTCAATATGACGAAATCATTGAAAACTGGATCAACTGTTATGTTTTTAATGATTATATAGATCTAACAGAATGCAAAGAAGTAAGATTGATTTTAAGGGTATACGAGGCTTGTGGTATTCCGAGACTGGATGAGCATGTGTACGCGTGTGGTGCCCATTCCTGGTTTTGTTATAATACATATCCTTTATTTATGCTTTGGCATAATTACCAATGGGAAAACAAAACCAGTACTTATTGCATCGAACCCTGGCCCTGGTTATGCATTAAAGACCATGATAAAAAAATAGCTGAGCTCCTGGATGATGTAAAGAAATATTATAAACCCAGATACGCCGGTGCAATTCAATTGATTTCTTATCCCGGCTACCCTATCGCCGCCGATATTTGCTTCCCATTTTTTTATGACCCCAGAAGTACTTTTGGCAACCTGGCGTATGCCCCGGGCAATACTTGTAGTAAACGGTTATACCATGATTGTATGATCAGAATGCTGGTTGACGACAAAACGCCACCTGTAGCAGAAGACCCTGAAGACAAATTCTGGTATTGTGATAATGTATCATCCAAAGAAGGCGATATCTACGAATACGCCCAATGCAAAGACAATAGCTATGCAGAAGACAATGGCAAGGATCTGACTTGCACAGACCAATACGGCAAACCTTATAATTATATAGAATCCTCCTTAGAAAATGATGCTATCCTCACAGACACAATAGATAAAGTAAACAAATATTATGGATGGTATGGCTGCAATGTATACAATCCGTCCCATGATGAGCATGGTAATACAATACCTTGCGAATCCAAAGAATCCTGGTCTCCAATATATTGCCGCAGTTGGCTGATATTGGATAAAAATGATGAAGCAGGAAAAATCAATCCAAAGCTAAGGTTTGACAGTCCGATTTTAAAAAGTGGTGCCCCCATCAGTAAAGCACCTGAAGGCAAGTTCTACATCTGGGATAACTGCTGGATAGATCCAAAATTGGATAGCATTGATCAGGAGTTTTTTGATAAATGCGGTAATGGCTGGATAAAACGAACCTGGAATGCGAAAGACAAATGTGGTAACCAGGTGACTGTCGATCAAAAAATAGTTACTAAACACAGATCTGATTTTGAAGTATTGTTTCCTGCTGATAAATTATCCATCTGTGGAAATGCTGAAGATATTTCACCGGATGCCATCGGCAGACCAATCATCATGGACGATGAATGTGAGTTAGTAGGTGTAAACTATGAAGATCAGCGATCTGATATCGTGCCCGATGCTTGTTTCAAAATAGTAAGGACCTGGAGAATCGTAGACTGGTGCAAGTATAATCCCAATCAACATGAAAGAGATCAGGAAGTCATAGTAGACGATCGAAACGTGGCAGATATCGTAAAAAGACCTTGCGTATATCGTCATGTAAAAGATAACGGTGATGGCTATATGACCTATATACAAATCATCGTTGTAAAAGATACGATCAGACCAGAAATCAGCATAGAGGATACTACTTTTTGCTTTTACGACAATAGTTGTTTCATTCAATCGATTCATATACCATTTAGTGCCAGTGATAACTGCTCTAAAAATGAATTTCTGTCCTACAGGTACGAATTGGATGAAAATCCTTCTGCCGGTGATTTGGCTGCCAAACGATACAATAAAAGCAGTATTGATAAATCCAATTCTAATGTAAAATCACTGACTACTACACAGAAAGTAGGTACATCACTGGTACATGTAATAGTGGAAGATAATTGTGGCAATGAAGATACCACTTCATTTATATTGACAATAAAAGACTGTAAAAAACCCACACCCTATTGTTATCACGGTATTGCTACCGTAGTGATGCCTACAACAGGGAGTATAAAAGTATGGGCGAAAGATCTGAATGCCGGAAGTTTTGATAATTGTACTCCAAATGATAAACTAAAATTTCATTTTGGCAAAGAGGTAAAGGATAGTTGCCGGATATTTGATTGCAATAACATACCCAATGGTGTTGCTTTTACTTTGCCGGTCGATATATATGTAACCGACGAAGCGGGTAATTCTGATTTTTGCCGTACTCTTTTAGATATTCAGGATAATTCAGGAAACGTTTGTGAAAATGCTAAAAGTATAGCGGGCAGTATTTCCGGTACTGTAAAAACGAAGGCTGATGTACAAATTGAAAATGCTGTTGTGGAGGCGCTAACCAATACACTCTATCCGGGATATAAAACCACCTCCAGCGGTCAATATGCATTTACCAATATTCCATTAAAATCTACATTAAGCCTTACGGCAAAACGCAATGATGACCCTACGAATGGGGTGACTACAACCGATATACTCAAAATACAACGACACCTCATGGGCTTGGAACCCTTTTCTGATCCTTACAGTTATGTTGCTGCTGATATTAATAATGACAAAGAAATAACCAGCCTTGACCTTATAGAACTCAGGAAACTGATCCTTAATATCACAGAATCAATACCAAACAATACCAGCTGGCGGTTTT
>JBGAVW010000103.1:0-11453 GCA_044227925.1 Saprospiraceae bacterium | reverse complement strand
TGCTGATATTGGGTTTTTTCTGAAGAACTTAATCCTGTACAGGATACCAGGCTCCGTGCCTCATTGATATAGGCTTGAATTGCATTTTTATAATTTTGACAATTTGTAGCAGAAGGATTGGAAGAATAAGCTATAGCTGCATTGTTCATGGTATTCACGGCAGGTTGTATACTCTGCGCTTTTGCAGTACAATCTTCCGCTTTACTTTTTGTACAGGAGACAGAACAGAGAAGACCAAGTGAAATGGATATGGATAGAAATACTAATTTTAAGTTCATAATAATAATATCATTCTTTTTTCAAAAGTAGTGGTTTTATAATTGATTTCTATTGAAATAGCGTTGAATTTGATGGGTATTGCCAATAACCAGCCTAAAGCCATCTTCTGATTTTGGATAGCAAATGCAAAATGGATAGGAATTGTAGATTATTTTGAATTCGTATTGCGCATGCTCTCAACTAAAATAGTATCGAGTTCCATTAATTCACCTTTTATCCACTCTGCCATCATGGTTTGATTAGTTATATCTATTTCACCGAAGCAGATAGATTTATCATGCTCTGTAAATTTATTGTTTTGCCCTATTTGGTCATCCATTTGGTTATTATTTTTTGCATTACTTCGCCCCTGTTGGCCGCCTCAAATTTGGATAGAATGTTTTTAGTGTGGTATTTTATAGTATTGTTCGAAAGAAATACTTTTTTTGATATTTGTTCATTGTTCAATCCATTTATCATTTCGGTTAGTATTTCGAATTCCCTGTCGGTAAGAGGTTCAGATGCCAGGGAGTCCAGTTTTTCACGCGTGAGTTTCATAGAGTCCATTTCCTGGCTAAATTTATATAAAGCCATTTCGATGGAGGTGAGCAGGTCTTTTTCATCAAATGGTTTTACAATATATCCATAAGGTAATGTGGTTTTGGCCCTGTCTAAAGTGGCCCGGTCAGTAAGTGAAGTAAGAAACAAAAAGGGAATCTGCCGGTTTTTCCTGAGCCATTCTGCAATTTGGATGCCATCGCGTGTGCCTTTGATCATGATATCGCACAGTACCAGGTCAGGGTAGTGAAATCCAAGGTAATCCAGTGCTTTATCACCATTGCCAATGATGGCTGCTACTTCGTATCCTATTTTTCTGATCATATCGCTGATGTCTTCGGCTATGATCGCTTCATCTTCGATGATCAGAATATTTATATTGCTCATTACTCAAACAAATCTAATAGGGCCAGTAAAATTAATTACTACCCTGAGAGGTGAATTTTGACTATGCCGCTTTTTTAAAATCTTTGATCTGCAACGACACTACTGTCCCATGATCATTTTCTACTCTGAGTTTTGCATCCAGTTGGTTCGAAAAGGCATTAATCATTCTGTATCCAAATGATTTGCCCAGTTGATTTTTGCATGCTTCGGAAATGCCTACTCCATTGTCGCGTACTTCCAGTAAAAGCATATTTTTTTCTTCTTTTAAGCGAATACCTATTTTCCCATTTTTTTCATCCGGGAATGCATATTTCAATGAATTGCTGATCAATTCATTGAGTACCAACCCAAGAGGTATCATAGTATCTACATCGAGGTTTAGCGGATCTATATCTGATTCGAGTTGAATTCGTTCCGGTGATATATTATAGGATTGAAAAAGATTTTTGATCAGGATTTCCAGGTATTTTTTTACTTCTATGCCGGTAAGGTTTTGTTCCTGATACAGGTTTTGATGGATCAATGCCATCGACTTCACTCTGTTTTGCCCTTCCTGCAAAGCGGCTATGGCCTTTGCATCTTCTACGTGCCGGGCTTGCAGGTTTAGCAGTGATGATATAAACTGTAAATTGTTTTTTACTCTATGATGTATTTCTTTAAGTAAGGTTTCCTTTTCTGACAATGATTTTTTAATTACTTCATTTTGCTGTTTTGTTTTCCTCCACAGGCTGTAGATATAATAAGATAATATGGAAAAAAGAATGGCTGTAATCACTGCTGCTGTATTCTGCTTACGGGCGGATTTAAGTTTTTGATCTGCCAATTCTTTTTCAGCAGATAATAATGCAATCTGATTTTCTTTTTTCTCCGTTTCAAACTGGATATTCAACCCGGTGATTTGTTTGGTGATATTTTCATTCAGCTCTTTTTCATTTTTTTCAACAAATTGATTCAGGGTCTTAAAAGCTTCTTCATATTTTTTTGACTGGGCAAAGTATTCGGCATTTAATTTCAGGTTTTCGGATGCTGCTTCAGCATTGTCTATATTTTTTATTTTTTCATTAGCCAGGTTCAGATACTTTCCCACCTGATCGTACTGCTTTTTTTTCAGGTAATTTCTTGCCAGTGCCTGATACACTATTACGTAGTCATTTTCATTTGACTCCCCTTCGAGTTTCAGTAATGCGCGGTTATAAATCTCTATAGCTTTATCCGTATTTTCTTTCCGCTCTTCTATTTTAGCCAGCAATTGGTATGATCTGCATGCCCCGATATGGTAATTTGCCTGGCTATCTAAAGTAAAAGTTTTATTTATATTTTCTGTAGCGAAATCGAATTCATTTAATTCAATCTGATTTTGAGCTATATTTCGAAGACTTACACTTTGACCAGGCAAAAACCTTGTTTTTACTGCATTTTCATATGCTTTTTGAAAATAGATATTGGCTGTTTTCCATTGCTTCAGGGTAGAGTACAGGTTACCTAGTTCATTATAAAAAAATCCATTTTCATCTTCCCTTCTGAGCTCTATACCAATGTCAATACCTCTGAGCGATGCCTTTATTCCGTCTTCGTAGCGCCCCGATTCACGATAGCAATTGGCCAGCATACTCACAGCATACCATTCTCGTTCAAGGTCTTTTGCACCTAAAGTCCATTTTTGATATTCCAATGCTTTTGCAATAGCCTCATTGTATTTTCCTTCCATGAGTAAAAAGCCTGCTTCTGCATAGGTTCGCTCCTGTATTCCCTTTTGATATTTTATTTTTTGATAAAACTGATTTGAACTATCTGCATACTTCCTTGCTAATACCAGGTCCTGGTATTTTATCAATTGGCTTAGCTCAAAATAGGAGGATGCTTTGACAGTATCGTTAGTGGCGGAATGGATTTTTTCGAGAATGGATTGAGGATCCGGCCGCTGAGCATTTAATGCAAAGGAAAGGGAAGCTATTAGTAATAAAATAAGATTTCTCATTGCACTATGAATATAGTTAGAAATACAGCAATAAACAATGGGTCTTTACCAATAGCCTACGACAAATGAGTCCAGCCTTGCGCTTCCAATGGCACAAATTTTCCTCCGGTAGTCATCAAAACTGTACCATCAGATGCAGGGCGGATTTCGCCGATGACATAAAATCCAGGCAGGTATTTTATTTGCTCAAACTCTTTTTCATTGATAGTGAAAAGCAATTCATAATCCTCACCTCCATTGAGTGCACAGGTGATGGGATTCATTTTAAAATCCAGTGCCAGTTCCATTGCAATAGGATGTATGGTCACTAATTTTTCTTCAATCAATGCTCCACACCCGGATTGTTTACAAATGTGTTTTATCTCGGAGCTGAGCCCATCACTAATGTCTATCATGGCCGATGGCTTTATCTTGAGTTTATGAAATGATTCTATTACATCCCTCCTCGCTTCCGGCTTTAGCTGTCTTTCCAGCAATTCGGTATATTTTGAGCTTAGTTCCGGCTGAATACCCGGAGTGCTTTCAAAAATTTGTTTCTCTCTTTCCAATAATTGTAACCCAAGATAAGCCGATCCCAAATCTCCTGTCACACATATCAAATCACCCGGTTGAGCGCCATCGCGGTAAACTACCTGGTTTTTGTATGCTTGCCCAATGGCCGTAATACTGATCAGCAAGCCTTTTGGTGAAGAAGTGGTATCTCCACCTACAAGGTCTACTTTATAGTTTTTACAGGCAAGGTGAATGCCTTCGTACAATTGCTCCATAGCTTCCACACTAAATCGATTCGATAAGGCAATGCTTACCGTGATTTGTTTTGGAATGCCATTCATAGCGTAGATATCAGACAAGTTCACCACCACACTCTTATAGCCCAAATGCTTAAGTGGAGTGTAAGCAAGGTCAAAATGAATGCCTTCTACCAGGAGATCTGTGGTAACCAGGGTCAATGCATCTGAGGCATCAATCACCGCGGCATCATCGCCGACCCCTTTTATTGTACCTGGATTGTATATAACGGTATGTTGAGTGAGATGATCGATCAGTCCAAACTCACCGAGTTTGTTTACATCTGTTCTGGTTTCTGACATCTTGAATTTATTTAGTTGCTATAATTTGTTTGATGGCTGCCCAATGTTCATTTTCAGGCAGCGGAGCGGTGATCTCCATGATTTTATTATCTACCGGATGCCTGAATTTTATTTTCCATGCATGCAGTGCTATACTTTGATCATCCCTTTTCTGCTTTGATCCATATTTTAGATCTCCCAGAATGGGGCAATGGATAGCTCCCAGCTGAGCCCTGATCTGGTGATGTCTCCCGGTTTTGAGGTTTATTTCGATCAAATGATTGCCTGATTCTGTGATGGATAGATATTTAAAATCAAGGCTGGACGCTTTGCCCTCTTTATGATTTTCATCCACTACAAATGATTTATTGCTTTTTTTATGAGCAAAAAGGTAGTGAAAGAGCGTGCCCTCAGCTTCCAATGGTTTTTCACTGGTAACAGCAAGGTAAGTCCGTTGGATACTTTGGTCTTGCAGGGCTTCTGAGAAATATTGTGCGGTGGATTTCTTTTTGGCAAACAAAACGAGCCCGCTGCAAGGCTGATCGATCCGATGTATCAAAAACAGATGGGTTTTGCAATAATGATGCAGGAGTACTTCCAGGCTTTGATCTTTGTTTTGTACAGATTGTACAGCCATACCTCCCGGCTTATTAAATGCGATATAGTGATGATTGTTGATTAATATATGATCTGATATGGTACTCATTCTTTTTCTTCGGTAAATTCGGCATCCTCTATTATTTCCTGTTTGTCTTTAGTTGGTTTCTGTACAAAGGGTGTCGACTTTGATTTGATGGTAAGGGAATTATCTCTCCACATGTATTGATACACAAAGTAAATGATTCCGCCAAGTAACAGTAATTTAAACATATAAAGTTTTCTTAATGAATTAGTTCAGAGCCACAAATTTATTAGCTTTGCGCTACTTTAAACCATTAAGTTTTTTTTATTTCATTTAAAGCATTTTATGTTTTCATTCCGTAAACAATCAAATATTGCCGGCTGGGTGGTATTTGCAATTTCCTTTCTGGTGTATTTTTATTGTGCTGAGCGCTCCGGAAGCTTGTGGGATTGCGGTGAATTTATACTTGGGGCCGCCAAACTACAGGTAGTGCACCCGCCTGGGGCACCATTATTTCTGTTGGTCGGCAGACTGTTTGCATGGATAGGATCCATAGTAAGTAATGATCCTTCTACCCAGGCTTTTGCTGTCAATGTGATGTCGGGTATGTGTACAGCATTCGCCTGTACTTTTTTTGCATGGAGTACAATCATGCTCGCAAAACTTTCTTTTGTAGGCAGAGATAGAGATCCTGACTCCAATGAAGGCTGGTTGCTGGCAGCCTCCGGTGTGGTAGCCGGACTTACAGGGGCTTTTTGTACTTCGGTTTGGTTTAGTGCGGTGGAAGGTGAGGTATATGGTATGTCAACCTTTTTCACTGCCCTCACAGTCTGGTCCGCATTAAAATGGTATTACCTGCCAAGTAATGCACAAAATGAAAAATGGCTGGTATTGTGCTTATTTGTTGCTGCATTATCTATAGGAGTGCATTTGCTAAGTTTACTGGCATTCCCCTTCATTGGTCTTTTATATTATTACAAAAGATTTCAAAATCACAATTTGACAGGGGCAGCTATTGCTCTTGTAGGATCTGTAGTGGTATTGGCTTTATACCAAAAATTGGTCATCGTGGGCTTGCCAAAATTATGGGCGGCATTCGATTTTATGATGGTCAATGGCCTTGGAATGCCATTTCACACCGGGATTATTCCATTTATACTCGTGATAGGAGCCGGAATTTATTTTGGTATCCGATATGCGAACAAAAAATCCAATGCCAGTATTCAAAATATTATTGTTACTTCACTATTGGTGATACTTGGATTTTCTACCGTTGCGGTGGTCGTAATCCGGGCCAATGCTGACACACCCATCAATATGAACAGTCCGAAAGATGCTATGAGACTGATACCATATCTTAATCGTGAGCAGTATGGCGACAGACCGCTATTAAAGGGACCATATTATAATTCCAGTCCCATTGATTATAAGACAGAAGACAGGTACGGCAGGGTAGGCGACCGTTATGAGGTAGTGGATAAAAAGTATACTCCCATTTATAGATCTTCGGATGAAAAGTTTTTCCCCAGGATGGGCCATTCTGACAGAGCGACTTTATACCAGTACTGGATGGATGGTAAGACCAAACCTACACCTTCAGAAAACCTTAAATTCTTTTTCCGATATCAGGTCTGGTGGATGTACCAGCGGTATTTTATGTGGAATTTTGTAGGAAGAGCCAATTTCGACCAGGGATATTTTCCATGGGTGAAGAAAAGCGGCCATTGGCTTTCCGGTATCAAACCTATAGATGAAGCCATGCTTTATAATATGGATAAAGAGCCAACTCGTATGCGCACTACTGAAGGGAGAAATAAATATTATTTCATACCTCTTATATTGGGAATACTGGGTTTGATGTGGCATTATAAAAGCAGTAAAAGAGATTTTCTTGCCTTGCTTATGTTATTTGTAGTGACAGGCTTAGGTATTATAGTGTATTCCAATGAACCACCTAATGAGCCCCGGGAGCGGGATTATGTCTTGGTAGGGTCGTTCCTTACTTTTGCCATGTGGGTTGGTATGGGGATAATACCATTGTACAAATTTTTAGCTGATAAATTAAAAATGAATTCATTGATACCTGTAGGTGTGGCTTCCGCACTCGGATTGGCAAGCCCGCTGATCATGGGCACCCAGGGTATAGATGATCATTCCAGAAGACATCTCACCGGTTCGCGAGATTATGCGATAAACTTTTTAGAGACTTGTGCTCCAAATGCGATATTATTTACCTATGGTGATAATGATACTTATCCCCTTTGGTATGCCCAGGAAATGGAAGGAATACGCACGGATGTACGTGTCGTCAATCTAAGTTTGATTGCTGTAGACTGGTATATCAATCAGGTACGCAGAAGGGTAAATAAATCAGCACCAATAAAATTATCCATCTCTGAAGAAAATTACAGAGGCGATAGTCGCATGCAGTTGTATATAAATGACCCAAAAGAAACGACGCGCAATGCAGCTGATGTACTCAAGTTTGTAAATGAAAAGCATCCATTGCCATTGCAAAGTGGTCAGTCTATAGAAACTTATATACCGGCAAGAAAAGTATCCATTCCAATAGATAGAGCCAAAGCTATTGCATCCGGACTGGTTAGTGCCAATGATACGAATGTGGTCAGTCAAATAGAAATCAGTTTTGCAGGTAATTATTTGATGAAAGATGATTTGGCAGTACTGGATATCATCACTTCCAATCTGTATGAAAGACCCATCTATTTCGCCAGTACAGCCAACCTGGATAAATTAGTTGGATTAAATAATTATACACAAGTAGAAGGCATGGGTGCACGCATAGTGCCTGTATTGTCACCACAGGATGGCCGGTTTGGGCAATATGGCTATGGAAGAGTAAATACGGAAAAAATTTACGAAAACATTACTAAAAAATTCGCCTGGGGAGGATTTGATAAGTACAAGATGCATACGTTTGAAAACAGCTTTAATCCGAGCTTTTCAGCTATGCGCATTGCATTTATGAGAGGCATTGACAAGCTGATCAAAGATGGTGAAATGAAAAAAGCAGAGGATTTAAATGATAAATACTTTCAGGTATTCCCGCAAAAGAATTTTGAATACGATGCTCAGCGATTGACCTTTGTGGAATTTTATTATCAGATGAGTAAGTTAGACAAATGCAAAGAGCAGGCATTGATACTGGCAAATGAGACAGCAGAATATCTTGAATTCTTTAATTCGCTCAGTCCTGAAGATTTAAATGACGGCACCGGATTTAAACAGGATTTTGACCAGTATATGAGTATACCTCCAAGATTGCAAAAGATAGCCACTGAAATGCAGGATCCTGCATTCCAAAAGCAAATAACTGAAATTTTGGGTAAGTATATGGCGGCACCGGTAAAGAAGTAAAGTAAAACTGTAAATAATAAATAAGGCCTGAAGTGAAAACTTCGGGCTTTTTTTTGATATCCAGGACTAGTTATTTATTGAGTTTTGGTTCAAGCGAGCTTAGCATTGTCCATAAAGAGAGATCATTTTTTTTCTTAAAGGCTTATCCGATGCAGTGATATTTAAATAAAAAGGCAAAATAAAAATTTCAATTTTATGCAATCCCTTTTATAAATTTATACATGATTCGATCACTATTCACTTTTTTCCTGATTTGTATTGCTATTGCCATTAACGCACAGGCTGAACTTACCCGGTGGCAATCCCGCGCCAAGCAGGTAGAGATCATTCGCGATCATTATGGTGTGCCCCATATCTACGGTAAGACCGATGCCGATGCCGTATTTGGTCTGCTCTATGCACAATGTGAAGATGATTTTAACAGGGTAGAGCTTAATTACATAGAAAAGCTGGGTCGCCTGGCTGAAATAAACGGTGAAAAAGATATTTATAACGATCTGTACATTCGAATGATTATAGATAGTGCTGAAGCCATACGGGACTATAATAAAAGCCCCAAATGGCTCAAAGAATTGTTGATTGCATTTGCTGATGGCATTAATTTTTATCTGTATACTCATAGAGATGTAAAACCCAAATTACTGACCCGTTTCGAGCCATGGTATCAAATGCTCTGGACAGATGGTAGTATCGGAGCTATCAATACGGCGGATGTAAGTGCGGCAGACCTGCAGCATTTTTATACTGGAAAATATATTTCCGGCATGAGTGAAAAAATTAAAGAACCTACCGGATCCAATGGATTTGCTATTGGTCCAGCTAAATCTGCAAGTGGAAATGCGATGTTGTATATCAATCCTCATGTCACTTTTTACTTCAGACCGGAAGTGCATATGAATAGCGAAACCGGTTTGAATGCCTATGGTGCAGTGACCTGGGGACAATTTTTTATATACCAGGGGTTCAACGAAAAATGCGGTTGGATGCATACCAGTTGCAATGTGGATGTAGCCGATGTCTACAAAGAGAAGGTAACGAAGAAAAAAGATACCTATTACTATGAATTGGATGGCAAACTCAAATCATTTAAAAAAAAGGAAATTATCATCAGGTATGCCACTACGGATGGTATTACGGCAAAATCATTCCCTGTTTATTTCAATCACAGAGGTCCGGTCATGGGCATTCGTGAAGATCAGTGGATTACGGTACGATCCTATAATCGATCACTGAATGGAGTACAACAATGTTGGAACCGAATCAAAGCTCAGAACCTGGATGATTATAAAAAAGTAATGGACCTCAGAGGAAATACATCCAACAATACGGTGTATGCTGATGCTGATGGTCACATAGCTTATTGGCATGGCAATTATGTGCCCAAAAGAAACCCAGCTGTAAACTGGGCTAAGACGGTCGATGGTACTACCAGTAAAAATGAATGGAAAGGGGTCCATGATGTGCAGGAAACAGTTTATTCCATAGATCCTGTAAATGGTTGGTTGCAAAATTGCAATTCCACTCCATTTACCGTGGCCGGTGCGGATAGCCCTGATAAAAATCGCTATCCTAAATACATGGCTCCAGATGGTGAAAACTTTCGGGGAGTAAATGCGGTGAGGGTATTGAGTCAAAAAAATAAATTAAATCTCGAATCATTGATTGTTGCGGGGTACGACAGAAAACTTGCTGCATTTGAATATTTGATTCCGGCGTTGACCAAAGCATTTGAAGAGTACAGCTATGGAGGTGATAATGCCTACCTGCACCTGGAAGAGCCAATCAAAATTTTGAAAGCATGGGATTATACTGTTGATACCGGATCCATAGCCACCACATTAGCCATAGAATGGGCTGAAAAACTGCAATCCGAACTCCGTAAAGTATATATTGATGAAGGGGAAGACGATCAGGTGACCAGGGTAAAATTATTTGCAGAGAAAGCAAGTCAATCTGATTTGCTGCGGCCACTATCGGTAACCCTTTCTTATTTATTTGACACCTATGGCACATGGAAGATGCCGTGGGGAAGGATCAACAGAATGCAACGAATAAATAGTGATGTGATACAAAAGCCAAACGATAAACTATCCAGTATTGCGATCCCTTTTGCATCCGCCGCCTGGGGTATGTTGCCATCGTATAATAGCAGGCGTTTTGAGGGTACTAAAAACAGGTATGGGGTGAGTGGTAATAGTTTTATCTGTGCCGTAGAATTTGGTAAAAAGATAAAAGCAAAATCCGTATTGGCAGGGGGTAATAGTGGTGATCCTTCCAGCCCTCATTTTTGGGACCAGGCTCAGATGTATGCCGAGGGCAAATTTAAAGATGTATTGTTTTATAAAGAAGATGTGGAGAAAAATGTGGAGCGGAGGTACAAGCCGGGAGAATTAAAGTAGTTTATAATTTCGTTATTGCCCATAACATCTCCGCGGTACAAAGGATACACAAATAATGAGCAAACCTATTTTGCTTGTATATAAAATTGATCTGATTTTTTTTGAAAATCAAGCACCCTTTAGGCTCTTAAAAACTCAATTTCGGTTTCAATAAATTATATCGGAAGAAATTCGTAAGAATGAGCTGACTTTTCAAAAGAGTAACATAGAATATTATCCACTCAAAACAAAAAAATAGAAATAAATAAGAGAATAAAAAATGAAACTGATATTTTTTACCAGAACACAAACTTAAAATTAAAAATATAAACCTGGGAAATATAAATTAAAACGTGTAAAAGAAGGGGATATCTTTTGGTTGATGGCAATGGTAAAAACTCTCAGTTTTACGCAAGAAAATATTTATGATTTTGATGGAATAAAAATAACAGCACGGTAATCTTATTTTAATATATTTTTCGTAATTTGAATCATATCCGATTTTTATAATTAATCTTTACGATTTGAATTAAGATATTCCTGATCAGAGGTTGCAAAAGATAGCAGCTGTTCCAGTATAATAGAATGTAAGAGAGTATTGTCTAATTTATTTTCCCTGATTAGAGTTTTGTAAATACAATTACTTATCTTTAGATAGAATTTTCTTAAAACCAATTTAAACCATGTCCAACGATCGTGCTGTAGGTGGACTGCCAAACCAGGAATCAACCTCCAAAACCACCGGTAAAAATTATCTGTTTGCCATCGGCATTTCCAGCTATCAAAAATTTGATCCACTGCCCAACGCGGTAAAAGATATCAAA
>JBGAVW010000102.1:0-11570 GCA_044227925.1 Saprospiraceae bacterium | reverse complement strand
AGCCTTTAAATGATGGTTCACCCGGAAGTGCATTGTATCGTGTTCCTTTTGAATTAAATAAGCTTCCGGACAATTTGTGGTCAGAACTATTTCGGTATACTTGGGACAGACCACCACAGTTTACTATGAGACATAGACCGGGGATTGGCTATGTAAACGGAAATAAAATAATTCTTGAAAGAACTACAATTGAAGAAGTGAAGGAAATCCATAAAGACACATTAAAACTTGTTGTAGAAACTGTAAATAAGCAACATGCAGAAATAATGCTCAAAGAAAAGTTAAAGAAAGAGAGAGAAGAACAAGAACGAATTAGACATCAAGATAATATTAGAAACACTGCAAATGATATTGATTTTTAAAAACCAGCTGGTATCATCAGCTACCCGTCAAGCGCGGCAGTAGTAGTTTTCGGTGTGCCTCTTTCCGCCCAAGCTGCTTTTCGGCTAGACAGGAAATCGTCCGCAATCCGCCCCTGTGTGTAGCCTCGAACGCTGGATAATAATAAAGTCGGAGCAACTGTAATTAAAATTGTAGAAGCTCCTGTTAGATCAGTTTTTGAACAGCTAAACTTTCTCTATATTACTTCTAAATTTGACTTTTATAAAAACTATTACTAAACAAAATTTCTTCAAATAATTACAGACCATCTTTACAACCTATTTTTTGTCTCTAACAGACAAAGCTATTTTTAAAATTGCTGATGCGAAAAGAATTTGTATTTAAGGGACCAGTGACAAGCATTAAAGGAAGTGATACAGGTGTTATTCAAGCGACAAACAATGAAAACTGAGAATATTATAGAAATCGGTATTGATGACAAAGAACGCCTTTTTGTTAAGCCAAAGACTGAAAAATTTGAGTTTATTTACAGAGATGCATCAGGGGTTGGTTGGGACACCAAAGAAAGATTTCTTTATTCACCCAAGCCAACAGGTATGACCTATTTTGACTGGTATAAACAAATCTTATTAGCTGTTAAAGGAGAATATGGATATGAGCTTAAAATAACAAGTGAAACAAATTGGACTAATATACCAAACGAATTGAAAAATCAAATATGCCAACAATAATTTATCGAACACATTACAGCTCCGAAAAATGAAACCAACAATCAAAACCATAATCGAAAAGAAATTAGTCGGCAAAAGACTCCAAATGAGTTTTGCCGATTTTAAAATCGGGGAGCTATGGCGATCATTTATGCCAGGACGAAAGGAAATTACCAATAACCTGACCAACGACCTGATTTCATTGGTCATATACAAACCTGATCATTTTACAGCCTTTAAACCAACTAACGAATTTGAAAGGTGGGCCACAGTAGAAGTATCATCTTTTGATAATGTCCCGGCAGAAATGGAAACCTTTGTATTACCGGGAGGACTTTATGCAGTCTTTGACTATACAGGTTTAAATACAGATCATTCCATTTATCAATATATTTTAGGAACCTGGTTACCCAATTCAGACTATGTATTAGACAATAGACCTCATTTTGAAGTATTGGGTGAGAAGTATAAAAATAACGACCCCACCTCTGAAGAAGAAATCTGGATACCAATAAAAATGAAATGAAAGTATACCCACTGCAATGGCGTATTTGCAAAAGGCGGGATGGTTAGCGGTAGTGATTTTAATTTGAAAAGGTAACTACACAGATATTTATACATTAATTGAGTCAACATTAGGCATTTTAAAGACAACAGACACAAATGAAATTTAAGCATTACATATTAGCATTTTCATGAAATTGCTGATCTCATTTATTTCATTCATCTTCTTGGCCAATATTGCTTTTTCTCAAGGGAAAGTAGAAAGTGAAAACATTATTATCGGCTAAAACTCAAAGTGCTCTATCAAAAATACTGAGCGAAAACAGAAAAATATGGGTACATGAACCAGGCAATCCGGTTAATACCAAAGAGCGTTACCCGGCAGTATATGTATTAGACGGAAACAGTCATTTTTCATCTCTGGTCGGATGATTCAGCAATTGAGTACAGGCAGTAATACTATTTGCCTCCAAATGATTGTAGTAGCCATTCCCAACACCGACCATACCCATGACCTTACACCCACTCATATTGATGCTGATCCACCAATGATGGACAGTGCCTCCTCCAATACTTCGGGATGTGTGAAAACTTTATATCTTTTATTGAAAAAGAATTGATGCCGCTTATAGAATCAACATACCTCACAGCACTTTATAAAAAGTTTATCGGATATGCTTTCGGTGGTTTGTTGGCAATGCACATATTTATTCATCATACTTATTTATTCAATTCATATATCTGCAAAGACCCGAGTATGTCTTGGGACAAACAAACCTTTTTGAAACAAGCCGAAAAAGCGCTAGCAAAAAAAAGGGTTCAAGGTAAAGCTTTATACCTCGGCATTGCCAATACCATGGAATCAGGAATGACTATAAAAAAACCCTAAAAGATACTTCAGTCGACACAAGGCATATCCGTTCTGATTTAAAATTAAATGCTGCTTCTGCAAAAAACAAACAAAACGGACTCAGCTACTGGGGTAATTTTTATCCGGAGGACTTTCACGGATCTGTACCGTTTATTACCATGTACGATGCCATTCGTATTTTCTTTGATTCTTTTCCACTGAAACTCAGCACGAAAGCCTTTAGAGACACTACAAGGGTCATGGCAGTAAAATATAAAAGCCATTCCAGTAATTTATCCCTAAAAATGGTTTACCAGATCAGACCCGATGAAGAGAAAATCAATTTTATCGGTTATGATTTTTAAGCAGGAAAATATATAAAACAGCAGAATGCTTTTTTAGGCTCAATGTGGATAATTATCCTGCAAGCTTTAATGTGGATGACTCGTATGGCGGCTATTTTGCAGCAATGGGTGGCAAGAAAATGGTCATTCTTTAGTATAAAAAAGCATTATCCTTAAAGGAAAATGAAGGTCCGAGAAAAAAATTGAGAGCACTGGAAGCAGAAAAATAATAAGGGGAGACTATGAGCTGCATTTAAAAAATGGATTGGGCGTTTGGGATGCTGTGTATAATTCCCTAAATTTATAAGAAAAATATACGCATAGTTGTATGCAAATAAAAATGGTTAGGCTAAGTAAAAAGACAACATGGAATGCAAAAATTGCGGACATATAGTAGAGGGTAAATATTGTATTGATTGTGGGCAAAAATCAAATATTGAAAGAATTACTCTGTCAAGCTTATTAAAAGAATTATCTGAAAGCATTTTTCAGATAGATAGCGGATTCTTCTTTACTTTAATGCAACTTTTTAGAAGACCAGGAAATAGTATCCGAGAATATTTGGATGGCAAAAGAAGGAGGCATTTTAAACCCATTGCGTATTTACTCACGTTTTCGACCATCTATTTTATTATATCGAAAATGATCGGTCAACATACCTGGATGCACGACTTAATAACAGGATTTGCACAAGGAGGTTCTCATAAAAAAGAAATTCCGGCAATATTAACTTGGTTTGCGAAGAATTACGCATACACGACCTTATTACTGATTCCAGTTTTTTCCTTTGCTTCTTTCCTTTGCTTTTGGGGTAAAGAAAAAAATTATATCGAACACTTAGTGGTAAATTCGTATGTAACGGGTCAACAAGCTATTATTTACTCATTATTTTCAATTCTAAAGAAATTTATTGCTGGTGGCCTACTGGAGCTACTTCCAACAATTATTGCTATTTGCTATGCGCTTGTGGCGTATTGGCAATTTTTTAACAAGGGCAATCGAATGAATATATTATTTCGGTCATTTTTTACTTATATATTATATTTCCTGATGAGCTTGTGTATACTAATTTTAATTATGGGAATAGCAGATTTTATAAATTGATTAAAAATAAGAATGGTAAAACCAGCAATAAACCTGAACATCACGTTTTGTGAAAAAATAGAAAACAAACCATCAAATTGGGTGTTATTAGACAAGGGTTCGAAGGTATGGCACGTAAAATAAATCGTTTTAATGGACTATTTATTTTATAGAATAAGGCTATGAACAAGGTATCTTTTCACATCCTAAACCAACAGAACAATATTCAGAAAGAGCAAATCCCTTCTCTATCGGTAAGAAATAAATAATTTTAAAGTAAAAAATTAAAGGGAAGATAGAGGAAGTGTATCCACTCCATCTACACTCAAGTGAAGTTAGAAAAAACTTGGCCTGGAAGTAGGAAGAGTCTTGTTAAATACAGAAATGAAGGGGAGTCTCCCAAAGACACCTGGGAATGTGAATACCCATCCAAAGAAGCAAGAGATAAGCACGTACAGCTTCTCCAACAGTCAGGACACGTTTGATGAGGTAATGAAAAAAATGGAAGGTTTAACCGATAAATTCGAAAGGACAATTTATAAAATATTAATTGTTCAGAAATGATGCTATCCAATATATGGTAAAATGGTATTGACCATTCCAGTTATGAGTATTTCACAAGAGTTAATTTAATATGACAGGTACAAACTGACCATCGTATTTATGCCTGCAACGGGTGAATTGTTTGATGTAAATCGTCCTAATAATAATCTAATGCTCATCATCAATCGTTTCATTCATGATGCCATATTCCCTCCAATTAATTTATCCCAGTAAATAATTTCTTTTTTGGTTATACATCAGCAAATAGTTTCTCTTATTGGCTTCGCTTAGAAAGGATCGATTCACTAAGGAATGGAGTAAAGGTTGTTTCTCCAAAAATGGATTCAGTAATTTATCCATTCTGCCTTTGGCTACTCCAATTCTTTTTGCAAATTCTATGAAATCAGTTTTAGATGGATGCCTGTTTTTTTGGTATTGCTCAGATTTAAATCCATCTGCAAACAATCCACGCTCTAAGGCAAAATCAGTATCGTCTACATGCAGTTTTGTATTGATCAAATCATAAGCAGGGCTGAGTAAATAATCTCCTTTACTTGATTCAAGGAGTGAAAAATTCTTTAAGTGAGCATCTCCATTTGAAACCAAGAAATTGAAAACAACCAATGAAAAATATTTTTCTATCTCTATGCGCCAGGCCGGAACATACTTTTGCATCAGTATTCCCAGTTCTTCATAACTGTAATCGTATTTTTCATTTGATTGTAATGTGGTTTTGCCTGCCAGAGATGCAAAATCTTCCTGCCCCCATTTTAATTTTTCTTTCGCATCTTTTACATCAAATCGCCTGGTGATATAGGCGGGTTCGCCGTCCTTAAAAAAAATTAAGCCGTTTTCTGCTGTGTGTATACCATAGACCTGATTTGCAATTTGCATAGTAAGGTGTTCATTGGCCGGCACTTCACCTCTTTTCTTTACGGATGATGGAATGGGTTTCAAAATATGAGTACCCTGCTCCCCCTCCTTTGTAAGCCTCAATATATTTTTATCCAGGACCATACTTAGCTTACTTTGAAACCCGGATAGAGAAATTCTCTTTATGTTTTCAAGAAATGCCTCGAGTGTGTTCTCATCGTGTTGCGGTGAAGCCATAGTAAGCACATGACTTACTGACTTACCATAAAACAATTTTCGAAGACACGAAGGACTGTATGTTTCAAAACCCTCTGCCAGTGTTCCGGGACAATAATTTATTTTGGGTATGCTCATCTGTTATCTGGTTTTCTTACCGAAATGTTTCCTATAGTATCGGCTTTAGCGGTTGACATAAGTAATCCAAATTGGTCGTTCTCATCAATTTTTAAAAGACGGCTTTGTATTTTTTTGTTTTCTCCCTCTGCTATCATGTTGCTGAAAAAAGGAAATAAAAATGGGCTGCTGTATTCTTGTTGGGTTTTCGGAAGGGTTAAACTAATAGCCGGTTTTTTCGTGTCAATAAAATATTTCTCGTCATACTTAAACACATAATGCTGCCGGTTTACTTCCCGTAGGGTTCCGGCTAATGCTCCGTTGCGGTAAATTTCAATCTCTCTCATTTAGTTATTTTTTTCCTCCTTTCCGGCGGTCAGGTTTTTTACTTCAAGAGTCAGTTCCATGCCCAATACTTCTGCTAATTTATTCAATACTTCAAATGATGGATTGCCCTGTCCTCTTTCAAGTTTATATAGGGTATTGGTACTCACTTTTGCCAATTCGGCTAAGTGAGGTTGAATGATTTTCAACTCTTTTCTTCTACTTCTTATAATTTCACCAAGCTCTTTCACCAACATTATAATGTGATTTTCATGTCAAAAGTAGTCCAAATTACTCAATATTGCAATAAAATCACATTAAAGTGTGATTAAATAATTAAAATACAAAAATCGGCACTCCATATTATTACCTCTACGATATTCTGATTTTGAGCATTATAAAAACTTAGTATTTACGCTACATAACTTAAAAAATGTAAATTCATCCTTTAATTCAAAATCAAACCGACATGAAATTTTTAGGAATAGATCATCCCGCCATCGCTGCCGAAGATGTAGAAAAATCAGCCGACTGGTACTGCAATGTGATTGGATATGAAAAATGGGTAAGTACCGATAGACCGGTATGGATGCTCAAAGCACCCGATGGTACTTATCTGGAAATAATACCAAAAGATGATACAGCAAGACCCAGTCGTACGATCTGGACACCCGGTTATTCCCATCTGGCATTGCGGGTAGATAATTTAGATCAGGCTATTGCCGATTTGGATGCCAAAGGAATAGAATGGACCAGTGATGTATTCGATGCGATTGGTGGAGGGAAAATAAGGAATGCGGTAGACTGTGATGGTAATATGATCCAGATATTGGAGAGGCAGGTTAAGGACTAGCAAGCAAAGTTATTGGTCTTGCAGAGGCGCAGAGTACGTGGAGGAATTTCGTGTATAATCACTGCATTCTATGTGCCCAGTTGAGACCTATATTAGAAATGTCAGATTTAGTGAAACATTTTATATTATTTAATCCAATGAAAACCAAAATTAGTCTTTGCCTGTACCTCATCCTGTTTATACATTTATCTTCTTCAGCACAAACCGGTTCAAAACCCAATATCATCATCGTTTTGGTAGATGACATGGGCTATGGCGATCTTGGCTGTTATGGTCAAAAAATAATACCCACTCCCAATCTTGATCGTATGGCTGCTGAGGGATGTCGCTTTACCAGTTTCTATTCTGGTAGTACAGTTTGCGCACCTTCGAGATGTGCACTGATGACCGGCAAAGACATGGGCCATGCGTACATACGCGGAAATAAAGAAACACCATTGCGTGATATGGATATTACCATTCCCCGGTTGGCGAAGCAGAAAGGATACAGTACAGGTATGTTTGGTAAATGGGGATTGGGACTCGATACCAATAGCGGTGCTCCGCACAAACAAGGTTGGGATGAGTTTTTAGGTTATCTGCATCATCGGCATGCACATAATTTTTATGTAAAAAATCTTTGGGAAACCAATACGGGGGTGACTAAATCCCATCCAATGGACACAAACCAACATACCGCCCCCTATATTTTTGATGCTGCTTTAAATTTTATACGCAATCACAGGCAAGATCCTTTTTTATTATACCTGCCTATGACTTTACCTCATGCAGAAGTGACCATCCCTACTAAAGAGGCCATAGCCCCATTTTTAAATGCAAATGGCAAAAGTAAGTTTACTGAAACTCCATTTGTAAAAGGAACCGGTATGAGTGTCACCTATTCATCTCAATCCATGCCCAATGCCGCTACAGCCGCCATGATCAGGCAAGTAGATATGGATATGGGCGCATTAATAGATTTATTAAAAGAATTAAAACTCGATCAAAACACCTATGTATTTTTTACATCAGACAATGGCCCTCACCAGGAAGGTGGCAGAAATGTAAAAGAATTTGAAAGCACAGCAGGACTCAGGGGATTCAAACGGGATTTGTATGAAGGAGGTATCCGAGTACCAACGATAGCATGGGGAAAGGGCTTGACCCATAAAGTGATTGACGAACCGCTGGCCAATTGGGATTTTCTTCCTACCATTGCCGATATCATCAATATTGAAAAACCAAAAGAGATTAATGGCAAATCATTTCTGGATGTTATGCATAAGCCTAAACACAAAACAGTACATCCCTATTTGTATTGGGAATTTTTCGAACGCGGTTTTGACCAGGCTATTCGCAAAGGAAACTGGAAGGCAATAAAACGAAGCAGCAATGGCGCTCATACAGAACTCTATGATCTGACTAAAGATTGGTCTGAAAATAATGATGTGTCAAAACAATATCCTGTCATAGTAAAAGAGATGGACGCATTGTTTTTATCTGCGAGAATAGAATCCCCGGATTATCCTGTGAAAAGATGACGAGTTGATCGGGCATTCGATTGGAAATGAAATAAATTATATTTCAAGCCCATTCACTCATATTGCATTTAGTTAAGTTATCCAACTTGCTGCAATAACAAAACTAAAAACCCGTCCAGGTGCGTTTGTTTGTCATACAGGTTTAAAATATTTTAATTAAATTGAGTACTATATGAAGCCTTGCTTTACAATAGTTTTTTCCTTTTGCTTTTTTGTTTTACATAAATCCATCGCTCAGCAAATACGGTCGCCTCTCGAATCATCCTTTATCACATATCAGGCTTTAAAAAAAAATACGGATTATCATCTCGATTGGGTTTCTATAGGTCCCATGCTTAATTCTGCCAGGGCTGATATAATACAAGTAGATCACAGGAATCCGGGAACCATGTATGCTGGATTTGGCTCAGGCGGACTATGGAAATCTACTAATCACGGCATTAGCTGGGAGTGCATATTTCAGGACCAGGCTGCTGTTGGATTAGGTGATGCAGAGTTAGCTCCATCCAATCCCTCCATTATATATATTGGTACCGGCGAAAACTTAAAGAAACCGAGAAATTTTACTTTGCCAGGAACCGGTATGTACAGATCTGATGATGCGGGTAAAACCTGGACTCATATAGGCCTGGAAGATTCATGGTCTATATCCGAAATTGCAATAGATCCAAAAAATGCGGATATCGTATTGGTTGCTGTACTTGGTCACCTATGGTCAACAAATCACAACAGGGGCCTTTTTAAAACAACCAATGGTGGAAAATCATGGCAAAAAGTATTGTATATAAATGATTCTACCGGGGCAAATGATATCGTGATCTCTCCTGCCAATCCAAAAATAATGTATGCCTCCATGTGGGAAATGCAACCCGGTATATATGGAAAAAACAGTGGAGTATATAGAAGTAGTGATGGAGGCAATACATGGAGAAAATGTAAAAAAGGCTTGCCTTCAGGAGATAAAATGGGAAGAATAGGTGTAGCGGTGTCTCATAGCAATCCCCTGAAAGCATATGCTTTTGTTGATAATCTTCATAATCCTCCCGGAGAATCAGCAGAGTTGTATAAAACTACCGATGGTGGTATCTCCTGGAATAAAACACATCTTACACCGTTTAAACTATTGTCGGTCATAGGTTGGTATTTTATGGATGTGTTTTTAAATCCAGAAGACGACGAAGAAGTATATTGCCTGGGAGTACGACTTGCAAACAGCAAAGATGGAGGCAAAACTTTTACTAATCTGGGTGGAATAGTTGCAAGAATGAATCCAAGTGCTGCGAGTGGTTTTCATCTCGATCAATCAGATCTATGGATCAACCCTGCAAATCCTGACCATATTGCAGCTGCCAATGATGGTGGGGTTTATCTAAGTTATGACCATGGCTTGTCATGGATGCATTATAATAATATTCCGGCTGGAGAATTCTACGATATTACTATTGATCAAAAAAGTGGATTAATCTATGGTGGTACCCAGGATGATGCCACTGTTTATGGTCCTTCAAAAGAACTAGATCCATTTCATCCTGATCCCTGGAAATATCTATGGATAGACCCGTGGGATGGTGGTGATGGTTGTGTATCGCAGATAGATCCGGAAGATAATAATACAGTGTATTTTAGTGCACAGCATGGTGCTGCCAGTCGATACGATAAAAATGCGGATACCAGCGTGTATATTCAACCGGAACTGCCTAAAAACATACAGGATACCTTACGGTTTAATTACATCACTCCTTATTTTATATCATCTTATGATCATAGGACTTTATATCATGCCGGTAATTATGTATTTAAGAGTATAGACAGAGGAGATCATTGGAAAGTCATTAGCCCGAATCTTACACGGTCGACTACTACTGAAAAAAAATCTTTTTCGATGGGTTATATCGCAGAATCTCCATTGCAAAAAGGATATCTATACGCTGGTACAGACCGAGGCGCTTTCTGGATCAGTAAAGACGATGGACTTACCTGGGAAGAAAAAGACAACGGTATAGCTAATAATTATATCCGCAGTATTTACCCTTCGCGGTTTTCACCTGAACGCATTTATACTACTATGACGGGGCTAAATTATGATGACTTGCATGGTTATGCCTACGTATCAGAAAATAATGGCGACAGCTGGACTAATATCAGATCTAACCTTCCAGATGAACCAATACATGTTTTAATAGAAGACTTAAAATATGAAAATATTCTGTATTTAGGTTCTATAAGAGGTGTGTACATTTCAACAGATTCAGGCCGTTCGTGGTCATACCTGGGTAATCCTATGCCAGGCACTGCTATTGCCGACTTAGAGATAAATAAAAATAGGAATGAATTAATAGCCGCCACACATGGCCGTGGCATGTACAAATTAAATCTCAACCCTATTCACCAGATGATATCAGATAAAGTATCAACGGAACAGGATCATTTGTTGCCAATAAAAGAGGCCAGTCTGCCCTGGTTTAGTTCTTCTTCCAATCTGCCTGATTATCGTACGGTGGAAAAAATTAGTTTTAGTTTTTGGTTAGCTAATGCAAAACAAATCAGCCTGGCCATAAAAGATAAAAATAATACGGAGGTATGGAAAACCAATGTAGAAGGAAAAAAAGGATTAAATGAATATCGCTGGGACATGATCCTAAACCGGCAAGACAGTGAATTGCCTTATTTTACAAAATACAAAACATATATAAAAGCAGGAGAATATACCCTGGAGTTATCTGATGGGACAAAAACGATGAAAACAGGTTTTAATATCATAAACAGGGAAAAGCCATATAAGGAATGAGGTTTGATTCATAGTACTTTTGTTGAACAAGACTATGCAATTAGAAATAGGCATAGGTCATATATTGAATAACCCAGAATTCCTTCCACAATGCACAAATCAGGAACGAAACCGAATTCAAATCTTTAGAATCCGAAGGATTCCCATATTTATAGCATCAAAATAATCAGCCAGAATCCCCGACCTCGAAGGGGTCGCATGTTTGGAACAAATTTTATTTTAATTACCGAATCGATTTTTAATATAACTAGGACCATTTTCATAAATATATTCATTGCTCGATACGCTAATCCGGTAGAAACCGAATTCAAATCTTTAGAATCCGCAGGATTCCCATATTTATAGCCTCAAAATTCATCAACCATTATCCCCGACCTCGTAGAGGTCGCATGTTTGGAATAAAATTTGAATAATTACCATTTCAATTATAAATATAAGCCAGAAATATTTTGATTTATTGATTGATGCTCTAATCATGAAAGAAACCGAATTCAAATCCTATG
>JBGAVW010000101.1:0-11609 GCA_044227925.1 Saprospiraceae bacterium | reverse complement strand
CAAACTTCTCCGAAGTTTTCAGGAAGGATCTCCCTTTGTAATAAAATTCATTAATGACCACAGCATGGTCTGATTTCATTAACCTCTAACAGGTCCATGACTCGGTAGGAGTCAGACTTCTCCAGTCTCCTTTGTGGCAGAATAGTGATTCGTCGCCTATTTTTCAAACAAACCGGTGTATTCAGATCCCTGGTATGCTCCCCATTTTACCTTCCTTTTTACAGGTATCAATGTACTGACCCGGTGCACAGCTATGCCATCAAATGTATACGTATGTCGCAGATTGGTACCATGTACATAGATGATATCTAATAAGCCATCGTGATCCAGATCACCTGCCCAGGGGGTAGAGGAGATATTATTACCTTCGTAAGTATCTCCAATTTGTAGTATTTCATTGGATTTAAAATCGATCAGGGCCAGCATATTGTAAAAAAACTTTTGATATCCATTTTTTATTTCCTGAAAATTTACACTTAGTAAAACTTCATCTTTCCCATCGCCATCCCAATCGACTACTATGCCCGAGCTATTTTGATAAAATCCCAACGAGTCTACAAACAGTACTTTGCCATTTTTACCATCCACCATAAACTGGGTGCTCCAGTCAAGCTTTGGCCACGCACCCTGTGCATACGATGCGAATAAATCGGGAGTATCATCACCATTAAAATATCCTACTGCTATGGAACTGTAGGTTTCTGTACCAGGTCTTTTTACTTCCCAAAGTTTTTGCAATGACTTACCATCGAAGGCAAGCATGCGCCCATTCACTGCGTTTACGATGATATCAGAGATTCCATCTTGAGTTAGATCTACCCGTGCTGCGGGGCCTATATATCCCCTGTCAGCAGTACTGTCGAGCATAATCGATTTGGATAGATCTCCTTTTTTAACATCAGATAAAGTGCATTTGTACAGATGACCGCCTAAGGTCTCTCCTCCGGTACCATATATTATATCCAGCTCTTTTTTGTTTGATGCAGGGCTTACCGTGATGCTCATATATATTTCCTTACGATCGGGCATTATTGCATCATATAATATAGCTCCGGATTTAGCACTCATAATCAGTAAATAACCCGGATCCCGTTTTGGATCATAAGCCTCTACTTTTACATCGCCTCCATTCGATACCAATATATCCTGTAATCCATCGCCATCTTCATCCGGTATCCACTGGGGATTGTAAAAATTAAAAAATCGTTTATTACGGTATTTTTTATTTTTTGCATCAAATCGCCATATCACTTTTCCTGTAAAGCCGCTAATCATAATCAGTTCACTGGATCTGCCGGATATCAACACATCGGGATGATTATCTTTATCAATATCCTGGAAAATAGCTGAACCAAACATCTGATCTATGGCCGAAACGTGCCAAAGCATTTTACCGGTTTTTCCATCCAGTGCAATCACTGCTGAATCGGTTGGAATAAATTCTTCACGGCCCACCCCCAATACAATATCATCTACTTTATCTCCGTTTAAATCGGCTACCCGTGGAGAAGAAAAACTGCCCAGCCCTTTGATACCGGCATCCCACGACTGTGCAGGAAGATAGATTACTACACTCAGAATGAATACAATAGAGAAATACTTCATTTATTTAATAATACCCAAAGATAAATGAATGGTGTATTACAACTCAAAAGAATTCTTGCAGCCTGAATTTTAGTGCTTAGGTATTAAAAAAACAATGAACTTGCCATTTGAAAACAAGGATTTAATATTCAATCAAAAAAATATGGCTCAAGTAAAATGGTTTGACAGAAAATTTGAATTTGCCCATACGGAAAATATATTTCCGTCTATTATAGAGCGATTATCCGGTACTCCATTGAGACTGGAGTCAAAGCTCAGATCGATAGATAAATTAATCCTTGAACACCGAATCGATAATACCTGGTCGATAAAGGAAAATGCAGGGCACCTCATTGACCTTGAACCATTATGGCGTGGAAGACTAGAAGACATCATTACCGGTGCGGCCGAAATGCGCCTTACCGACCTTTCCAATGCTCAAACTACCCTTGCCAACCACAATGCCAAAAGTATAGAGTCACTGATCGAACATTTTTATAACACACGAAATCAAACGGTGGCCATACTGAATACACTGGATGAAACAACCATATTTAAATCCGCACTGCATCCGAGACTCAAGACCCCTATGCGTACACTCGATTTGTTTTTATTTGTTGCAGAGCACGACGATCATCACCTGGCGAGAATCACGGAGTTGTCAAGATGGATTGCCAATGCTTAATATGGCAGGTAAGAAAAACTATTCAGGGCAATTCAGTTTCGATAAGTAATAACATTCCTATCTTTACAAAAAATTATTTTGAAGTTAAGATACACATTGGGGCGTATATACAAATACCTTGCTTTTTTATTATTTACTTCATATGGTTACACGCAGAGCACCATCATCCCCATGGGTTCGGATCAGGAATACTATATAGAGCGAATGTGTATTCAATTCGGTACCCCGGCTTATTTTCAACGAAGTATCAAACCCTATATGCGCAAGGATGTGATAGATCTGCTACAGTATTGGGATAGCCTGGGCGTATTGCCGTCAAAGGATAAAAGTTTTATTCAATATCTGTGCAATGAAAATAACGAATGGGTATGGAAATACATGCAATCGCTGCCTGCTGAGCAGGTTGCCGACAGTAATTTTTATCTGCTGAGACAAAATCAAATTACGGATCCCATACACTATGTAAAGTCAGAAAAAGCCTTGCTGCACTATTTTTATACCACACCGGCTCATCTCCTTACTGTAAATCAAAAGGATTTTTATTTACGACTCAATCCGCTGTTTAATTTTCAATATGGCAGGGAATCCAATGCAGGTGAAAATATACTATCTAATCAGCGGGGGGCTGATCTGCGGGTCGGCTTAGATGATAAAATATATGCTCAGACCAGTATTATTGAAAATCAGTTTACTTATCCTGCATTTTTCAGAAATAAAATAAATAAATTTAATGCCGTACCCGGTGCAGGTTTTTTTAAATTATTGACCAAAAGCGCTATACTAAAACCCATTGGATATGATTATTTTCTGAGCAATGCGCAGATCGGTTTTAAAGTAAGCAATCATTTTCATGTGCAGTTTGGTCATGGTACTAATTTAATCGGTGATGGTATCCGGTCTGTATTTTTATCTGACTATGCCAATGAATATTTATTCCTTAAATTAAATGCAAGAGTATGGAAGTTTCATTATCAAAGCCTTTTTGCAGAATTGAATGCAGATAGCTATTCTTCTGCATCTCAGCAAGGCAACGAACTGACTCCCAAGAAGTATATGGCTACACATACACTGCAAGCCCAACTATTTAAAAACTGGAACGTAGGTATATTCGAATCGGTAGTGTTTCACAGAAAAGATCATTTTGAATTTCAATACCTCAACCCGGTAATAATATACCGATCCATAGAGGGTTCAATAGGCAGCCCGGATAATGTAATGCTTGGTATCAATACCCGATATGATATTAAAAAAAGAGCATCTGTATATGGTCAGGTACTTATTGATGAATTCCTGTTTAATGAAGTGTTTAAATCCAATGGATATTGGGGAAATAAATTTGGTTTTCAACTGGGTGCCAAATATTTTAATGTATTGGGGATAAACCGGCTGGATGTGCAGCTTGAGTACAATACAGCGAGGCCGTATACCTATGCCCATTTTGACAGCATAGGAAATTATGGACATCATAGCACTCCCTTGGCTCATCCCCTGGGCGCTAATTTTAAAGAAACTATTTTACGGATCCGATATCAACCCACCGTAAAATGGTCAGCATCTGCCTATGCTATGATATATAATTATGGTGATGATGCTACTGCCAACGCCAATTATGGATCCAATATTTTTAAATCATATAATTCAAGAATTGCTGACTTTGGTATTAAGACTCTTCAAGGAGAACAAAAAAAGATCATTCACCTTGGCGGTACATTCAGTTACCAGCTATTTCACAATTATTTTTTAGATCTAAACGCATATTACCGCAAAGATCGCAGCCATCCCGATGATGTGACTAAATATATCGGTGGTGGATTCAGGGTAAATATGTGGCGTAAGGATTTGAATTTATTATAAATGCCTGTCACTCCACACCTCCTCACTAAATACTAATGAATCGAGCCCAACCGGATACAGCCAAAGTAAAAACGGTGGATCAATTGTATACACTTTTGCCGGAAGATCAGCTGATCATCACCGATTGCCTCAGAGGAATACTGTTGGACTCATCCCATGGTTATCTCAAAGAAAAAATTTCATTTCAAGTACCCTATTTTTTTAATAAAAAAGGAATTGCCATCGTCTGGCCGGCGACGATACCAAGGGGCGGTATAAAATCAGGAGTATTATTTGGCATCTGGTACGGAAATCGGCTCTCCGACTTACAGAATTATCTGATCAAAGGGGAAAACAAACAGATTTTTTATAAGGTAATCCGGAAAGTGGATGAAATAAATGAAAAAGCGATAAAAAAATTAATTAAAGAAGCAATTGAATTGGATAAATCGTGGAAATAATTATCCGGCCAGCTGTGCTGTCCTCATCCGTTTTAAACACATAGGAACATAGGATGTGTAAGGCACCACATAGAAAAATTATCCATCGGATACATTGAATAAACTATTCTGTTTATGTGTTTAATACCGCCGCGATCTTATTTAGCGGAGCTAAATGTTATTTGAACCACATAAAAACTTAGGTAAATCTTCTAGTGATGCCTTAATTAATCCTATGTACCTATGTGTTTTATACTACCGAATCCTTATTTAGCGAAGCTAAATGTAGTTTGAATCACAAAACAACTTAGGGCTATGTGATGCCTTAATTAAACCTATGTGCCTATGTATTTTATACTACTGAATCCTGATTTAGCGAAGCTAAATGTTGTTTGAACCCTATAAAAACTTAGAGAAATCTCTATGTGATGCAAAGAAACAATTGAATTGGATAAATCGTGGAAATAAATATTCGGCCAGCTGCGCTGTCCTCATCCGTTTTAAACACATAGGAACATAGGATGTGTAAGGCACCACATAGAAAAATTATCCATCGGATGCATTGAATAAACTATTCTTCTTATGTGTGTTATATCGCCGCGATCTTATTTAGCGGAGCTAAATGTTATTTGAACCATATAAAAACCAAAGGTATGCTCTATGTGATGCCTTGCATAATTCTATTTGCCTATGTGTTTTATACTACCGAATCCTTATTTAGCGAAGCTAAATGTTGTTTGAAGCACAAAAAAAATTAGGGCTATGTGATGCCTTAATTAAACCTATGTGCCTATGTGTTTAAACTACCGAATCCTGATTTAGCGAAGCTAAATGTTGTTTAAAGCACAAATAAACTTAGGGCTATGTGATGCCTTAATTAAACCTATGTGCCTATGTGTTTTATACCACCGAATCCTTATTTAGCGAAGCTAAATGTTGTCTAAACCATATGTATACTGTATCCCTTATTCTTTCTCAAACCAATCGTACCTCACCGTATTCACAGAAGGTTTACCATTGGATGTTGCATACATGCCGTACATACAGCCAACGAATCCACCGGCAGTGGCAGTGCTTAAAAATCTTCTGTCCATAGATGATCGCAGCAGCAACCATTTATCTTTTTTATGGGCATAATAAAATGAGTAGCCCTTTTCATCTACCGTGATTTTAAATAGAATGGCACTGTTTTTTTTCTTTAATGGGATGGAGTTTAATAAAACCGGTCCGGCTTGAATAGAGTTTTTACCAGGCCCTTTATACAATTCTACCACAGGCCGGCCATTTTTAGCCGACTTGCACATATAATAATAATGGTTTTCATTTTGAAATACGATGAGGCCCGCTTTTTCATTTTCCTGCATGGTTTGAAACAACATGCGTGTGCTTACCATTCCATTCATATTATTTTGCCGGTCAGCTACCATAGCGACATTGGTTTTTCCCTGTATGGAATCGGGTAGTAATTCCATATCCAGCATACCGTTTTTAATGGTATACCATTTTTTCACCGGGGTACGCAGGAATGTATATCGGTTATTCAAAACCGAAGCGTCAAAATGGTCAAAGAATTTTTGATTGGAAGCAAATTCATTTATGCGCGTAGTGAAGGTGGTATTGGTATTTACTTTAGGAAATGGATATGATGATTGCACTTCTGCATGATCCGGATTGATTACAGGCCAGCCGTCAATCCATTTTAAAGGGGTCATAAATGTTTCCCGACCTGTATTGTAATGATCCTCTTCATACGGTCTGCAACCCAGAAAAATGGCATACCATTCTCCTTCATTGGTTTCTATAAAATCAGCATGACCGGTAGTAGTGACCGGATTGGGTCTTGTTTTATCCAGGTGTCTCTGAGTAAGTATTGGGTTTTTATCATATGGGATGTATGGACCCTCTATTGACTTGCTTCGAAATACCACTTCGCTATGGTTGTATCCGGTACCCCCTTCAGCACAGTAAAGATAATACCAACCATCTTTTTTTAAGACATGTGGAGCTTCTATCCAGACCGGATTTTTACTGATGTCTACTCCACCGTTGATCAGTAATTTTTCACTCCCGGTTACTTTAAGATTGGTGAGATCAAATTCATACATACGGATAGTCCGGTGCCCATTATAAAGTGATTTATTATCCGGTGGTATGCTGTTATACATAACATAGGCTTTGCCATCATCATCTACATATATAGAAGGATCAATGCCGTTTACTTCGGGGATAAACACAGGATTGGTCCATGGACCTTTTGCGTCATCAGCACTGATGATAAAATTGCCCCCTTTATCAACCAGGGTACACACGATGTAAAATTTATTATTATAATATCTTATTGTAGGGGCAAATAAACCGCGCGATACTCCGGCACCGGTCAGATCCAATTGTTCTTTGCGATCCATCGCATAGCCTACCTGGTGCCAGCTTACCAGGTCCTTGCTGTGAAAAATAGGCAGACCGGGAAAGTATGCAAAGCTGGAAGTAACTATATAATAGTCATCTCCTTTTTTACAAATGCTTGGATCGGGATAAAATCCGGATAAAATCGGATTGGTATAGGATTGTGCTGAAATACAACGGTATATCAGTATAAAAACGAATACGAACAGAGACTTTTTCATAATCAGGCGAATAGCAAGTAAATATAACGAATATAAGCAAGGACTTATTTTTTTAATATGAACCTGCATGATAAATTCATTATTTTTGTAATGCCTTTTTTATTTCACTGTTTTTCATTTTATTTTATAATATTATCTCATGAAATCCATAAATCGAAGAAATTTTATAAAGAAAACAAGTCAATCGGCTATTGCCCTGACTGCGCCTTTCATAGTGCCATCTTCAGTATTTGGTAAGAATGCACCGAGTAATAGGATTAACATTGGTGCCATAGGTAATGGTCGCATCTCGCGTACACACGATATGCCGGGCATATGGAAGACTGAATTCGCACAGATCATGGCCGTCTGTGATCTGGATAGCAACAGAGCAGCCGATGCTAAAAAATTGGTTAATGAATTTTATACAAAACGAAATGGCAAAGCGTATGATGGCGTGACGGTATATCATAATTACGAAGAATTGTTAAAAAACAAAGATATAGATGCAGTAGTCATCAGCACACCCGATCATTGGCATGCCAAGATCGCCATAGATGCAGCTAATGCACGCAAACATATTTATTTACAAAAGCCGGCATCTCTTACCATTACCGAAGGCCGTAAAATGGCAGATGTAGTGAAAAAAAGAAAAATTAAATTTCAAATTGGTAGCCAGCAAAGATCCAGTACACAATTTAGATATGCTGCTGAGCTGGTGAGAAACGGACGCATAGGCAAATTACAAGAAGTTTATGTAGGCCTTCCCGGTGACCCTTCAGGTCCTGAAGAAAAAGAAATGCCCGTACCAAAAAATCTGCAATACAATACCTGGCTTGGAAGTACTCCCGAAGTTTACTATACTGAAAACAGGGTACATCCCCAGGTAGGATACGACCGGCCCGGTTGGTTGCGATGTGAACAATTCGGCGCCGGGATGATTACCGGATGGGGTGCCCACCATATAGATAGTGCTCACTGGGGTATGGGTACCGAACTCACCGGCCCGATAGAAGTATGGGGACACGCTGACTTTCCTACCTCAGGACTATGGGATGTACATGGTATATTCAAAACAGAAGCATTATATGCCAATGGTGTGAAAATGATAGTAAGCAATGAATTGCCCAATGGAGTAAAATTTGTAGGTACCGATGGCTGGATATGGGTGACCCGCGGCGCTTACCGGGCTACGGCTTCTGATCCGGTAAACAGCGATGGCACCAAACCACTCGATGCTTCTGATCCCAGGATACTCAGTTCAAAAATTGGTGATCACGAATTTAAATTCATAGTAAGTGCAGATCATCATAGAAATTGGCTTGAAAGTATCCGTGATAATAAAAATCCTATTGCTCCGGTAGAGGAAGCCCATCGCTCCTGCAGTGCCTGCCTGTTGCACCATATTGCCATGAAACTGGATCGTAAAATAAAATGGAATCCCGACAAAGAAGAATTTGTCAATGATCCACAGGCAAGTGCTATGCTTTCAAGACCACAACGCAAACCATTTAATATCTGATGTCAGTAGTAGGTATAAAAGAGATAATAACAGAAGACAACCTCAGTTTTATAGACATAGTGAATGGTTTTAGAAATCATTCATTGCCCAAGGAGAAATGGACTCACGAGGCGCACATCACTACTGCGCTATGGTTTATCATGAATACCAATCCATCCGATGCATTATGCAGGATAAAATCCGGCATCATCAGTTATAATCTCAGTGTAGGTGGAGTAAACAACGGAACCAATGGATATCACGAAACCATTACTGTTTTTTGGTGGAAGCTGTTGTCTTTGTTTGTAGAAAAACATCCCCAACTTAAGTATGATCAGATGTGTCGTGCATTTTTAGAATCAGGTTACAGCAGAAGGGATATAGCGTTTGATTTTTATTCTAAAGACCTGCTATTGTCCGGTATGGCAAGAGCTATGTATCTGGCGCCGGACCTTAAGGAACTTCGATTGGATAAATAGGGTACACTATTCCTGGACATCAAATCATTTTTTAGCCCCTGCCCTGTTTAAAAATAGTATTAATTATAAATACACCCCCTTTTCCTATTTTTAGCCCCGGATTATTTCAATCAACCCATTTATGCGTTTACTATTTCCTGTTATTGCTTATGCTTTTTTATGTACAGCCTGTATGAATAAAGAAAAAACGAGTTTGGTTTCCAAGGCTCCCATATCTATCATCACCCTGGATCCAGGGCATTTTCACGCTGCTTTGGTTCAAAAATCGATGTATCCGGATGTAGATAGTAATGTATATGTATATGCAGCCGAAGGGTCTGACCTGGATTTGCATTTGCAACGGATAAAAAATTACAATTCCCGGGCTGAGGCACCTACGCATTGGAATGAAATAGTATATACCGGCAACGATTATCTGGAAAAAATGATATCGGAGAAAAAAGGCAACCTGGTGGTAATCTCAGGCAATAATAAAAATAAAGCGGACTATATCTCCAAATCACTGGCAGCAGGATTACATGTATTTGCCGATAAACCTATGATCATACAGCAGGCGGACTTTGAAAAGCTGAAAGCTGCTTTTGATATAGCAAAAAAACAAAATGTACAACTATACGATATCATGACCGAGCGGTATGAAGTCACCAATGCACTGCAGCGAATATTTTCCATGAATAAAACAATATTTGGTGAGCTCGAAAAAGGTACAGCCGAAAATCCTGCTATCACCAAAGAAAGTGTGCATCATTTTTACAAATTTGTTTCGGGTAATGTATTGGTCCGGCCCCAATGGTTTATGGATGTGAAGCAGCAGGGCGAAGGGCTGGTAGATGTGATGACCCACCTGGTAGATTTAGTACAATGGGAATGTTTTCCGGATCAGATCATCGACACGAATCAAATTCAGATACATCGTTCGCTGAGATGGCCTACTAAAATGAGTCTGAACCAATTTAATACCATCACCAAGTCCAACGGCTTTCCTGATTACCTTAAAAGCAGCCTCGCCTCAGATACAGTGCTTAATGTATACTCTAATGGCGAAATCATTTTTAAAATCAATGATGTATATGCCAAAACATCTGTGATCTGGAATTACCAGGCACCGGAAGGTACCGGAGATACTCACTACTCCATCATGAAAGGATCTACATCCCATCTTGAGATACGACAAGGCAAAGAAGAAAACTATAAACCTACATTGTATATTTTACCTCAATCCAATATCGATTCGAATTATATCAATGAAATCAATGCCCAGTTAAAATCTTTAGATCAGCAATGGCCCGGGCTCACAGCGGAAAATTTAATAACCAGAATACGGATAAATATACCTGCTAATGTACAGGTTGGTCACGAGGCCCATTTCGCGCAGGTAATGGAAAAATATCTTGGCTATTTAAAAGAAAAAAATATGCCTGTATGGGAAGTGCCGAATATGCTGGCAAAATACTATACGACTACGAAGGGGTTGGCCGTAGCCGCTGAAAGGTAAGTGTGGATGATTGTATTTTATTAAATCAATTAGGGTCAGCTGGTTAAGTATAATTTTTTTTAATTTGCCATTCTTTCTTTGTCCGCCAAAGAAAGAATCAAATCCCGAAGGTTCGGGATCGTCAGAAAATAAGGCATTCCTTTGGACCGACCTCTTCAGCTGCCCTACATAACAGTCGGATTTCCATGCTAACTTCAATGCTTGACGGTGATTTTACTTTTGAGCTTTTAATTGATTTCAGTTGCAGCATGAAAAGGTCTATGCTGTATTTTCTGACTTACGCCTTTGCTTGGCCTTTGAGCCAATTATTTATAAGTGCATGCCTTTTTAATTTTTTTACCAAATATCCTTGCACTTACTCTATCTATTTCTTTCAATAAATTAATATGGGTCAATATTTTATGATTTCCCCACCAGACTCTAGTTATCGAAACTGCTAAAGTCGATCTCCATTTACCATAGTTAAATTTACTGAGCAATATCAGCCCCGGTCCTTTATTCACCTTGCCTATTTACATTAATTTTGACTATACTCATAGCATGGTTTCTCCTGCAAAAGACAAACTAATAAATATACTGTTGATTTGCACATCACTTTTGGGTTATCTCGAATGGGGTGGCAATAACAGTATGTTTCTATACCAGGCTATAGGAGATGTTTTCAAAAAAGTTTTTATTGCTCCGGCATCTGTTTTACATCCGTTTATAGTTTTACCTCTGATAGGTTTGATGATATTATTATATACACTCCTTCAGAAAAAGCCAGGCAGGCTATGGACCTTTATAGGTATAGCTTGCATAGGATTATTGTTGATTTTTATGTTTGTGGCCGGCGTACTAAGTCTTAACTACAAAATCATTTTTTCTACCATGCCTTTTTTGGCGATGGCGACCTATGCGATATTCAGGAACAGGAAAAAAACGGAACCCCAGTAATTTTCATTTATTCTTTTATCCTCGTAAGTTTTATCTCTCCAAATTGGTTCTTA
>JBGAVW010000100.1:0-11818 GCA_044227925.1 Saprospiraceae bacterium | reverse complement strand
AATTGAATTATAAATACTGTTCCCTGTGCATTTTCATTACTTACTACTTTTATTTCTCCACCGTGTGCTTTTATTATATCATAGGCGAGGCTCAATCCCAATCCGGTTCCCTGACCTGTAGGCTTTGTTGTAAAAAACGGTTGAAAGATTTTGTCTTTGATATGTGTGGGGATACCGGAGCCGTTATCGGAGATGGATATCTCGCATCGACCTGCCTCTCCGGTAGGCAAGCGCAACGACGCACTTGTCCCTTTGGGAACGTAACTGGTCTTGATTGATACGAGTGGTTGATAAACAGATGTCTGCTCCCCCCGTCCGACCAATTCATCCGGGCGGGCTTTAGGGGCTGGGGGTAGCACCAAGATGTTAATCCCTTCTTTACCCCCGCCCCCTGAAGGGGAGTCAAACTCTTGGTCATAAGAACTTTGACTTTTAACCGCATCACTTCTTTTATTCAACATTTGTTGTTTTTCATTTACTGCACCGAGGCTTCGCTCGGCACAAGCCTGAAAAGAGTTGTTGATGATATTCAATAAAACCCTTCCAATATCCTGCGATACTACATTTACTAATGGCATATTCGGATCGAGATCCAATTTATAATCACAATTAAACCTGGGATCTTTTGCTCTTAGCCCATGATATGATAATCTTATGAATTCATCGCACAGTTTATTTATATCCGTTGGTTCTTTTATACCGGTAGATGTACGACTGTGTTCAAGCATACCTTTTACTATGCTTTCAGCTCGCTTGCCATGGTGATTTATTTTTTCGGAGTTTTCTTTTATATCATGTATTAACTCTTTTACCTGTTGCCAATTACCAATTGCCAATTGCTCATTGCCAATTGCCAATTCACCACTAAGTTCATTTACAAGTTCTCCATTTAATTCAGAAAAATTATTGACGAAATTTAATGGGTTTTGAATTTCATGGGCAATACCTGCTGTCAGTTCTCCGAGGCTGGCCATCTTTTCGGATTGGATGAGTTGGGCCTGGGTGGATTTAAGGTTATTTAGCGTGTGTTCTATTACTTTATTTTGTTCTTCTAAGACACTATTTACTTTCTGCTTTTGACGATTATTGCGATACAGTATAAACATTAAACAAACAGCTGTAAATAAAGCACCGGCGATGCTAATCAACCACCAACGCTGATTTTGATTTTCCTGTTCCTTCAGTAACGTTGCTTTCTCTAATTGATTTTTTTCCTTTTCGCTTTTTTCCAAAACACCTTGAATTTCGATATTAGCCAAACTATTGGCAGCATCTGCCTCTTCAATTTCTTTTTTGAGGTTTGTATATATGGTGAGGTATTTATAAGCTTCTAATGGTTGTCTGAGCTGATCATACAATTCTGAAAGCAGTAAACTCGATTTGAGCCTAACTCTGCGACCATCCAGACTATTATCTTTTGATGCAAAATCGAAACTCTTTGCAACATAGTTTATGCTTTGATTGAGATTGCCTAGTTTTTGGTAGCATTGGGCTATGTAATAATTAAAGTAGGATGCAAGTCCGGCAGGAAGTTGAAAAGTATCCGTCACATTTATTGCCTTGAAAAAATACGGCAGTGCTTCCACGTATTTCTCCTGACTCATAAGGACCTGACCAGTGGCATCAAAGTGTTGAGCAAGATCAAAATGTTTTTCGAATGAATCATCCAAGGTATCAATTATTTCTTTTGCTTTTTTTATATATCCATTCGCTTCGTCATACTCCCTCAATTCTATTAGTGTGAAAGCAATTTTATTATAAGTCCATTCCAATCCAGCTCCCAGTATACTCGGGGTTTCTTTTTGAAGTTCCGATGCTTTAATTAAATACTCAATGGCTTTTTTATTCAATAATACCACGTTATAGCTAATCCCCAAATTTATAAGTGTCTGTGGACGCAATTGTTTTTCGTCCATTTGCTCAAGGGCTTGATCTGCTTTCAATCCATATTCAACAGCTAAAGCTATTTTGTTTTCATCTAAATATTTTCTACTCAAAATATGGCTGAGCTGACCTATCTCTCTGATCTGTACTGATTGATCGATCATTTGACGGGTTTCTACCTCAGCTTCATTCGCCTCTTTTAGCTGCCCCATTTTCTCCAATACAGCTATTTTTGTCAAAAGCAAGCAGAAGGCTGGGGCCTTTTGCCCAAGATCCTTAAACAATTTGATGGCCTGGTCAGCCGCAAGCAGACTTTCGTTATATTTATTAAGCTGGAAATAATTTTCTGCTATAGCCGCAAGGATATTAGCCATGGTTTCTTTATCCTGGAGTTTTTCAAAGTAATTCAAGGCCGGATAGAGCTGTTCATTTTCTTTTACCGGGTCTGTTTTTGGAGGTGTGATTTCCTCCAGTATATTGGTTTCTTTTTTTTTCATACGGTCAGGGAACAACCAATTTTTTTCTATATAATAATAGTTGGCAATTTTTCCCTTTTGAAATAACATCATGGAATTAAAATAAAGCCCTTCTCCCGGGAGATAATGCAAGTCTTTGGATAGCTGACGGGCCTGTTTGGCAGCAATAAGTCCCCTTTGGTATTGCCTATCGTAAAAGCAAATCAAAGCTAAATCGTACAACCTCCTTATTTTTATAGTATCCTCTTTGAGTTGGCTGTTTAATAATTGTTGAATACTATCAATTTTTAGCGAATAATTGTTTTTTAATTCCCGGGCATTTAAAATACTAAGGAGTGTAAAGGAAAATATTAATAATATAAAACGATTTTTCATTTTATGGATTTAGCTTAGTGGGATACAAATAATAACAATTCTGCAGTAGATCTCCTGCTCCTCTGTTATTGGCATTAACCGGATCACTCATTTATTTGAAATTTAAGCATCTGATATAGGAAGTTGAATGGTAAAGACTGTATTCTTATCCTCAGAAATTTCTACTTCTATTGTTCCCCCGTGCCCCTTCGTAACAATATCATAGGCCAAACTCAACCCTAATCCGGTACCCTGCCCGGTGGGTTTGGTAGTAAAAAAGGGTTGGAAGATTTTATCTTTTATTTCTATCGGTATTCCAATTCCATTATCTATTATTTTTATAATTACCTTATCCGGTTCATGAAATGTTTTAATTTTTACCAACGGTTTTTGGACATCCCTGACTGCAAAAAAAGCATTGTTAATGATGTTTAGAATCACTCTGGAAATGTCCTGAGGAATGACCATTATATTGGGTAGCGATGGATCGAGATCTAACGTATATTCAGCATTAAATGACTTATCTTTTGCTCTCAGACCATGATAGGCCAGCCGTATGTATTCATCGCACAGGGCATTGATATCGGTGAGTGATTTTTCGGTGTCAGACTTACGACTGTGTTCGAGCATACTTCTAATAATGCTACTGGCTCGCTGACCGTGATGATTGATCTTGATTAGATTTTCTTTTAAGTCACTGACCATACTGATGGCAGCATTTATATTACCATTATTGATTTCTTCTGTTACTTCTTCGAGTATTTCAGCACTCACTTCGCTAAAATTATTAACAAAGTTGAGTGGGTTTTGTATCTCATGGGCGATGCCTGCGGTGAGTTCACCGAGGGAAGCCATTTTTTCGGATTGGATAAGTTGCGATTGGGCTGCTTTCAGATCTGCCAGTGATTGTTGTAATAGCTCATTTGCGTCTTCTATGGCTTTTCTTTTTAATTCGAGCTCCTGAATGGTTTCTTCGAGCAGTATGGCAGTAGTACGTTTTACTTTTTCTGTCCGGTCGAGTTTGAAGTTGATGATCTCAAATGTTTTATCGGCATCTTTAAGGGCTTTTTCAAAAGTTGCTTTATGGTCATCGCTGAGTTGGTTCGATTCACGAATAAGATCAAGTATATATTGTAACTGACTGGTCATTTTATTTCTCTTTTATCTTCCCATTTCGAGCAGTTAGGCCATTGAATCATTGGTTATAGTTTAGGCAGATTGCCTGGATTAGTTTTCGGAAAATTCCTCAAAATAAATATGGAATTAACCAGAATATAAGTAGAGGAGCAGGATCGCAATATACCTGAATTGATGGCTTCGCTTGAGAACAAAACATCATTTATTCCTTCAAATACATTTCCTTTGATTGATTTTACTTTCATAGTTAAAAACCCAAACCTTCATTTTCTTTTAATGCCACCCAACTGCAAGTAGTAGAGTGAAATTCATGATTACCATTGATGGCTCTTCCAAATTCACCATAACTATAATATCCAGCCATAGGTGCATTCCAGACCTGTGCAATGCCATTATTTTCCTGTTCGGCGATGGGACCCAGGGAATACAGCCTGCTGGCGCAGGAAAAGATAAGCACGGCATCACCATCAAAATCGTTCAATGCACGAATTTCTTTTGCTTTTTGTATTACTGCTTCGGCAATATCAAAGTCCGGGGGAGTAGAAAATCTGAACCGGGATCCTTGTTCGATATTTGACTCCATCACCAGGGCATCTTCATCCTTATTATATCCCATTGGACTACACATCATCGGCTCTCTGCCGCTGCGTAGTAGCTGAAATGGATAATGCATCCCGATACTTTCAAAAAATTTTATTTTGTCATCTATATTATCAGCGTCTTCGCCTAAATAACGCAAATAGGTCTTTAAGGCAGGTTCGCTATCTATTTCATAGATTAGATTGTTTTTACTTTTGGTAATTGTTTTGGTGACTCCAATCGGTTTCCAGCCGGACAGTGCTACTCCGTACATCCTTATAAAATCCTCATTCCACACGATTGCAGCGATGGCATATTCCCCCACACGGCCATTGATAAAAACTTGAGTTCCTTGAAATGTCAGGTCATCACCTGCCATGCCGCCAAAGATATTTGTTTCTGATCCCAGGTTTTTCTCCAATGCCCTGATAATCGTCTCACCTTCTAATACTGATCCAGTCTCTTTGATGATCGAGGTTGAAAGTAGTATCAAGGCTGGATTGCTAAAGGCATCAAGTGCATTCTTTGCTAATCCGGCGGCTGCATCATATATGGATCGATGTCCTATATCTTCAAAGAATAGTTTGTAATGAGCTTTGTTCACCTCAAAAAGCAAGGCCACTGCACCTCCTTCACTTTGGTGACCATTTGTAAATTCGTTACACGAAGTGGCTCCAATACAATCGATGTCACGGGCAATAAAAAGATCAGATATAGCCTGAATATCTTGCTTTACTGAAACAAAAACCACGGCCAGCACAGGATTAAATCCATCAGATCTGATTTCACTTAAAGCAACTTCAATCTCTGAAATAGAATTTCCGTGAATTGACTTTGATTTCATAAATAGTGTATTATTAAATCTATTTCTCTTTGATCACTGCCCAACAGCAGGTACTGGTATGAAATTCGTTGTCGCCCCGGTTTGCTCTTCCAAATTCACCATAAGTAAAAAATCCTGCCATAGGCACATTAAATGCGTTGCGCACTCCTTCGATTTCATCATTTATCAAAGGTCCAAATTGTCCAAGCCTGCCCACACATGAAAACATGAGTAAGGCATCTGCATCCGGGATTTCATGCTTTTGTATATGTTCTGCATTTTCTCTCACCTCATCTACTATCGTAAAATCCGGAGGAAGACAAAATCGAAATTTTTCACCTTCAATGATATTTCCTAATGACGAAAAGGATTTGTCTTTCCAGTTAAAAATGCCCACACCGCGTATTACCGGGTCCCCCAGTCCGCGGTTTACACTAAACATGATGCCTTCCTTAGGATAAAAAGCTTCCGCCTCTTCAGGGGTAAATTTAAGACCTAGGTATTTTAAAAGTACTTCGGCAGCAGGCTGGTGGTCAATTTCATAAATCCATTTACCATCTGACTTAGTGATGGTTTTTTCAGTTCCAATCGGCTTTATTCCTGATGCTGCCTCTCCCCTGACTACGATTTGATCACCATCCAATACCAACAAAATAATCGCTCTTTTAGAAGAATGTTTATTTGTAAATACTATTGACTCGTCAAAAATAAAATCATCCCCGGCCCGGCCTCCCCAAATGCTGGTGCTTTTACCAGTAACCGACTCGAGTGCTTTTAGCACCGGATCACCCAGTAAAACTTCAGATTCGTCCCTTGAATTAATACTCACGGAAAGCATGAATGACGGATTTTTGAAATACTTTTTAGCCGTCTTCGCCATGTCCATAGCCACCGATGCAGGATCCTTATCCTTATATTCATCAAAGAGAATTTTGAAATTGGATGGTTTCATATCCATCAATAATATCGCGGCAGATCCATGAGAAACATTACCATCAGTAAATTCACCCGAGCTGGTAGCTCCGAATATCTGAACGCCGGCTTGGTCCAGTAGCCGGATCACCCCGTCTAAATCATTTTTAATGGAAATAAATACAAAAGCCAGGGTAGGTTTGAATCCGTCAGCCATACTGTCATCTAAAGCCGACTGAATTTCATGTATGGACTGGGCATGGATTGATTTTGCTTGCATTTTGGGAAAGTTATTAGGTCTGTTTAATCTTGTCTTAAATGTATAATAAAAATGTTGTTCTTTCTCATGTTTTACATCCTATCTGTACAAAATTGCGCCTGGAAAATCCTATTTCAAAGAAGGAATATAAGAGGAAGGTTTGCAGCCGACCTTCTTAAATTTTGCACAATTAATCAGGAGATCGGAATTTCAAAAGTAAATTCGGATCCTTCATTGTCTTTTGTATTTACTCTCAACTCACCTCCATGCGCTTTTACAATATCATATGCCAAAGACAATCCCAATCCGGTCCCCTGCCCTGTCGGTTTAGTAGTAAAAAAAGGTTGAAATATTTTGTCGAGTATTTTTTGAGGGATGCCGTTGCCATTGTCTTTTACACTTATGGAAATTTTATCAGCCATTTTTTTTGTAGTGACTAAAACGGTAGGTTGATAATTTTCGATTCCTGATTTCTTTTTTTCATCAACAACATAAAATGCATTATTGATTAGATTGAGAATGACCTTTCCGATATCCTGCGGAATGATATGGATGTTGCCAATTGAGTTATCAAAATCTGTTTTCATGATTGCATTAAAGGATTTATCTTTTGCCCTTAATCCGTGATAAGACAATCTTAAATATTCATCACATAAAGCATTGATATCCGTTAATTCTTTTTTTCCATTGCCCCTGCTGCTGTGTTGCAGCATTCCTTTTACTATAGCGTCGGCACGCTTGCCGTGGTGATTTATTTTTTCTGAGTTGTCATTAATATCAGATATTAATTTATTCACCTCTTCATTTTCAATTTTCAATTCTTCATTTTTCATTTTCAATTCTTCAATCAGTTCTTTATTCAAATCAGAAAAATTATTGACAAAGTTCAATGGGTTTTGAATTTCATGAGCTATACCGGCTGTAAGCTCCCCCAGTGACGCCATTTTTTCCGATTGGATGAGTTGGGCCTGGGTGGATTTGAGTGTAGAAAGTGTTTTTTCCAATACCTGATTGGCCTTTTGTTTTTGTCTATTGTTTCGGTTGAGGATATATAGAATGACTAAAGCCGAAAACAAGGCAGCGGCAATACTCAAGATCAGCCAGCGCTGCATTTTACTTTCCTTTATTTTTTGAGCTTTTTCTTCCACTAATTTTTGTTTTTCCTTATCACTTTTTTCAAGGATGGCTTTAATTTCTGCATCGGCAATACTATTAGTTATATTTTCTGCTGCATTATCGGATAGGATTTTGTCGTGTTTTTTTAAATACTCAAATGCTTTTAAGGGTTGATTATTTTGTTCATAAAGTTCTGCTAAAAGTTTGGTGGTTTCTAAAAGCTGTTTTTTATCAAATTCCGATCCCTTAAAACTTTTTTCACCATAAAGTATACTGCTATTGAAATTTCCTAGTTTTTTATAACAATACGCTATTCTGTAGTTAACATTATTTAATGTATAAATTGAATCCTTTACATATTTATTTGTTTCCAATAATTTGACAATGGCTGCTTCATAATTTTCCTGGCCCATTAAAATTGCTCCTTCGCTTGTATACTTTAAAAAGAGACCGTTATTAATATAATCTTTATTTTTACTAAGCTGAAAAATTTTAAAGCCACTATCAAAATATTTTTTTGCTTTATCGTATTCTTTTATTTTTTCATATTCAAAACCAATATCGAAATATGTGATGGAAATAAAATCATTTTCAATTTTACTGTTTTCATAGATTTCTATAGCTTTGTTGTAATAGTCTATAGCTTTGATTGACATAGACATCCTGCTGTAATTAAAAGCCAGGTATATGTAGTTTTCCATCTGTTGCAAAGTATCTTTAAAGAAAACAGATGCATCCAATGCCTTTAAACTATACTCCACACTCAACGCATATCTTTCCTGAGACCGATATTTATTACTCATCTCTGTCATGAGTATCATTTTATCCTGTAGGTTTTCTAATTTTGCCAATAGGCTATTAGACTTGAGTTCTGCTTCGTTTGCTTTATCGTAGTTTCCTTTAGAGGTATAACAAAAATTCTTCATCAATAACGGGTAAATAGACAAAGCCGTTTCATTTAATTGTGTCCAGACATCGTAGGTTGAATCGGCATAGATTATCGCCTGGTCATAATTTTTAAGAAACATATTATTTGCGGACAAATTATCATACATCACACCAACCAGCTTGGTGTTGTTTACCCTTTTTAGAAAAGCCACAGCGTCTAGTAACTCCTTTATACGTGTTTCTAAAAATATTTTATTTTCTTTTTCACTCCAAGTAGGGTAACTTAGATTTAAAGCTGGAAAGTCATCTTTTATCAGTAATTTTTTAAAACTCCACTTGGCGTAATTATCAAAATAACTAAAATGCGGTGAAAACATCAAACAGGCTATAGTACGATATTCTGTGGCATATCCTTTGGCATACTTCAATTTTTTATTTAGCTCCTGGGCTTCATGTAAAGTCTCAACACTTTTAACCATCTGCAAATTATAAGCATATACTTGTGCTAAACTATGGAGCAGCATTAGCCTTGTTGAGTCATGATTTGTAAGACTCAACAACGATTGCAAGCTATCTACTTTAGATTTATAATTATTAGTTACCTCTTGTGAATAAGCATGGTTGATTAATAATAATAAAATAAAGGTTTTAACCACTATTTTCATTTTCAATTTTGATTTATAGGCAACTGAATAATAAATTGACATCCTTCTCCCCGTCCGTCCGCCTGCCCGACTGTATCATTTAGGTGGGGATCATCGGGGCGGGATTCTTTTGTCTCCACCTTCAATTCTCCCCCATGCGCTTTCACAATGTCATAACTCAAGCTCAACCCTAAACCTGTACCCTGCCCTGTTGGCTTAGTAGTGAAGAAAGGTTGAAAGATTTTATCTTTTATTGAATCGGGGATGCCAGGGCCGTTGTCGGAAATGCGAATCTCGCAACGACCTGCCTCGGCAGCCAGGGACGCAACGTACTTAGTAGAGACAACTACAAATGGTTTATAATCTTGCTGATTTTCTAATTTCAAACTTTCGAATTTTTCTTTACACGCTTGAAAAGCATTATTCACCACATTCAATAACACCCTTCCAATATCCTGTGATATCACACTTACCAATGGAAGTTTGGGATCAAGATACAATTTATACTCGCAATTAAACTTAGGATCTTTTGCCTTAAGACCCTGCCTACCGGACAGGCAGGCATGATAGGACAATCTTACAAATTCATCGCATAGTTTATTTATATCTGTTGGTTCTTTTACACCGGAAGATTTACGACTATGCTCAAGCATTCCTTTTACAATGCTGCTGGCGCGGAGGCCGTGTTGGTTTATTTTTTCGGAATTGGTTTTAATATCAGTAACGAGATCTTTTGCCAGTTGCGTATTGCCAATAGCCAATTCAGAATCAAGTTCATTTGCTAGTTCTTGATTTAATTCTGAAAAATTATTTACAAAATTTAATGGATTTTGAATTTCGTGGGCGATGCCAGCGGTAAGTTCTCCCAGACTCGCCATTTTTTCAGATTGGATTAACTGCTTCTGAGCGGCTTTTAAATCGTTGAGTGTTTGTTCTATCAGGGTGTTTTTCTGTTGGAGTAGATGATTTGCTTTTTGCTTTTGGCGGTTGTTACGGTAAAGTAAGAATCCAATGATACTGAAGACAACTACCAAAAAAATAATGGCGATCGTTTTTTGTTTTCCCTCTTGTTCAATTCGCACCTGCTCCTGCTGCTGTAAGTCTAATTGTTGATGGAATGCTGACACCTGGAATTCTTGGAGCTTTGTTTTTTCTATCTTGTCAAGACTGTCGGCTAATTTAGTGGCCCGTCTTAAATAGGCAAATGAACTGTCTGTATTTTTATTTTCCCAATAATAATCTGAGATCATCCGGTAGGTAATGGCTACTTCCTTTTTATATCCACCCTGCGAAAATGCTGCAAGGGCTTTTTTTGCATAAAGAAAACTGGAATCTGCGTTATTTAACGATTGATAAAGATTAGCTAATTGAAGACAAGCGTTTCCGACATGCCGGAAATTTTCATGCAGCTCACTAAGCTGTATCGCTTTTAAATAATTTTCCGCAGCGAGATTAGTGTTTCCCATTTTCTCGTAGATAGTGCCAATAGAAGTGTAGGTACTGCCTTCAAATTTTCTATCTTCAAAAGATAATTTTGGATAATAGTCCAGCGACTTTTTCTGATAATAAAGTGCCGAATCGAATTTATTCAGTTTTAGATAGCAGTCGCCAAGGTCAGGATATAGTCCGGCCAGGTTGAAAATATCTTCTGCAGCTTCAGCATACGGTATTGCTTCACGGGTTGCTGCAATTTGTTTTTCATAATCACCGACATAGCCGTAAAGACTCTCACGGGCAGCATATAATATGCCGATCACATAAAGCCGGAACTTTTGAAGACTTTGTCCATTTTGCAGGTACCCTGCTTTTTTTTCATTGGAAGGATCTTCGGCAATTTTAAATCCCTGGTTTAATACTTTAAGTGCTTGTGGATAATTGCCGGTTTTCATAAGCGGCCATGACATGTATGCGAGGGTAAGAGACTTGTTTAATTGTAAATCGAGTTTTTCGGCCAGCGCTATTCCTTTATGACAATAGTACAGTCCACTATCAACGCTTATATCATCATACCATCCACCCAATGCGGAACAAACACCCATGCGAACAGTATCATTAGCTGCATGCTGAAGTATAAACCGAAGGCTGTCTATTTGGCGAAGAGTCTGTGCCTTAGCAAATGAAGGCAGAAATAATAGCAGCAATATTTTCAATAACAATTTCATTATATCATATTAAGTAATGGGTAAATTAATTGTGAATGCTGATCCTTCACCTTCCTTCGTCTCCACTTTTAATTCACCACCATGTGCCTTCACTATATCATAAGCCAGGCTCAATCCCAGGCCTGTACCTTGACCGGTAGGTTTGGTAGTAAAGAAGGGTTGAAATATTTTCTCTTTAATTGAGTCAGGAATACCATTGCCATTGTCTTTGATGATTATTTCAATTTTATTACTATGGTTTTTTGTTGTGATTGTGACGAATGGTGTGTAATTTCCATTACTTTCTATCTTCAAACTTCCTGACTTCTCATTACACGCTTGAAAAGCATTATTCAATAAATTTAATATCACCCTCGATATATCTGGTCCAACTACATTGATATTTGGCAATGAAGGATCAAGATGTAACCTAGTTTCGCATTGAAATGATTTATCTTTTGATCGCATACTTTGATAGGCGAGCCTCAAGTATTCTTCACAGAGTGCATTTATATCGGTCAGTGTTTTTTCGCCAGATGATGTACGGCTGTGCTCGAGCATGCCTTTGACAATACTGCTGGCACGCTGGCCGTGGTGATTTATTT